>JBBDWL010000049.1:0-2369 GCA_040902895.1 Vicinamibacterales bacterium | reverse complement strand
CGGGTCCGCAAGGACCCGGCGTCCATTGCATTCGGCGCGCTGGCCGAGGAATACCGGCGCGCCGGACGTCTCGACGAGGCGGTCGCCGCCTGCCGCGCGGGTCTCGAGCGGCATCCCGCATATCTTTCGGCGCGCGTCACGCTCGGGCGCGCGCTGCAGCAACTGGAACGGGTTGACGAAGCCCGCACCGAGTTCGAATACGTCCTCTCGATCGCTCCCGACAATCTTGCGGCCATCCGAGCGCTCGCGGAACTGGGCGATCCCGCCGCGCCACCCGCGCTGATCGCGCCGGTGCCGGCGGTCGTTGGAACAGTTCCCGAAGTTGTAGAACCCGCGCCGGCGGAACCGCCCGCGTTCTCTGAGCGCGCGGGCGATCCCGATTTCTCGGCGCTCGATGCCTCGATCGAGGCGGCTGCTGGATCGCAGCGCGCCGCGCAGATCGAGCGCCTCGAGATCTGGCTCGCGCGGATCGAAGAGCTGCGGCGCGGCGGCGAAACCGGCCGTGATGCGTGACACGATCGCGCGGCGCATAGCCGCGGTGTCAGATGCCGCGCACGAGGCCGGCGCCGAGGCCGTCCTGATTACAAATCCCGCCAACATCTTGTATATCAGCGGGTTCGGAGGCACCGCCGCGCGCCTTCTCATCTGTCGAGGTCGGCTTTACTTCATGACCGACTTTCGTTACAGTCGGTCGGTCGAAGCGCTCGCCACGGACTGGCCAGACAACTCCCAAGTCGTTGTAATCAAAGGGAGTTACGACGATGGCCTGGAGGCGGTTGTGCGCGGGATTGACGGCCGGCGGGTGGCCTTCGAGGCCGCCCATGTCACCGTCGCCCAGCACGAGGCATGGAGGAAGCGGCTCGAAGGCATCGAGCTCGTCGCCGCCGAGCGTCTGGTCGAGCGGCAGCGTCTGGTGAAAGACGCCGGCGAGCTGGCGACGCTGCGCGATGCAGGCGCGCGCATCAGCCGCCTGGCGGCCTTGCTCCCCGAGTGGGTGCGAAGCGGGCGCAGCGAGCGCGACATCGCGGCGGATCTGAATCACGCCATCGCGCGCGCGGGGTTCAGCAGGCCGGCGTTTGAAACGATTGTCGCCTCTGGTCCGAATGCGGCGCTGCCGCACGCGCGGCCTGGGGGGCGCGTGCTCACGCCGGGCGATCTCGTCGTCGTCGATTTCGGCGGCATGCTCGACGGCTATGCCGTCGACATCACGCGCACGCTCAGTGTGGGACCGGCCGGCGATCGCGCCCGCCATCTGCATGCGGCGGTGCTCGAGGCCCACGGCGCGGCTGCCGCGGCGCTGGCGCCGGGCGCGAGGGTGCAGGACATAGACGCGGCGGCGCGGCGGGTGCTCGACCGGCACGGATATGGTGGAGCCGTGCGGCACGCGGTGGGACACGGGCTCGGGCTCGATGTCCACGAAGATCCGCGGCTGTCGCGGGACGCACCTGAAGATACTCCGCTGCTTGCGGCGGGGATGGTCGTGACGATTGAACCGGGCGCATATCTCGACACGTCGTCCGCATCGGGAGAGGACGCCATGGGCGTGCGGATCGAAGACGATCTCGCCGTTACCGGCAATGGCCCTGAATGGCTGACAAACGCAGCACGGGAACTGATCGCGACCACGTGAGCCGCATGAACGTCGACGACATCAAACAACTGCTGAATCTCGTGCGCGAGCACGACCTCGCCGAGTTCGAGCTGGAACATGAAGGGCTCAGGCTTCGCGTCAGGAAGGCCAACGACGTGGTTGTGAGTCACGCCGCGCCCGCGCCCCCCGCGCCGGGGCCCGCTCTGCCGCCGGCTCCGCTGGCTGCGGTGCCGTCTGCCGCGCCGGCCGCCACCGAAGCTACCGGCGTGGAGCTGGCCGTGGTCAAGTCACCCATCGTGGGCACGTTCTATCGCTCTCCGGAGCCGGGCGCCCGGTCCTTCGTCGAGATTGGCGACACCGTGCACAAAGGGCAGGTGCTCTGCATCATCGAAGCGATGAAGCTGATGAACGAGATCGAAAGCGAGTTCGACGGCGCCATCGAGAAGGCGTACGTGGAAAACGGGCAGGCCGTGCAGTTCAACGACCGGCTGTTCGCCATTCGCAAGGCCTAGTAGCGCGAGTAAGCGCGGCGAACGAGCCACGCGAGCGGAACGGAGCCAGGCCGACGGGCCGAGCGAGTGTAGCGAGCCGGGGTTCGGGGCAGAGCCCCGGGCAGAAGGTCCGGAGCGGGGGCCGTGGGGGTCCCCGCGAGAGAGCGTGTAGGGGAGTCCGAGGGGCGAAGCCGCTGTAGCGCGAGTGAGCGCAGCGAACGAGCCACGCGAACGGAGCGGGGGCCGTGGGGGTCCCCGCGAGAGAGCGTGTAGGGGAGTCCGAGGGG
>JBBDWL010000048.1:0-5471 GCA_040902895.1 Vicinamibacterales bacterium | reverse complement strand
GCAGCTCTGTCTCGACGATTTCAGGAGCGATCTCGTGCTCCTTGACCTGCTGCTCGCGCGAGAGGTTGCGGACATTCTCGTGAATGCCCTCGATGACCACCAGCTCGCCACCAGGTTTCAAGCCATTCATGACGCCTTTGAGGACACTGCGATGCTCGGTCATCTCGTGGTAGGTATTGCGAATCAGCACCGCGTCAAGCGCCCCAACCGGCAGCTTGGGATCGGCGGCGTCACCGAGAATCACCTCGAGGTTGGCGACGCCGCGCTGCTTGACGTGTTCGCGCAGCCGACCGAGGGACTTCTCGTCGATATCGATGCCGTAGGCCCGGCCGCTCGGCCCGACGGCAGCAGCAATTCGCAGCGTATAAAAACCGTCAGCTGACCCGAGATCGGCGATGTGTGCGCCGTCACGTGCGCCGAGCGCCGCCAGGACGTCCGCGACGCGCTCAACCTTCTCGCGTTCGCGCTCATCTTGTTGCGCAAACAGGTCAACCGTCAGCAGTATGATGGCCACGGCTACTGCGGCCTTCCGCGCCACGGCCGAGGACAACTGGACAACGCGCATGATCAGCCATACACCACAGCCCGGCTCCCGCGGTCAAGAGAAGACGTGACCTGCGCTTACTCTCGTTTCGTCAGGAGGTCCTGAGTTCGTGGCATCGTGCTGTTGCTTTACGCACTCCGCACAGGCGCACTTCACCGAGAAGGACGCCGAGAAAGATCTCGCTCGCTACCACCGTCACGGCCCCGACGTCACGACCCGCTTGCTTCGTGACGCGTTGTCGGAAGCGCGGCTGGTGTCCGGAGCGATATTGGATATCGGAGCCGGCCTTGGACTTCTCAGTCTCGAATTGCTGGATTTCGGTGCGGTCAACACGACCGCGATCGACGCCTCCGAAGCATTTATCGAGGCCGGCAAGCGTGAAGCCGCCCGCCGCGGCAAGGCCGAGCGCGTGGCATTCACGCACGGTGACTTCGTCGAATTGGCTGAACAGCTACCGGCAGCCTCCGTCGTCGTGATGGATCGCGCCGTCTGCTGTTACCCGCACTATCAGCCGCTGCTAAGCGCCGCGCTTGACCACGCACATCAGGCGTTCGCGTGGTCGTACCCGCGCGAGCGGTGGTTTGTCCGCCTGGCGATCGCCGCGGAGAATGCCGTGAGACGACTTCGATCGAACCCGTTTCGCGCGTTCGTCCATCCGGTTCGAGAGATGCAACACTTGGTGGCAAGGGCGGGCTTCGAATTGGTCGACCGAAGACAGACCACGATGTGGTCGATTGAAGTCTATCGCCGACTGAGGCCCAATGGTCCTTGACCGGTTCACTCGTGAGGCTACCGCAACTGCGACCCAGAAACCTGTATCCGGCCTTCACGACTGCGGCCAGGAGTTCCGCGCGGTAGGTATCGCCCCCATATCAAACGATTTCGTCCCGCCGTCGACCGTTCTCGAAGGCGGAAGATAGTGCAGCGATCGCGACGATGCGCCGGTGAGCCGTTTCGCTCATGCGAATCGCTGCCACAACCCCCGAGGCGAACGTGAGCCCCCCGACGAGCCAGATGGCGGCGTGTAATCCGAAGAGATCCGCCGTCACCCCGGCCAGGACGGCGCCGATGGCGTAACCAAGATCCCGCCACAATCGATAGACGCCAACCGCCGACGCCCGCCACGACGGATGCGCCACGTCAGCGATGGCGGCCAGCAGCGTCGGGTACACCATCGCCGTCCCAAGGCCAAGGAGCACGGCCCCGAAGACGAAGCCCGGGATTTCGTGCGACAGCACGGTGGCGACGATGCCAGCGGACTGCACCCACATGCCCCAGACGATCAAGGGCTTCCGGCCGATGCGATCCGACAGTGCGCCCGTGACCAACTGGCCGATCCCCCATGTGGCGGGGTAGATGGCCGCCAGCAGGCCGATGGCGGCCAGCGGCACGCCGGCGGCGGCGAACACGAGCGGAAATAAACCCCATGCCATCCCGTCATTGAGGTTGTTCACCAGGCCCGCCTGCGTCACGCTCGACAGATTGCGATCATGAAGCGTCGTACGCGTGAAGACTTCGGCCGCGGTGGGCGTCACATCGGAGGAAGCCCGCCCGGTGTGTTTCGCTTCCTGAATCGCGTGCGGCGCGGTATCGCGAACGAACACGATCGAGAGCACGAGGCCGACGACCACGAACCCGACCCCAAGGTAGAAGGGCTGCGGTCGCAGACCGTACTCCGCGGCAATCCAGCCGGTGCCGAGTGCGCTCATGGCGACGGCGACATACCCCGCGAACTCATTGAGGCCCATGGCCAGTCCGCGTTGCCGAGGCCCGACGAGGTCGATCTTCATGATGACGGTCGTTGACCACGTGAGCCCCTGACTGACGCCCAGGAGCGCGTTCGCGAACAGAATCCAGTTCCAGCTCGGGGCCCACATCAGCAGGAACGGGACCGGTGCCGCCACCAGCCAGCCAAGCACCAGGATGGACTTGCGGCCGAAGCGATCGGACCAGCGTCCCGCCCCATAGTTGGTGAGCGCCTTCGACACCCCGAATACGACGATGAATGACAGGATGGCCGTACGGGCCGCGAGCGCAAATTCCTGTTCGGCAATCGCCGGCAGGATGCTGCGTTCGAGGCCGGCCATCGCCCCGACGAACGCGTTGACGACGATCAAGAGGGCGAATTGCGCGGCGTTCTCGCGCAGGCCGAGTAAGACCCCAGGCGATGATGCCGTGGCATGGGTCGTCATAAACAAATACTCAATATAATACTTGAATACTAGCCGTCAAGTGGTTCTATACCGGTCCGCGGTCGGTCGCGCCTAGTGGCCTCGTTCGTGGTGTGATGACGCTGGCCGCCAGCAGTAACGCGGCGAGCGCCGCAAAAACGGTTCCGTAACCGGCTGTCGGGATATGAGGCTGGTCGGGAGGCAACGCTTGTCGGGAGGTCATCGCGTGTCGGGATCAAATGCATTGCCAGTGGCGGTGACCGGCGCGGGCCCAGTGGGCTTGGCCGCGGCCGCGCATCTTCTTCCCGTCAGGCGCCATATTCGCGTTAGCGAATACGTGAGGCCCATGCTATATTCGCGCTAACGAATATGTCAACCCCCTGTTGTTCGGCCAAACCGACGCCCAAGGTCAAGGACCTCGAGGCGCTGACCAGGGTCTATGCGGCGCTGGCGGATCCGACGCGCTTGCGAATCCTGTCGTTGCTGGGCGATGGCGAGATCTGCGTGTGCCACATCCACGCCAGTCTTGATGTCCCCCAGCCCACGGCGTCGCGGCACCTCGCGTATCTGAAGAGATCCGGCCTCGTCGAGGCGCGGCGCGACGGGATCTGGATGCACTACAAGATGGCGGAGATCGACAACCCGGTCGTTGCTGCCGTGGTGAACGCGGCGCTGCACGCCCTGACCCACACCGACATCAGCGCCAAAGACGAGCGGCGATTGCAGGTAGCGCTCAAGGCCTCGTGATCACGGTCCTCTTCGCCTGCGTGCACAACGCCGGCCGATCGCAAATCGCCGCGGCCCTCTTCACTCAGTACGCGGACGCTTCACAGGCACGCGCCATCTCGGCCGGCACGCAGCCGGCCGATCGCGTCCATCCCGAGGTGATCGAGGTCATGCGGTCTCGAGGGATCGATCTGTCAGCCGAACGGCCGCAGCGATTGACACCAGCGCTGGCGGCAACCGCCAACTGGTTGATTACCATGGGCTGCGGCGATGAGTGCCCGGTGGTGCCGGGCACTCGCCGCGACGACTGGCCGATTGAAGATCCAAAAGGCCAGCCGGCGACGGCGGTCGCGGAGATCGCTGACGAGATCGGCGGCCGCGTCCGGCGCCTGGTGGACGAACAACGCTGGCGCTAGCCGGCCAGGGCCGAAGCGCCTTCGGCCATAATACGGCGATGACCTGGCTGGCCGTAATCCTCGGCGGTGCGCTCGGATCGGCGGCTCGCCACGGTATGAACCTGATGACCGCACGGGCGCTCGGCAGCCCGAGCCCGTACGCCACGGCGGCCGTCAACATGATCGGCTCCTTGGCGATCGGCGTCATCGCCGGGGCGCTCGCCGCGCAGCGCCTGGCGCTGACGCCCATCGAACGGACGCTCTTTATCACCGGCGTCCTCGGAGGGTTCACCACGTTTTCCAGTCTCATGATCGACACCCTGACGCTATGGCAGGCGGGGGCGATCGCGAAGGCGACCGGCAATCTGCTCGCGCAGGTCGTCCTCGGGTGTGTGCTCGTCTATGCAGGCTATCGGCTCGGGTTGCGGTCGAGCCTCGACTGATCGGCATATTGCGAGCGTCACGCGAGTTCGATGGCGCGCGGTTTGACGAAGTCTCGCTTGGATATCCGAAGCAATGGGACCCGTCGCGCGGGGCCGCGCACCACCTGCGACAGATCATTTTGATCCACGGATTACACGTTTACACGGATGACACGGATGACCGCAGCCGCAGCCGAGGGGCAAGGCCCGGCGACGGCGAAGCCGCCGGTGAAGGAAGAGACACCACAAAACAAACGGCACCTGCTTACTGGTCAGGCCGCTTGTTTTGTGGTGTCTCTTCCCTCACCGCCGCGCGCGGATGCGCGCGGCGCCGGGCCTGATCGTGGGCATCCGTGAAATCCGTGAAATCCGTGGACGATCTATATGCGGACGAGGCAGTCGACGGCCGCTCGCAGCGTTTCGTCCTTCTTGGCGAAGCAGAAACGCAACACCGGACCACCCGGATCCTTGTAGAGAAAGGCCATTCGTCGCCCCCAACCGGTGGCCGTGGGCCCGACGCTGGTCTCTTCGCAGGTGATCCACGAGTGCCACGGCGTTACGCCGCCCGCGCAATTGACCGTCGTGCCGCTGAGGCTGATGAAGTCGCGCTCGAGCTGGCGCGTGAACGGATTGATCTCGAGCGTGGACGTGCCGCCGCCCTGGCGATCGTAGGCCTTCCCGTCGACCGGCACGCCGAGACTGGCGTGCAACATCGGCATCAACCGCGAAATCGTGGACCCACCAATAACGCTGAGGCGGCCAGCACCACGATCGACCAATACAACGGCTTCGACCACGCAAGAATGGGATAGGTCTCGGCTTGGCTGACAAATGCCGGATCGGGTACAGCCCGTGATTGCGCGTCGGCGCGATGCTCGGCCGGCCAGCGGGTGCCAGTCGCGGACACATACGTCGGGCGATCGAGGACCGGCGCGAAAAACCGCTCGACAATCAGGTTCTCGTGCCACGCCGCCGTGATCTGCTCGGCGTCCCAGCGACGATTGCGCTCGCGCACGTGCCACAACCCCTCATCGAGGTACTGATCTTCCCGCGACAGGCGCGGAATATTGAGGGGTGGGGTCGTCAGCCACCGTTCGGCGCGGTCGCGCTGCAACGCGTCGAGTTCGGCCGCCGTATGGCGCGACGAGAATTGACCGATCCCTTCGACGCGCACCACGTGTCCAAGGTGCACCACGCCCACGAAGGCGCCGAA
>JBBDWL010000047.1:0-159589 GCA_040902895.1 Vicinamibacterales bacterium | reverse complement strand
CGATCGGCGGCACGCCGAAAAGCGCCGTGTGGGTGCTGTCGGCCGGCGCCAACGGAACCCTCGAAACCGGCTATAGCGTGCCGGCGACGACGGCGGTAATCGCGGGCGACGATATCGGCTTCAGAATTCAGTAGCGCGGCAACTCAGCGATTCGTTCGTTCCCAGAGTTCGCGACGCGACGCGGCCTCGGAGACCGAATTGTACCGGTGAATGCCGGGTGGGAATCGCCGTGGCGAGAGCCGTAGCGCCGCCTCCGACAAGTCGCAGACCAGTTCGAGGTTGCGCGGATCCAGAGGAGCTCGATACAACGCGCTTGGCATGTCCGCGACAGACCGATATTTTCGGATCGGCATCAGTCTTCCTCCAGCGCGAACCGTTCCTTGATCACCTGCGCATCGACACGGTCCTGTGGACGCACCGTATCGCGCTTCATTCGATACAGCATCTTCGGGGTTGCCACCCGAATTAATACGTTACCGACGCGCAAGTCCTGGTGCTCGATGTCGTGGTAGCTCAAGCTGTCTCCCAGCTTCGCGAGAATGTCGAGCCAGTAATCCGCGTTCGGCGGAACATACTGAATTGCCGGATAGTCGCCCGCCAAATCGACGGCGGAGATCGAAGCTATCTCCGGATCTCCGAAGACCTCCGTCAACGCCGCCTTCAGCTTCGCGACGTTGGATTCGTCCGGGTCGACGAAGATATCCATGTCGCGCGTCGCACGCACCAGGCCCTGGGCCGCCATCGCCATCGATCCAATCAACACATACGACACGCCATGCCGGTCGAATGCCGCCAGAATCCGCATGGCTTCGACAAACGTCATGATCGCCCATTATCCCATGCAGCGTTCGGACGAAGCCCACTGCAGGCCCATCGGCTCCTGCACGTTTGAATAGCATGTTTACGTGGTATCGGGTGCGCGATGTCGGTCGGCGCGATACTCGAGGCCACCCTGGAAGCCCGAAGAGCCCGCGAGAAGTAGCCTTTGCACCCGGCTCACTCTTTTGGCGTTCTCGTCCCAGTAAGCAGTGCAGTCAGCAGCGCATGTCTCGCAGCGCCAAATGGATTTGTCACGGTCACGCCACGCCAGGTAAACCCCTCCTGCAGATCCTCCGATAGCAGAAGCCGGCATCCGGACTCGGCCGATGCCGAGAGCACGACGGCGTCCCAGATGCCAAGCAGGTGATCCGTCGCGAGGTCCGCCGCGTTCACCATGACGGACGGCGACGTGTCGGCCGTGCCATAGGCATCGTGCCAGCTCAGAAGCGCCATGCGCGCCTTCGCGGCAGGTCGCTTTGCTTTGCGCACGAGCACGTTGAACAGTTCTCCCAGCGCCTGGACAGGAATCACGATCGAACCGGCCGGCAGATGCTGAATCAATTCCAACGCCGCCTTCTTCATCTCGGCACCGTTCGTGCCTTCGGCGTATGCGAGGATGTTCGTGTCCAGCGCGACTCTCATGGCTCATTTCTCATAGAGCTCGTCGCGCCTCCAGCGGCCGACGTTGACAACGGCCTGAGACCGAAGGCGAGTCAGCAGCGCAGCGCGGGCGCCCTGCGCCATTCGGTCGTCCTCTCCGCTGACCGGCAGGATTCTCGCGATTGGCTTCCCGTGGCTGGTCACCACGACACTGCGGCCTTCGCGAACGCTGCGGAGGATTCTGGAAAAACGGCGATTGGCGTCGGCTGCGGAAACGGCTTCTTCCATGTCGGACCTCAATGTAGTGATAGTCACTACTATGCCACCGCCTAGCCACTCTCGCAAGGTGCGCTGAGTCGCCGCTCGGCCCCTTGCTACAGAAATTGTGGCCCCGCGGGTTTTCCGCTATACTTCCCCGTTCCCGTGAGACAACACGTGTCCGTCCGCCCGGCCCCAGCCGAAAGCGGATTGATGCGCGCCAGGTCACGACATGCCAACCCGGGTCGGAATCGAGGTCTCGGCGGGACGATGCCGCCTTGTCGAGGCCGATGTACGAACGGTCATCACCGCGCAGGCGGCGATTGCGCCGGTCCGCGTACGCAGGTTCCACTCGTTCGAGTGGGACCCTCGTGATCCCGCCACACTGACGGCGGGCCTGAAAAGCGCGCGGTCTCTTCACGGACTTCCGCGCCAGGCGTGGGTCACGCTCTGGGGCGTCGCCTCGGCCTTCCGGTTCCTGCAGCTGCCTCCCGCAGATCCCGCGCACATCGAAGCCATCGCGCGCCGCGAAGCTGGCGACGAGCTCTCGAGGTTTGGCCCGCTGCCCGGCGATGCGGCATCCGCCGCCATCCTGGGGGACACGGTTGAATCCGAGGGACCGCCGCGGCGCGAGGTCGCGTTGGTCGCGGCGTCAGCCGCCGACATCCGCGCGCGGCTCGAGCCGATCGTGGCGGCCGGTTTCACCGTGGGCGGCGTGCTCGTTCCGTCGATGGCGCTCGTGTCGCTGGCGCGGCTCGTGCCGGCCGGATTGCCAGGCAAGGCTGTCGCCTATCTTGCGCTCGGCGCCGACGCGAGCAGTCTCGCAATCGTGCGCAACGGCCTGCCGCTGTTCGCGCGCGAGCTGCCGTGGGGCTATCACGGAAACGCGCGGCTGCCGGATCGCGACACGCTGGCCACCCGGCTTGCATCAGAGCTGCGCCGCTCTTTCCTCTTCTTCAAGCAGACATTCAGGACGAGCGTCGATCTCGTGGTGACGTGCGGCGACTATCGCGACCTGCGATCGCTGACCGCGCCGCTGATCGCCTCGCTCGACATCGAGATCGAGACCCTGGATTCGCCGGCAGGGATCGATCTGAACGCGCTGCCTGCCCCCGAAGACCGCTTCCGCGACGATCTCGCGGCGCTTCGGCTTGCGTGGGCCAGCGCGGTGGACGCGAGCCCGCCCGTGAATCTGCTGCCGCAGGAGATTCTCAGCGCGCGCGCGCGGCAGCGCCAGATCGTCGTGCTCGGCGCCGGCGCCGCGGCAGGAATCGCGCTTGCCGCCGCGCTGTACTTCCCCGCCGATCGCCAAGCCGATCTCGAAGAGGCGCGCGTACTCGAGCTTCGGCAAACGGTGGCACGCATGGAACCGATCGCGCGGCAGCGAGATGCCACACGCCAGACATCCATCACCGGCGCCGCGCAAAAGGCTGCGCTCGACGCGCTCGGCGAGCACGGGCCGCGGCTCGGACGCGCGCTCGAGCATCTCGCGGCTGGCGCGCCAGAGGGGCTGAGGCTCACGACGGTCGCGATTCGCTCCGAGGGCGCCGAGTGGCGCGCGACGATTGCCGGCGTGGCTATCGCCGACGATCCCGCAACCGGGCAGCGCCTCGTGAGTCTGTTCCTCCGCACGGTCGCGGCCTCTCCGTACTTCGGCGAGGTCAGCGCCACGCCACGGCTGCGCGTCCTGACAGGCGCACGCGCGGGCGAGCAGGGATCCGAACAACAGGCGCGCGCGACGATTCCTGAAGGCAAGAGTGGGGTCGAGTTCACGGTGGAGTTTCCACTTCCGCGATGAACGCGCCTTCTGTACGTCGATTCGCGCCGCTCGCGATTGCACTTGCGATCGTTGCGGTCGCCTGGTTCCTGTTCGTCCAGCCGCGTCAGTCCGCGGCCGATCGCGCGGCAGCAGAGGTCCGCGGTCTTCAGCCGCGCGTCGATCAGCTCGCGCGGCTCGTCGAGGGTCCCGGCGTGGCCGCCGGCGATGGCCCCGCGGCCGACGTGATTCGCAGGCTTCCGCAGGTCGACCCCATGCCCGACGTGGTCGAGCGGCTCTCGCGGCTCGCGCTCGCCGGCTCGAACGAGGCCGACGTGCGGTATCTACTGATCGAAACCGGTGAACAGGCGGTGGCAGGCGGCGACGGGCCCGGACAGCCGCGCGCGACACATGCGGGCGAACCGGATCCGCGCGTCGCGCTCTTCGGCATGCCGCTCGCCTACACGCCCGTCACCGTGTCGTTCGAATCCACGTACGAGCGCCTTGGAAGATTTCTCTGGGACATGCGCGAGCTGCCGACCATCGTCGAAGTGCACTCGCTGACGGTCGAGCCGGCCGCCGACGGCGGCGCGCGCCTGAAGACCAAAATGGTGCTGTTCGTGTATCGCAGGATCGGACAAGACCCCCTCCTGGCAACGAACGCGCGAGGCCCGTCATGAAGCTGGGACGCAAGCACCTGATCGCGTCGCTTGCCGTGCTGGCCGCGAGCATCGTCTGGAACGTCTGGGTCTTCACGCAGCCGACGCCTTCGGATCGCAGCGCCCTGGACCGCGACGCCCAGCAGCCTCTGATTCCTGAAGCACCCACGGCATCCGGATCTGGCGGCGCCGTCGGGCCGCCGATCGATCCGATGTCGATTGCGCCGCCGCCCGCACTGGATCTCACGCGTGAGCCCCTATGGCCGCGCAATCCCTTTGCGCAGACTCCACTCGTCGCGGTGCCGCCTGCGGCCGGCCTGCCGCCACAGCCCGACCTTGCGCCGGCCCTGCCCGTTGTGAACGTCATCATGTACTCGGAGAGCGGGGGCAAGTCGGCCATCATCGACGGCCGCATCGTAAGCGCCGGCGACCGTGTCAGAGGCGGCGTCGTCGTCTCCATCGCGCGTGACGCCGTCGTTGTGCAGCTCACATCGGGCGAGCGTCTGCGTCTGCCGCTGCGTCCGGGCCGCGACGGAGGCTCCGAGTGACCCCGCCACATCCCACAGGCGATTCGGCGCGTGTCGCGCGAACCACACGCGCGAAGCTGATGGTGCTGCTTCCGCTCACCATGGGACTGCTGGTGGGGTCGACCGGCTTTTTCGCGCTTGGCATGGCCGAGCGCTTCTACGTCATCAATCAGGCCATCGGCATCGAGCCGCGCGAGCTCGCGGGCGAGCTGGGCCCGCAGATTGCGGCCATTTCGCTCGTTGCCGCGGTGATCGGGCTGAGCATCGCCATCGGCATCGCGCGCCCGGTGCATCGCATGGCGCAGCGGCTCGACGCCATTGCCGCGGGAGACCTGCGCGGCGGTCTCGAAATCCGCTCGGTGTCTGAGCTCGATTCGCTTGGTGGTGCGTTCAACGCGGCCGTCGATGCTGTCAACCGTTATCTGTTCCACGGTCTGACCGGCGCTGTGCTCACGACCAACGCCGAAGGCACCGTGATCGGTGCGAGTCCGGCAGCCGAAGGCATCCTCGGCACGCGCGAACACGATCTGGTCGGCAAGCCATTGGGCGAGGTGCTGAATCCAGCGCCCGGTAGTCGCGCCGCGCTCGCCGCGATTGAGGAGGCGTTCAGGAGCCGGCGGCCGGTCGCCCTCGAGGAAGTCGAGCTGATCGTGCAGGACGGCCGCACCGTCAAAGTCGGCATTGCATCCTCGTATCTGCGCCGCGAAGAATCTGAAGCCGGCGAGCCGGGCGGCGATGTCGTCGGCGTGCTGCTCACATCGAAAGACATGGTCGAGATTCGACGGCTGCGCGAGCGGTTGCGGCAGGCCGATCATCTTGTCGCCCTCGGCACCGTAACGGCCGGCGTCGCGCACGAGCTGCGCAATCCGCTGGCATCGATTCGCGGCTTGGCGGAGCTGCTCGGCCGCGACTTCGAGGCAGACGATACGCGCCGGCGCTATATCCTGACGATGATCGAGGCGATTGATCGTTTGAACCGGCTGATCGAAGACCTCCTGCTGTTCTCGTCGCCGGCGCCGGCCGTGACGCATGACGTGAATCTGCCCGAGCTCGTCCGGCAGATCTCCACACTGGCCGCGCACAGCTCCCCGGCACGGTCAGTGACCGTCGACGTGCCCCAGGCGCTCGAAGGCCTGCAGGTGTCGGCCCATCGCGACCGGCTCGCGCAGGCGTTCATGAATGTCGTCGCCAACGCCGTGCAGGCGACGCCGGACGGCGGATCGGTGGTCGCCCACATCGACGCGACCGACACCGTGGCGTCGGTTCGCGTTCACAATACGGGGTCCTATATCCCGCCCGACGTGCGCGCGCAGCTGTTCGTGCCGTTCTTCACGACGCGTCCCAGTGGCACCGGCCTTGGGCTTCCGATCGCGCGGCAGGTCGTCATGTCAGCCGGCGGCCGGATCGACGTCGAGAGCGATCCGTCGGCAGGGACGACGTTCACGATCGAGCTGCCGCGCTCGGCCGGCGAAATTCAACCCGGCTTGAATTTTCCCGCTCCAGCGACGACAGGGAAAATTCAGCCGGGTTTAATTTCGTCGGCATCATGACGAGGACTTGATGTTCAAGGTACTGGTCGTCGACGACGACGAGCAGATGCAGTTTTTCCTGAAGGAGGCGCTCGAGCGCGAGCCGTACGCGGTGACCATTGCCGGCACCGGCGAGAAGGCACTCCAGTGCCTTAACGCGTCGTCCTTCGATCTCGTCCTCCTCGACATCCGCCTGCCCGACACGAGCGGCCTGTGGCTCGTCGGCGAGATTCTGCAGATCGACCAGCGGCTGCCGATCATCATGATGACGGCGCACGGTACGCGCGATACCGCCATCGAGGCCATGCGCGCCGGCGCCTACGACTATTTCACGAAGCCTTTCCGCCTCGACGAGCTCGAGATCGTCGTGCGCCGCGCGCTCGAGAAGCGCCGCCTCATGGACGAGATCGAGCAGCTGCGCGAGCGGCTGTCGGGCGCACATCGCCGCGGCCGCCTCATCGGATCGAGTGAGGCGATGGAGGAAGTGTTCCATCTCATCGATCGCGCGGGCCCGACCGAGTCGACCGTGCTGATCATGGGCGAGAGCGGCACCGGCAAGGAGCTCGTCGCCGAAGCCGTGCACCTGGCGTCGGCGCGGCGCGAGAAGCCGTTCGTCAAGTTGAATTGCGCCGCGATTCCTGAAGCGCTGCTCGAATCGGAGCTGTTCGGCCACGAGCGCGGCGCCTTCACCGGCGCCGTGGGGCGAAAGACGGGCCAGTTCGAGGCGGCCGACGGAGGCACGCTGCTGCTCGACGAAATCGGCGACATGACGCTGGCCACGCAGGCCAAGATTCTGAGGGTGCTGCAGGAGCGCGAGGTCCAGCGCGTCGGCGGAACGCAGACGCTGCGCGTCGACGTCCGCATTCTGGCGTCCACCAACAAAGACCTGGAACGCGCGGCGGCCGGCGGCGAGTTTCGCGACGATCTGTACTACCGGCTCAACGTCGTGACGATCCGAGTCCCGCCGCTGCGCGACCGGCGCAGCGAGATTCCCGAGCTGGCCGATCATTTTCTCGCCGACGCGAATGTTCGCATCGGCCGCAGCATCCGGCGGCTGGCGCCCGACGCGATGGCGGCGCTGCTCGAATACCACTGGCCCGGCAACGTGCGCGAGCTCAAAAACGCCATCGAGCGCGCCGTCGTCGTCAACGACGGCGAAACGCTGGCGCTTGCCAGTCTGCCGCCGCCGATTCGCCCGGTCGACGCGTCCGGTGCCGCGACGTCAAGACGCTGGGAAGGGCTCGAGGGGCTGCCGCTCGACGAAAAAGTGGCACAGCTCGAGCGCGCGTTCGTGATCGATGCGCTGACGCGCGCCGAAGGCATTCAGGCGGCCGCCGCGCGGCTGCTCGGCGTGAGCGAGCGCAGCGTCTGGCACCTCGTGAAAAAGCACCGCATCGAGGTGGCGCGCATCAAGGGCGGCATCGAGGGCGCTTCGTGATCGGAGAGCGGCTGATCGAGAGCGGCGACCTGACGCCGGAACAGCTCGAACAGGCGCTGGAATCGCAGCGCGCCGCCGGCGGACTGCTCGGCGAGATTCTGGTCAAGCTGCATCTCGTTACTGAAGAAGCGGTGTCGCGGGCGCTCGCCAAGCAGGCCGGCGTGCCGTTCTACGAGGCGCGCGATCTGCAGCCCGACGCCGCGGCCGTGGCTCTGGTTCCGGAATCGCTCGCCCGGCGACATCTCGTTGCCGCCATCAAGGTCGACGCCGACACGCTGCACGTCGCGCAGGCGAATCCATTCGACGTGCTCGCGATCGACGCGCTGCAGCGCGCGACGGGACGCCATGTCGAGCCGTCGTGCGCGCCGCGACAGTCTGTGCTCAATCTCATCGAGCGGTCGTATCAGAGCCGGCGCGAAGTACCGGGGCTTGCACGCTCGGGCGTCACGACGCTGGGCCAGGGATCCGACAGCTATCAGGGCGACGCGCCGGTGGTGCGCATCATCGAGCGCCTGCTGCACGACGCCATCGCGCGCGGGGCCACCGATCTGCACATCGAGCCCGAAGAGCGTCTCGTGCGCCTGCGCCATCGCATCGACGGCGTGCTGCTTGCCGGCGAGACGCTTCCGAAGCCGCTGCACGCCTCCCTCATCAGCCGCCTCAAGGTCATGGGCGGCCTCGACATCACCGAGCAGCGACTGCCGCAGGAGGGACGGATCTCGCAGGTGATCGACGATCGTCAGGTCGACGTCCGCGTGTCGACCTTCCCCACGACGCACGGCGAAAAAGTGGCGCTGCGCATCATGGAGAAGGACAAGCTGATTCGCGGCATCGAGGAGCTTGGTTTCGGGGCCGACGGGCTGCTGCGGTTTCGCGATCTGCTGACGCGTACGCGCGGCATCGTGCTCGTCACGGGTCCCACCGGCGCCGGAAAGACGACGACGCTGTACTCGGCGCTGTCGGAGCTTGCCCAGCGGCAGCGAAACATTCTGACCGTCGAAGACCCGGTCGAGTACCAGCTGCCATCGGTACGGCAGACGCAGATTCGCCCGAAGGCAGGCCTGACGTTCGCGACGGCCATCCGATCGCTGCTGCGGCAGGATCCCGACGTGATCATGATTGGCGAGATCCGCGATCCCGAGACGGCGCAGCTCGCGCTGCGCGCGTCGCTGTCCGGCATCCTCGTCTTCAGCACGCTGCACACATCCGATTCGCCGGGCGCGATTCCACGTCTGATGGACATGGGCCTCGAGCCGTACCTGCTGGCGTCAGCCATTTCAGGCGTCGTCGCCCAGCGCCTGGTTCGGGCCATCTGTCCGGAATGCATCGAACCGGTGACGTATTCGGACGAGATGCTCAGGAAGCTGGGCATCACCGCGCCCGTGCCCGTGTTTTATCGCGGACGCGGATGCCCGCACTGCAACGAGACGGGCTATCGCGGCCCGCACCGGCGTTTTCGAGATTCTGCTCGTCGACGATGCGATCAACAGCCTGATTCGCGATCGCGCCGACTCGCGGCGAATCAAGGAAGCGGCGGTCGCGCACGGGCTGCGCACGATCCGCGATCACGCCGTCGAACGCGCGGCCGCGGGCGAGACGACGCTGGAAGAGGCCTTGCGGGTCTCGTACGAGTAAGCCATGCCCGAGTTCATTTACACCGCCGTCGACGACTATGGCCGTGAAAACAGGGGCCGGACCGTCGCCGACAGCGAGGCGGCGCTCGCAGGCGCGCTGCGCGAGGAGGGCAAGCACCTCGTGGCGGCGACGCCGGCCGGCATCGCCGCGACGAGCAGGCTCAGCGAGATCCGCATCCTCGAGCGTGTCAACCGCCGCGACCTGATCTTCTTCACCAACCAGCTGTCCACGATGGTCGCCACAGGCGTGGGTCTGGTGGAGGGCCTCAAAGAGGTCGAGAGCCAGGCGAAGAAGATGGCGCTGAAACGTGTGATCGGCGCGATCCGCCGCGACGTCGAGAGCGGCCAGTCGCTTTCGGATGCCATGGCGCGCCACCCGAAAGTCTTCAACGAGCTGTACCTGAACATCGTCCGGGCGGGCGAGGCGACGGGCAACATGGAGCAGGCTCTGGACGATCTCGTCAAGAACCTCGAATGGCAGGACGAACTGACGGGCCGCGTTCGCGAGGCCGCCGTGTACCCGGTCATCGTGGTCACGATGCTGTTCATGCTCGGCGCGGTCCTTGTGGGCTTTACGATTCCTCGCTTCCTGCAGACGTACGCGCAGCTGCATTCCGAGATGCAGCTGCCGCTTCCGAGCCGCATGGTGATGGGCCTGTCGAACGCCATTCGCACGTTCGGCCCAATCATGGTGCCGGCCTTGCTCGTGGCGTTCGTGGGGCTCAACATGTACCGGCAGACGCCCAAAGGAGCGATCGCCGTGTCGCGCTACGTTCTGAGGATTCCGGTCATCGGCGAGCTGTTCAGAAAGGTCGCGCTGTCGCGATTCGCCCATTACTTTGCGTCGCTGCACGACTCGGGGCTCGAAGTGGCGCCGTCGCTGGCGGTGGTGGAGCGGCTGATCGGCAATCCGTACATCGCGCAGCGGTTTCAGGTGGCGGTGGATCGCGTCATGGACGGCGAGTCGCTGTCGCGGGCGCTGCAGATAGTCGGCGAGTTTCCGCCGATTGTCATCCAGATGATTGCGCTCGGCGAACGCACCGGCCGTATGGGAAAATCACTCGCCGACGTCAGGCGGTACTTCGACCGCGAAGTGGATACCACCGTGAAGCGTGCGGTGGCGCTGTTTGGTCCCATCATGCTGGTCGTTCTCGCGGGAGTATTTGTGATTATGGCGCTTGCCTTCTATCTGCCGCTGTTCCAGTTGCTGCGAGGTCTGCAGTGATCGCGCGACGCGCTCGCGCTGCGCGCGGCTTCACGCTACTCGAGATGTCGATCGCGCTGGCGATCATTGCGATTCTCGCCGCGGTCGCGACGCCGATGATCCTCAACCGCATCCTCGAGGGACGCATCAACGCCACCGGGGAGGAAGCACAGGTACTTTATGAAGCGATGGTCGGACGCGAGGCGGAGCAGGGCAGCTTTGGCTTCGTCGGCGACATCGGCCGTCTGCCGGCGTCGTTCGGGGAACTCGCGCAGCCGTCGGGCCTGCCCGCCTACACGGTGTCGACGGTGCGCGGCGTCGGCATGGGATGGAAAGGTCCGTACATCAACACCGGAGCATCGGCGACCGACTATCTGACCGACGCCTTCGGCCGGCCTTACACCGGCGCATCGACAGGTCAGGTGCGCAGCACCGGTCCGGACGGTATCGCCGGGAACGCCGACGACATCGTGTATCCGCCGGCGGCGCCGGTCATTACCGGCCGCGTACACGTCAACGTGAAGGCCATATTGGAGAAAAGGACGTTGAACGATCCGGCCGGTTATGTGGTGGATTTGTATTACTCGAACGGAGGCGTGCAGACCGTGGTGCGCGACAGCAGCCCGCCGTTCCGGTTCGATGACGTGCCGGCGGGCCTTCACGCGGTGCAGGTCATCGGACCGACGGGCGCCGTTGCGGCCGGTGAAACGATCGGCCTTCCCCGCGGCGGCACCCGTGTAGTCGAGCTCTGGTTGCCCGGTACCTAAACCCTTGCCTGCCTACTCCCCTTACTCGACTTACTCGACTTACTCGACTTACTCTACCGGCGCCGTCTTCTTCCTGAATATCGCCACGCCCAGCACGCCGCCGAGCATCCCGAAAACCACATAGGCGACCAGGCGGAAGATCAGATCCGCCAGCACCGTCGCCGCGCTCATGGGACGGTTCAGCATCTCCATGAACTGCGGCGGCACATCGGCCTGTCCCTGCATCAACCGCTCGATCCACTGCCGCTGAATCGGCCCGAACCAGATCTCAACCGGAATCATCAGCACCGCGCCCACGAACGCGCCGACGATGCCGGCCATCAGACCGATGAGGGCGCCGTCGGCGCCGGTGATGGGTTCAGCCTGATTCTGCTGCAGCAGCCAGGCAGCGAGCGCGCCGCCGCTAATCACCCATAAACAGCAGCAGGCATTGGCCATGCTGATGATCGGCAGCGTCGAGAGGACGCCGATGAACAACCCGCCGAGCAGCGCCGGTTGAACCCTGCTGCCCATATCAGTCGTAGTACTCGCGCCCGAGGTGCGTGATCAGCTCCTCGCCGCGCATGTGACGGAGCGTGTTCTTGAGTTTCATGAGCTGAATGAAGAGATCGTGTTCCGGGTAGAGCTCTGGCGAATGCATCGGGCTCTTGAAATAGAACGAGAGCCATTCCTGAATGCCGCTGAAGCCCGCGCGCTTCGCGAGATCGAGAAACAGCGCGACATCGAGCACGATAGGCGCCGCGAGAATGCTGTCGCGGCAGAGAAAATTGATCTTCAGCTGCATCGGATAGTTGAGCCACCCGAAGATGTCGATGTTGTCCCAGCCCTCTTTGTTGTCCCCGCGCGGCGGATAGTAATTGATGCGGACGACGTGAGAGATATCCTTGTAGAGATCCGGATACAGATGCGGCTGGAAGATGTAGTCGAGCGCGCCCTTCTTGCTTTCTTCCTTCGACTTGAACGACTCGGGGTCGTCGAGCACTTCGCCGTCGCGATTGCCGAGGATGTTGGTCGAGTACCAGCCGGCGACACCGATCAGCCGCGCCTTGAGGCCCGGCGCGATGATCGTCTTGATCAGCGTCTGACCCGTCTTCATATCGTTGCCGCAGATGGGCGAGCCGGTTTTGGCAGCGAGCTCGCGCAGCGCAGGCACTTCCGCGCTCAGGTTCGGGGCGGCGTTGCCGTACGGCAGACCTTCCCTGATCGCCGCGTACGCATAGATCTGGCTCGGCGAAATCGCCGCATCGTCCTGTTCGAGTCCCTTCTCGAACGCGGCAAGCGACTTGTGGCACTCCGATTCGGTGAGAAAGATCTCGGTGGAGCCGGCCCAGATCAGCACGAGCCGCGCGCAGTTGTTGTCGGCCTTGAACCTGCGGATGTCGGCGATCAGCTGGTCGGCCAGATCCTTCTTGTTCCTGCCCTTCTTGACGTTCGGGCCATCGAGCCGCTTGACGTAGAAGCGA
Source organism: Vicinamibacterales bacterium (assembly GCA_040902895.1). Classification (GTDB taxonomy): domain Bacteria; phylum Acidobacteriota; class Vicinamibacteria; order Vicinamibacterales; family SCN-69-37; genus JALYRV01. The sequence continues at coordinate 146,935 of JBBDWL010000047.1, read as the reverse complement.
TCGAAGACGGCGGGCATCGGCTTGATCGACGACAGCTCGTCTTTCACCTGATCGAGCAGCTTCTCGTCGAGCACGCCGGCGTGCTTCGCCGATTCGTAGCAGTTGTCTTCGAAGATGTCCCAGCCGCCGAAGACGATGTCGTTGAGCGGCGTGAGCGGAACGAACTCGCGGATGGACGGCGATTTGCCCTCGGTGCGCTTGCCAAGCCGTACCGTGCCCATCTCTGTAAGCGATCCAATCGGCTTCGCGAGGCCACGGCGCACCGCGAGGACGCCGGCGATAACGGTGGTGCTGACCGCCCCGAGCCCGACGAGCAAAATGCCCAGTTTTCCCTCTGCAGGGGCGATGTCAATTCCCTTCTTCACGAACCCGACTATATCATTCCGGTGTGGGCATTTTTCGCCGCGGACAGCCTCCGGAAGCGCTCTCGGCGGCGATGGCCGGCGTCAAACTTGGCGACCGCGTGTTGTTCGCGGGAACGGACGATGTCACGCTCGTCACCGAGCTCGCTACGCGTGCGGGCTTGAGCGGCCGCGTGGTCTCGTTGGCCGCCAACGGCGCGGCCGCGGAAGCGCGCGTGCGCCGCATCGAGGAAGGCGGCGCGCTTGCGGAAGCCGCTCACGCGCCGCTCGACATGTTGCCGTTCGATTCGAATAGTTTCGATGTCGCGGTTGCCGAAGACACGCTTGTCGCGCTTCAGGAACGCAACCGGCGCGGTGCGATTGCGGAATTATTCCGCGTCGTGAGGCCGGGCGGACGGTTGTTGTGGATCGAACGCCAGCCGCGCGCGGGACTCTTCAAGCTCGCGAGCGATTCGCGCGACCTGCCCGACTCTGCCGCGCGAGAGCGGATATTGAGCGCCGCAGGTTTCCGCGGAGTCCGAACGCTCGCGGCCGCGGAAGGGCGAACGTACGTGGAGGGAATCAAGGCCGCCGACGGAAATTGAACGTTGGTAAATTAGAGATTCAAAATTCACTTTTGAATTTTTCAACTTACCAATTTTCAATTTCACCGAAGGCACGTAAGGTGCCGGCCCCCGTCGATCGCAATCGTCTCACCGGTGATCCAGCCAGATTTTTCCGACAACAGAAACGCAATCAGCTCTGCGACTTCATCCGCGGTGCCAGGGCGTCTGAGCGGATGCGTGTCTTTCGCATGCTCGAGAAACGCGGCGTAGCGCGTTTCGTCCATCCCGCCGCGGCGATGCAGGTTCGTGATCACGACACCGGGGTTGACGGCGTTGACGCGCACGCCCTTCGGCGCAAGATCCAGGGCGGCGGCGCGCGTCAGATGATCGAGCGCCGCTTTGCTCGCGCAGTACGACACGAGCCCGGGAAAGGCGCGCAAGCCCGTGACGCTCGAGACGTTCACGACCGCGCCGCGCGCTTCGGCCAGATGCGGCACTGCCTCGCGCAGAAGCCTGAAAGGCGCGCGCACGTTGACCGCGAACATCGCATCCCATCCCTCATCCGACGTCACATCGACGCCGCCGCTCGCAATGATGCCGGCGGCCTGAACGAGTCCCGCCAGTTCATGGCCGCCATCCACGGCCTGGCGCACGATCGCAGCAGGCGCCGCGTCAGACGTCACGTCGGCCGCGAACGGCACGAAGGCGGCCCCGATCCCGGATTGCAGGTCCGCGAGCGCGCCACGGTCGCGGCCAACCCCCAGCACGCGCCAGCCGTCCGCGACCAGCCGGGTGGCCGCGGCGCGGCCGATCCCGCTCGAAGCGCCTGTGACGATGGCAGTTTTCATAAACAGGGGACGGGTCTTAATTATTCATCGAGAGAGCACAGAATAATTAAGACCCGTCCCCTATTTCGCACAGCCCATCCAGGCCCGCCTGCAAAGATCCGCGGGATTTGCGCCGAAAAACATAAGTGCGGTTCTGCCCTTCCGGCAAGCCGTTTGCGCATAGCCGGGCAGATTTTCCAATGTTCATTTCCGGACAACGACAGGCGCTCGCCGATGTCTACAGTGCCGCGGAGATCGCGAAAGCGGCGGGCGTGGCGGTTCGTCTGGTCCGGGAGCGGATCGCCGGGGGCGTGATCCAGACCGTCGATGGCACTTTCGTCCCTGAGCGTGACGCAGTGGCCGCGGTGCGGGAGCTGTCGCACGCGAACCCCCAAGGGCTGCGCCACCCAGGGGGCCCGCGCGAGCTGCTCTCGCCGCCCGCGCCCGCCCGGCGGCGCACAGGACTGCCACTGGCCCTTTCGAGCTCGCTGCACGCCGCGGCAGTGCTGCTGCTCGTGGCCGCCAGCTCGCTCGGACTTCTCAGCCAGGACACCGAAGCCAACCTGACCCGTCCGCTCGAGCCCGCGCGGCTCGTGTTCCTCGTGAAGGCAGGCCCGGGAGGCGGCGGAGGCGGCGGCGGGATGCGTCAGAAGGTTACGCCGCCCAGGATCCAGATGAAGCGGCCGAAGCCCGCGCGGGTAAGCCGGCCGGTTCCAGTGCGAAAGCCACCGCCCGTCACCACGCGCGCGCGCGTCGAGACGCCTCCACCGCAGCCTCCAGTGCGTCCGGTTGTCCGCGAGACGACGCCAATCGAGATGCCCAAGCCGGCGCCGGCCGCACCGGCCGTCGTAGCGCCAGTCGTGAGCGCTCCGGCCGATCCCGAAGACAAGGCAGGCACACTCGACTCGACATCGAACGGCGCCGCCAGCAGCGGCGCGGGCTCGGGCGGCGGCGCGGGCACGGGATCGGGCACCGGGATGGGCGAAGGAGACGGCGCGGGGATCGGACCGGGATCCGGAGGCGGCACCGGCGGCGGCCCGTATCGGCCCGGCTCGGGAATCGAACCGCCGTCGCTGCTGCGCGAAATCAGGCCGTCGTACACCGACGAGGCACGGCGCCAGGGCGTGGAAGGCGACGTCGTGCTGGAAATCATCGTGCGCCGCGACGGCACCGTCGGCGAGGTCAGGGTGCTGCGGCGCCTCGGCGCCGGCCTGGATCACAAGGCCATCGATGCCGTGCGGCAGTGGCGCTTTGCACCGGCCCGGCGCATGGGCGCGCCCGTCGACGTCGTCGTCGAAGTCGCCGTGGAATTCAAACTCAGATAGCGGGTAAGCACCATGGATATTTCTGCTCTTGTTGCAACGCTGACGTCGGTGCTGGCGATCGGGCTCACGATCGTTCTGCTTCGCCTGCAGCGGCAGGATCGCCAGCGATCCGACGCGCGCGTCGCCGCGCTCGTCACGTTGTCGGCCGCGCCGTCAGCCTTCGAGCCGCCGCCGGTACGGCTGCAGCCAAAGCCGCGTCAGACCGCTGCTGCCGGCGACATCTCGCGTCATACCCGTCCGTTGAATGCAGCCGACGTCGAGATCTTTCGCGACACCGCGCCGTCCTACGACGTCAGCATCTCGTCTCGAGCGCCCGAATTGTTCGCGCCCTCGGTGCCGCGCCAGCGCAACGCCATGGTCTACATCGGCGCTGCCGCGCTCGCGATGGCAGGACTCATCGCGCTTTCGTTCGGATGGGCGTTCTCGTCAGCCGGCCTGCCGGCCGACGAAACGACCGCCACGATCGGTGCGCCGCCGGCCGCGATTGCCGCACCGCTCGCGCTGCTCGCACTGCGTCATGAGCAAGGCGCTGATGGCACGCTCGTGATCAGCGGCATCGTGCGCAACCCCGCGGAATCCATCGCGCGACAGAAGCTGTTCGCGGCCGCCTCGCTCGTCGACACGGAAGGCGCCATCGTCGCCACCGCACGCGCGCCGCTCGATTTCACGCTGCTCGGACCGGGAGAAGAGTCTCCGTTCGTCGTGCGCGTCAGTGGCGCCGGCAGCGTAGCGCGCTATCGCATAGGTTTTCGCGACGCTGAAGGCGCTTCCATCGCTCACATCGATCGCCGGTAACTACGAAAGACGAATCAACATGAAGGCCACCAAAACCCTCATCACCGCTGTTGCCGCTCTCACGGCTGCCGCCGCGCTCTCGGCACAACAGCGGCCGCAGGAACCAGGCTTCTCGTTCCGCACGAGCGCGCAGCTGGTGAACGTGAGCGTGACGGTCACCGACTCGGATGGGCGGTTCGTGCCGAACCTGCGCAAAGAGGATTTCATCGTCTATGAGGACGGCAAGCCTGTGACGGTGACGCACTTCGACAATGAGCGCGTGCCGGTCAGCCTGGGCCTCGTCCTCGACACCAGCGGCAGCATGGCCGGTGAGAAGATCGCCTCGGCCAGATCGGCCGTCGAACGCTTTCTGTTCGGGCTGCTCGATCAGAACGACGAGGTGTTCCTGTATCAGTTCGAAAGCCAGGCCACGCTGGTGCAGGACTGGACGACGGATCGCCGCGCGGTGAGCCGCGCGGTCGGACGCCTGCAGGCGCGAGGCGGCACGGCGTTGTACGACGCCGCCGCGGAGTCGGTGCCGCTGGCGCAGAGCGGCGCGCAGCGCAAGAAAGCCGTCGTGATCATTTCTGACGGCAACGACACGAGCAGTCAGATCGATGTGGCCTCGGTGCAGCAGCTGATCCGTCAGACCGAGGTGCTCGTCTACGCGATCGGCATCGACAGCGCCAGCGGAGGCTCGTCGGCGCCGCGGCAGCGCCAGCCGACCTGGAAGCCTCCGATCAACATTCCGATTCCGCTGCCGTTCCCGGGCCGCAAGCCGCCGGTGATGCAGCCACCGCCGCAGTCGGCGCCGCAGCGCGCGTCGCGCTCGAGCAGCGACAGCGTCGACGAAGACGCGCTGCGCAGCATCACCGACGACAGCGGCGGCCGCACCGAGATCATCCGATCGGCCGCGGATCTCGATTCGGCCACCGCGGGAATCGCCGACGAACTGAGCAAGCAGTACTTCCTGGGCTATGCGTCGAGCGCCACGAAGGACGGACGCTGGCATTCGATTGAGGTGCGCCTCAAGCGCGGCAACCATCACGTGCGCGCGCGCAAGGGCTATGTCGCGAGTTAACATGTCGGTGGCTTGTCAGTCTCTTCTCCCGACCTCACGACGTCGTCGATTGCCGTCGGCCTGAGCATTCTCGGCAGCATCGGCGGACTGCTCACCGCCTCGCTGGTGCTGCTCGTCAGACACGATCTGCGCACCCGCCTGGTGCCGTGGCTCGTGAGCTATGCGGTGGGCACGCTGCTTGGCGCGTCGCTGTTCAACCTGCTGCCCGAAGCGCTCGAGACGCTCGCCACGCAGCCCGCGATGTATACCCTGGTCGCGGGCATCCTGACCTTCTTCGTGCTCGAGAAAGTGGTGCTCTGGCGCCACTGCCACGATGAGGATGATTGCGCCGTCCACACGCGCGCCGCGTCGCTCGTGGTCGTGGGCGATGCCGTGCACACATTCGTCGACGGCGCCGTGATCGCGGCCGCCACGCTGGTGTCGCCGGGACTCGGCGTCACGACGGCGCTCGCGGTCGCGGCGCACGAGATCCCGCAGGAGGTGGGCGACGCGGCGATTCTGCTGTCAGCGGGATACTCGCGGCGCGCGGCGATGGGCCTGAACCTGGCGTCCGCAGGCGGCGGCGTGCTCGGTGCATTGATGATGCTCGGCTTCGGCGCCGCCGCCCCTGCGGTCGTGCCGCAGGTGCTGGCGTTCGCCTCAGGTGCGTTTCTCTACGTTGCGATGGCGGACCTCATCCCGTCGCTTCACCAAGGCCGCTTCGACGCCGGCAGCTTCCGGCAGCTCGCGCTGATTCTGCTGGGCCTCGTCACCATCGCCGCGCTTTAGCTGTCCCCTTTCAGCGTCAGGGAGTGGATCGCCAATCGGCGATCTGCTCAAAAACAGGCCTGTTTTCGGCCACTTTCGAGACTCCGCGCTGGCACTCTGTTTGATGTTCAGCCAGTGTGCGTAATTCCTTATTGCGGCGGGGACCCCTGCACCCCGCCTGGCTCCGTCGCTCGCGGGGGCCCCGCGCCCCGCGCCGCTCCGTCGCGTTCGTGACGCCCGCCGTGCTCGGTTTGAGCCTCATCGCCGGATCCGCGTCTGCGCAGGACGCGCTCGGCGGGGTGCGCACTCTGCTGAACGCGACGCAGGCGATCACCGTCTTCGATTACGTCACGGCGTCGGCCGCCGATGGCGTCGTGACGCTCACGGGAAAGGTGACGTCGAGTGCCAAACGGGATCAGCTCGAAACGGAAGTCGCGACAGTGCCGGGCGTGCGCCAGATCGTCAACCGCATCAGCGTGCTGCCGGCATCGGTGAGCGACGATGCGCTGCGGCATCGCGTGGCGCGGGCAATCTACGGCCACCCGTCGTTCCGGCAGTATGCGGCGATGAGTCATCCGCCGATTCGCGTGCTCGTCGAGCGCGGCCGCGTGACGCTCGCCGGGCAGGTCGCCACGTCGGTGCAGCGGCTGATGGCGCTGTCGATCGCTGAGGGTGACGTGAAAGGAAAGGTCGGCGACCAGCTCGAGGTCAGCGCACGTTAGGCCGCGTTCCTCTGTCTGCCCCGCCGCACGATCCGCCACACGACAAACGCGAGCAGGCCGATCGCCGCCGCGAACGACAGTCCGAAGACCCACAGCGTTCGATACAGAATCGATCCGCTTTCCATCGTCACCTGAATGTCGATCGGTTTTGCCTGAATTCGATCTGTCAGCCGCTGTTCCCAGGTAAGAATGTTGCCGCGTTCGGTCTTGCCAGGCGCGCCGTCCTCGAGCCGCCTCAGGTTCTGAAAAAGGATGCGGCTCGGCAGATGCAGCTTGAACGCGACGAGCTCCGAGCCATCCCATGTCACGCCTGCGGGCGCGGCACCTGGCACACCGGCGACCTGTTGCCTGTACTCGCGAGTCTCCTCGTTTTCCTCGACAGCGTACTTCGACCATCCGAACAACTTCGTCGCCGACAGCTTCCGCACATCGTCGGTTTCGGCCCTGATCTGAATGAACTGACGCCCGTGACGCCGCCAGGGCCGGCTCACGCGCGAAATCTCGAGGCCGGGCTCAGACACCAGCGTGCGAATCGCGCCGCGGTCGATGCGCGCCCGCGGGTTGGGATCGAGCGGCAGATGGTGGAGAGCGATCAGGGCGGCAATCGAGGAATTCACGACGACCGCGGCCGATCCGTCGGCGTAGAGATAGAGCTGCTCTTCGTACTCATATTGGCGCCTTGCCATGCCGCCGCACGCCGATAGGGTCAGAATCAGCGCGGCGGCCGCAAGCAGGCGGCGACGAAGGGCGTGCATCGGGATATCTTAACTGGATGCGGCTCTTTCTGATCGACGGCAGCAACCAGATGTATCGCGCGTACCACGCGATCCGGGGGCTGACCGGCCCTGACGGCACGTCGACGAACGCCGTGTACGGCTTCACGACGATGCTGAAGAAGCTGCTGACCGACCATAAGCCTGAATTCATCGCCGCCTCGTTCGATCTCGCCGGGCCAACGTTCCGATCGGATCTGGCCGCCGACTACAAAGCGAATCGATCGCCGATGCCACCCGACCTCGCCGAACAGATTCCGTGGGTCATGGAGGCCTGTGAGGCGCTTGGCGTGCCCATTCTGACGTCGGAGCGCTTCGAGGCGGACGATGTGATCGGCACGCTGACACGCCAGGCGGCGGAAGCGGGATACGAGGTTGCGATCGTCACCGGCGACAAGGACTTCTTCCAGTTGGTGGACGGCGCCGTCAAGGTGTTCAACCCGCGCGACGAGGGCGCATGGTTCGATGCCAGCGGCGTCGTCGAGAAATTCGGCGTGCGGCCCGAACAGGTCGTCGACGTGCTGGCCTTGATGGGCGACAGTGTCGACAACATCAAAGGCGTGCCCGGCATCGGCGAAAAGGGCGCGCGGGCGCTCATCACGGAGTACGGATCGCTCGAGGCGCTGCTCGAGCGCGCGCCCGGGATTACGAAGCCGAAGCTGCGTGAATCGCTTGTGACGCACGCCGCGGTTGCACGCGAGAGCCGGGAGCTCGCCAAAATCCGGACCGACGTGCCGGTCACGTTCGAGCCCGAGGCGCTGCGATACCGGGGGCCATCCCAGGAGCGCGCCTATGCGCTCTTCTCGAAGCTGGGATTCCGCACGCTCGTCACGGAGTACGCGCCAACCGCGGAATCGGTCGTGCGCGACTATGCGCTGGTCGTCACAGACACCGAGCTTGCCGCACTGGTCAAGACACTGTCGGAATCCAGGACGTTCGGATTTCGTGTGCTGACCGACGGCGGCGCCGCGATGCGCGCCACGATTGCCGGATTGTCGTTCTCGATCGAGCCGCGGCAGGCGCGGTACGTGCCGTTCGCGCCAGGCACGCTCGGCGGCGCGACGGAACTGTCGGTCGAGACGGCGCTCAACGCGCTGAAACCGGTGTTCGAGAATCCGGCCATCGGCAAAATCGGCCACGACCTCAAGTTCGACGCAATCGTGCTCGCGCGGCACGGCATCACGATCGCCTTGCCTGCCTCACCCGCGTCACCCGCGTCGTTCGACACCATGATCGCGAGCTATCTGGTCGATGCGACACGATCGTCGCATCTCGTCGAGGATCTCGCCCTCGAGCAGATCGGCTACAAGGCGCGCCGCGAAGAAGATGTCTGCGGCCGCGGCGTGCGCGCGCTGAAATTGACCGACGTGTCGCCGGATGCCATCGTCGATTTCGCCGGCGAGCGATCGGACCTTCCGCTGCAGCTCGCAGAGCCGCTGAGGCAGGCGCTGGCGCGCGAATCACTCGATGGGCTCTACGCGGAGCTCGAAATGCCGCTCATCCCGGTGCTCGTCGCCATCGAGCGAGCGGGAGTGAAAGTCGATTCCGCCGCGCTCATTGCACAATCGCGCACGCTCGACGCCGAGCTGGCCGCGCTGAGCGGCCGCATCTTCACACTCGCCGGGATGGCGTTCAACATCAACTCCCCGAAGCAGCTCTCCGACGTGCTGTTCGAGAAGCTCGGGCTGAAGCCTCCGCCGGCGGCGCGGCGGACGATGAAGACGAAGGCGACGTCGACGGCGGCCGACGTGCTCGAGGATCTCGCGGAGGAGCATGAGGTCGTGCGGCTGATCCTGCAGTGGAGGGTCATCCAGAAACTGAAAGGCACCTACATCGATGCGCTGCCCGAGCTCATTCACCCGCTGACCGGCCGTGTGCACACCTGTTTCAATCAGGCGGTGGCCGCCACGGGACGCTTGAGCAGCAGCGATCCGAATCTGCAGAACATTCCGATCCGCACGGCGTCGGGGCGTGAGATCCGCCGCGCCTTCATCGCGGAAGACGGCCACGTGCTGCTGTCAGCCGACTATTCGCAGATTGAGCTGCGCGTGCTGGCGCACCTGGCTCAGGACGCGGCGCTGATCGAGGCGTTTCGCGCGGGTGAAGACATCCACGATCGGACGGCGGCAGCGCTGCTCGGCGGGATGGATCAGAGCAACACGCAGAACCTGCGCGCCACGGCGAAGATGGTGAATTACGCCGTGCTGTATGGCAAGACGAAGTACACGCTGGCCAAGGACATCAACGTCTCGCAGGAAGAGGCGCAGTCATTCATCGACGCCTATTTCGCCGGCTTCCCGGGCGTGCGCGCGTACATCGATCGCACGCTCGACGAGGCGCGCCGCACCGGCATTGTTTTCACGCCTGTCGGACGGCGGCGCCTGGTGCCGGATCTGAACAGCAAGAACGGGCAGATCCGTGCGCGCGCCGAGAGGGAAACGACGAACTTTCCCATTCAGGGCATGGCCGCCGACATTCTCAAGCGCGCGATGATCGACGTGCACGCGGCCCTGGGCCGCTGGAACGCCGGCCGGCCCAAACCCGCGCGCATGATTCTGACCGTGCACGACGAACTGCTGTTCGAAGCGCCGGAAGAGCTCGCCGACGACATAACGGGCCTGGTGCGCGAGCACATGGAGCGCGCCGCCACGCTCGACGTGCCGCTGACGGTGGATGTCGGGATGGGGCTCAACTGGAAGGATGCGAAGTCCTAATCACACCAGAATCGCCAATCGGCTATCGAGTCCAGTTCTTCTTAATTAATTCCCACTCGGCCTGCATGCCAGCGACGGCCAGCTCGGCGTCGCGAGGCGCGAGGCCGAGCGCGCGTGAGCGCTCCGGAATCAGCGCCTGCTGCACGAGGCGATCGATGTCGGCGCGCAGAGCGGCGCCGCGATCGCTCATCATCGACGCGCGCACCCACGCGGCGACCGCCGCGGCCCAGGCGCGATCGAGCTCGCCTGCCCCGCGCGCCGCGGCCGCGAGCCAGTAAGCCGCGGGCGTCGAAGACGGGAACTCGCGCGATTCGCGCTCCATCCGTTCGGCAATGCGCGCGTACACCAGCCGGCGTTCGGCCTGAGGTCTGAGCTGCGCGTGCCTGTCGAGCGCCGTCGCCCACCAGTCGAGCGCGCGCTCGCGGGCGTCGCCCGAGAGGGACGCCGGGCCTGACGGCGCAAGTGCGGCCTCGAACAGCTCGGCCGACGCGGCAAACGCGTCTTCAAGATACAAGGCCTCTCCAAGGCCAACCACCAGCTCGCGCCGCTCGCCGGCGGGAAGCGCGCTTGCGTCAATCGCGCGCAGGTGCTCGCGGGCCGTGGCAAGGTCCGCGGGATCTGTCGATGCGCGGAAGCGCTCGAGCAGCGCCCGGGCGGCCACGAGCGCGGCCCGCGCCGGCTCGCCCGGTCTCACGATCACAGGTTGAAGAAGCGCGAGCGCCTCGGCCGAGCGCCCGGCGTTATAGTGCGCGCGAGCGGCCGCCGTGACCGCGCCGGCGGCATCCGGCGCCTGCGCGCGGGCGGTCCCGTGAGCCAGCGCGAGCACGAAAAGCACAGCAGCAGTTGTCCGCATCCCAACGGCCATCCTAGCACTGGCTATAATCAACACGCGACACATGGTGGAGCCGACCATCCTTCCGCGCTCCGAGCACAACATCTCACGCCGCGAGATCGATCCTGACGCCCTGAAGGTGCTCTCCCGGCTGCGCGAGCACGGATTTGTCGCCTATCTGGTCGGCGGCAGCGTCCGCGACCTGCTGCTTGGGCGGCGGCCGAAGGACTTCGACATCGGCACGTCGGCCCACCCCTACGAAATCAAGAAGCTGTTTCGCAACTGCTGGATCATCGGCCGGCGCTTCAGGCTGGCGCACGTCAAGTTCGGGCCAAAGACAATCGAGGTCGCGACGTTCCGGCGCCAGGTGCACGATGTGCCCGGCGAGCCCGGCGCCGACGCCGAAACGCCCGACTCGCCCGCGCCCGAAGTCACCAACGCCATCGCCGACAACATCACGTTCATCCATCGCGACAACACGTTCGGGACGCCCGAGGAGGATGCCTTCCGGCGCGACTTCACCGTCAACGGCATGTTCTATGACATTGCGACGTTCTCGGTAATCGACTACGTCGGCGGCCTGTCCGACCTGAAGGCGCGCGTCATACGCTCGATTGGCGATCCGAACGTGCGGTTCGTCGAGGATCCGGTGCGCATGCTCCGTGCGGTCGTAATGGCGTCGCGGCTGGAATTTCAGCTCGATCCCGACGTGATTGCGGCGATCGAACGGCACCGCCAGCTGATCCGCGACGCGTCGCCGTCGAGAATGATCGAGGAGTACTACAAGATTCTCAGGTCCGGCGCGGCGGCGCGCACCTTCAAAGCGCTCGATGAAACGGGACTGCTGGAGCTGGTCACGCCGGAGCTCTCAGGCGCGGAACAGCCGTTCTACGACAGCCTGTCGGCGCTCGACACGTGGCGCAGGCAGCATCCGGACATCCCGTCATCGCTCACCAATCCCATTCTGGTGGGCGCGCTCGTGGCGCCGCTGGGCCTGATCCCGCCGCTGCAGGGACGTCCCATCCCGCGGCCCATCCCGAAGCCTGACAAGCCCGGCAGGCGCATCCGCGAGCCGCTGCCTGAGCGCGTCTCCATCGGCATGCTGCCGCTCGCCAGGCGCGACGTCGACCGTTTTCGACAGATCACGACACTCGTGCCGCGGCTCGGCGAACAGGCCATGTCGCTGCGCCAGCAGCGCAGCATCGTGCATCGCCCATGGTTCGACGAAACGCTGACATGGCTCGAAATTTTCAGCGCGGATGCGGATCTGGTTGAAGTGTGGAAGGAACAGAAGGCGGAACACGGGGCGTCGGCGCCGCGCGAGGGCGTCGTAGTCGAGAGCGGCGCGCGCCCAGACCAGCGCCGCCGGCGTCGACGCCGGCGCGGACGGGGACGGGGACGGGGGGGAAGTTCAAAGTTGGTAAATTAAAAATTCAAAATTCAATTTTGAATTTTCAACTTACCAACTTTCAATTCGTCTAGACCGACTGATCGATCGTTTTATACGGCCGCGCGAGGCGGAGGGCGATCATCAGGCGGATGAGCGGCCAGGCCGGATCGATTTCGCCGCGGTTGAAGCTGAACTTCGGGCTGCGCGGGAAGCCGTGATGGTTGTTGTGCAGGCCTTCACCGCCGGTGAGCCACGCAACAATCTTCAGATTCGTCGCGGTATTCGCGAAGTTCTTGTAGCCGGCGAAATGGCACAAGCCGTTGATCGACGCCGACAGCACGAACACATACATCAGGCCGTGCAGAACGGCCGCGAACAGACCCCACCAGAGCCCAAGCGTCAGGCAGAGCACCACGGTGCCGGTCGCGACGCCCAAAGAGCCGTGATTGAAGAGCACGCGGTCCCACGCGTCGGGACGCAGATCGCGCGCGTACGTCGGGACGAGAGACGGATCTTTCAGCTGACGCAAGTAATAGAAGACGTTGCCAAGCTGAACTTTCCAGAAGCCCTCGAGCACGGGGCTATGCGGATCGCCTTCCTTGTCGGTGTACTTGTGGTGCTTCCGGTGAACCGCGACCCACTCGCGGGGAACGATGCCGGTGGTCATCCAGATGGAAAATCTGAAGAGCCACGCGACCGAAGGATGCAGCACGAGTGAGCGATGCGTGGCGGAGCGATGCAGGTAGATCGTCGTCGCAAAGACGGCAATCTGCGTGACGATCGTCGAAGCCAGCAACGCGAAAAGAAAAGAGCGCAAGAAAAAGCCTCCGGAAGTAGAAGAATCAGACAGGAGATAGAGCGCCCTGCAGGCCCGACCGGGTAAGGTTGAACCTCACGATTTTAGCAGGAATCGCCCGGGCCTCCTAACCTCACCAAGCCCGGCCGCCGTAACTACCCGCTTTTGCGCTCGAATTCACGCATGAACTGTACCAGGGCGTCGACGCCTTCCTGCGGAAACGCATTATAAATCGACGCGCGCAGACCCCCCACCGAGCGGTGTCCCTTGAGCCCATCGAAGCCCGCCGCTGTCGATTCTTTGACGAATTGCTTCTCCAGATCTTCGTTCGGAAGCCGGAACGTCACGTTCATCCATGATCGGCTGTCCTTGCGGGCATGCCCCCGATAGAAACCGGTGCGATCGATCTCCGAGTACAGCAGATTGGCCTTGCGTTCGTTCTGCGCGGCCATCGCCTCGAGTCCGCCATTGGCGAGCAGCCATGTCAAGACGAGACGCAGCACATAAATCGCGAAGACCGGCGGCGTGTTGAAGAGCGATCCGTTCTCCGCATGCACCTTGTAACTCAGCATCGTCGGCAGCGACGCCGCGGATCGCTCGAGCAGATCCTTGCGGATGATGACGAGCGTGAGCCCGGCGGGAGCGAGATTCTTCTGCGCGCCCGCATAAATGAGGCCGTGGCGCGCAACGTCGATCGGCTGCGAGAAGATGTCTGACGATGCGTCGTTGACGAGCACGCGGGCGCCGACGTCAGGCAGCCGGCGCCACTCGGTGCCATAGATGGTGTTGTTCGAGGTCACGTGCACATACGCGGGCGCGTCCGTGAGCTTCAGATCGGTGTCGGCCGGCACGTGCGTGAAGTTGTCCGACTCGGTCGTTGCCGCGACGCTGGTCGATCCCACTCTCTTCGCTTCCTTCAGGGCCTTCTGCGACCACACGCCGGTGATGATGTAGTCGGCAACCGAGCCTGGCGTGAGCAGGTTCATGGGCACCATCGAGAACTGCAGGCTTGCTCCACCCTGCAGGAACAACACCTGATAGTCGTCCGCGATGCCTGCCAGCGTGCGGATGTCGGCTTCGGCCCCCTGAATGATCTCGTCGAAGGCCTTCGACCGGTGACTGATCTCGAGCACCGACATGCCCACGCCGGGCAGCGCAATCAGATCGCGCTGCACCTCTTCGAGCACCGGCAGCGGCAGGACGGCTGGGCCAGCCGAGAAATTAAAGATTCGTTCCATAGTCACACCGAGATCAATTGGAGGTCGAGAATATCGGCATTACCCGTGCGGATGCGATCGAGCAGAGCGGCGTCAGGCGCGCCGTCGAGATTGATGGTGGCCACAGCCGCCTCAGCCCCTTCGAACACAATGTTTTCGGTTTCCTGCACGTTGATGTTCTCTTCGCGCAGGTGATCGAACACATGCGCGAGCACGCCGGGCCGATCGCGGTGGCGGACGATGAGACGGTGCGTCGCCGGCGTCTGCCGCGCGAGATTCACGACATTCGGCACGTGGCCCGTTTCCTTGAAGGTGCGGATGATGCGGACGGTCTCGGCCGCAATCGCTTCCTGCGCCTGATCGGTCGATGCGCCGATGTGGTGCGTGCCGTACACGCCAGGGTGCTGCACGATGGCGTCGCTGAAGGCGCCCGTCGCCGCGGCCGGCTCGTTCGCGAACACGTCGAGTGCGGCCCGGAGCCCCTGCGATCCTATGGCCGCCGCAAGCGCGTCGTGATCCATCACTTCCCCACGCGCCGTGTTGATGACGATGGCGCCGGGTTTGAGCCGCGACAGCACCGAGGCATTGACCAGCCCGCGGGTCTCCTTGCCAAGCGCGAGATGGATGCTGAGCACATCACACTGCTCTGCGACATCCTCGGGAGTCGGCGCGAGGGTAATCGACGTTGCCCGCATCGCCTGCTCCAGTCCAACGGCTTTCGCGTCGGCCTCTGGAATCGGACCCGATTTGCCGTCGAACCGGCGGCTCCAGACGACGACGTTCATGCCGAAGGCCGCGGCGCGCTTCACCATCTCGGCCGCGATGTTTCCGATGCCGAGCACGCCGAGCGTCTGACCATAGATGCCGCGCGCCTTCGAGTACTCCTTCTTGTTCCATGTGCCCGCGCGCAGATCGGCAACGTTCTCCGGGATCCGGCGATCGACCGCCAGCAGCAGCGCCCACGCGAGCTCCGCGACCGCGATGGCGTTCTTGCCAGGGCAATTCGAGACATAAATGCCGCGTCTGGACGCCGCCGGCACGTCGATGGTGTTGTAGCCGGCGCCCGCGCGCACGATGAGCGAGAGACGGCCCGCGTCGAGCATGCCTTCCGTCACTTTCGTGCCGCGCACGACCAGCACGTCGGCGCCGCTCTCCCCTATCGCCGCCGCCAGCGCATCGTCCTTCAACTCGGGCTCGAGCAGCACTTCGCATCCGGCCGCCTGGAGGCCCTCGACGCCGCTCTGCTCGAACTTGTCAGCGATCAGGACTTTCATAGTTCGTGCACCAGCAACCCGTCGCGCAGCTTCGGCTCGAACCAGGTGGACTTCGGCGGCATGATGCCGCCCGTGTCGGAGACGCGCATCAAGTCGTCGATTGTCACGGGATGCATCGCAAAGGCGACGGCGGCTTTGCCGCTGTTGACGCGCGATTCGAGCTCCGCGGTGCCGCGGATGCCGCCGACGAAGTCGATTCGTTTGTCGGTGCGCACGTCCTCGATATCGAGCAGGTCGCCGAGGACGTGATGTTCGAGCAGCGCCACGTCGAGCGCGTCGGCCGGGTCTGCCGAGGCCGGCGCCAGCGCGCGCAGATCGATCTCATGCCACGCGCCTTTCAGGTACATCGCGACGCGGCCGCGCCCTGCCGGCGTTGCGCTGCCGCCTGTCACGGCCGCGCGCGCCGAGAGTGCTTCGAGCAACTTCTCGGGCGTATATCCGGCAAGGTCCTTGACCACGCGGTTGTACGGCAGGATCTGCATCTGGTTGTCAGGGAAGGCCACCGCGATGAACCAGTCCGCCTCGGCCGAGCGCAGCGTCTGCCGCGCCCTCGCGGCGCTGGCGGCACGGTGATGTCCGTCGGCGATATAGAGCGCCGGCACGCGCGCGAACGCATCCACCACAGCCTGCGCGGCGTCGCCTGACGCTTTCCACACCACATGCCGCACACCGTCATCGGCTGTGATGTCGAACAGCGGGTCGTCGGCGCACGCGGCCGCAACGAGGCTGTCAATCTCGCCCGCGGCCGGATACGTCAGGAACACCACGCCCGTTTGCGCGCGTGTCTCCACCATATGCCGGGTGCGATCGTCTTCCTTGTCGGGCCGCGTCTTCTCGTGCTTCTTGATCAGATCGCGGTCGTACTCGTCGACCGAGAAGCAGGCCGCGACGCCGGTCTGCTCGTGATCGCCCATGCGCAGCCGGTAGAAGTACACCGACGGCGCATCCTCGGTGACGAGCGGCGCCGCCGCGCGAATCTCATCGAGGTTGGCTTTGGCGCGTTGATAAACGGCGTCGGAGTACGGGTCGGTGCCGGGCCGGAAATCTATCTCGGACCGTGTCACTCTGAGAAAACTGATGGGATTGCCTGCCGCCAGCGCGCGCGCTTCGTCGACGCTGACAACATCGTAGGGGACGGAGGCGACGAGAGGCGCGGCTGCGGGAGAGGGCCTGAGCGCCCTGAACGGCCGGATGGCGGACATCAGCCGCCCATTATAGGTTGTTGGCTGCTAGTTATTCGCCTTCTGAACCGCGGCTTTGGCGAGCCGGCCGAGCACGTCGTTGCGTTCGGCTTCGAAGGCCGCGCGGCGGAACGACGGCACGGCTTCGCCCGAGGGCATGCGCCGCGCTTCGGCGAGGGGATTGATCCAGGCGCCGTTCTTTTTCAGGCGATAGTCGAGATGCGCTCCGGTGGCGGTGCCTGTCGCGCCGACCCGGCCGATCATCTGCCCCTGTTTCACACGCGCGCCCGCACGGATGCCCGCGCCAAACGCCGAGAGATGCAGATAGTACGACTCGTAGCCGCCGGCGTGACGAATGCGCACCTGCTTGCCGCCCCCGCCTGCCCACCCGGCCGACACCACCGTGCCTTCGGCGACGGAGACGACCTTCGTGCCGTACGGCGCGCCGTAATCGATGGCCAGGTGCGGACGATAGGTGCCGTGCACGGGATGCAGACGGCGCTTGGTGAAGCCCGACGTGATGCGTGCGGCGATGTCGAGCGGCGCGCGCAGGAACGTGCGCGTCAGCGAGCGGCCCTTCTCGTCGTAGTACGCGGCCCGCCCATCCGACTCCTCGAAGCGAATCGCCGTCAGCCGCCGGCCGTCGTTCTCGACGACGGCGCCGAGAATCTCGCCATAGCCTGCGTACGTCCCCTCGCGCAGAATCTTCTCGAAGACGATTTCGAAACGATCCCCGCGCTGAATGTCACTGGCGAAGTCGATGTCGCCTTCGAAAATCTTCGCCAGGGCGATGCCCAGCTGCACATTTTCGCCGGCCGCCTGCAGCGCCGCGATCAGCGAGCTGCTGTCGCCGTCGACGGTTGCCGTGATGGCCTCGACCGTCGTTTCCTTGCGGTACGGCACCACTTCGGCGGTGGGCACGTCTTCGCCGCCGTCGCCCGGCGCCATCACGACGCGCAGAAAGCGATCGGCGTCAATCTGCAGCTCGAATTCGCGGAGGATGCCGTTGCTGATCGAGCGTACGAGGCGATAGGGGTTTTCCGCGCGGAGCTCGCGGGGGTTGAACACGTCGCGGGCGGCACTGGTAACCGTGCCCGCGAGATCCGCCGGAATGTGTCGCGTCAGCAGCGAATGCAGCGTGGCGTTTCTCGGCACGCGCGACTCGATCGTCTCGTGCTCGAGCACCAGCCGCACGTCGGCGCGCGGCCAGCTGCCGGAAGCCGGAACCGGCGAGCGATCGGCACAGGCTGCGCCCGTACAGAGAAGGAGCGCGAGGAGCGGGAAACGCAGGCGCTGCATGACTGAAGGCGCGAAGAATAGCAAAGTGCTGCCCCTCTGTATAGGGTTAATTCATGCCCCGGCCCTGGCTCGAGGGCGGAACCATGCCTTTGAGGCGCATGTAAGTGACGATGTTGCCGTAGTGTTCCCAGTCGTGCGCGGAATTGAACGACATCGCGCTCGCGCCGGTGAACTTCATCCCGAACAGATCGACGGGCGCGGCGCCCCGGGGACCGTTCACGGCGGCCCAGGCCTTGTCGCAGAAGGCGAACGAGTCGGCGAGGACCTTCTGGAGTTCAGCCTTGGTGGCGAGCTTCTCGGCATCGCCGGTGGCCGGCGACTTCTCGCCGCTCGCGGCCGAGCAAATCATGAAGTTGGCGTTGGCGATGTGACCCACCAGCTGCCCGAAGCTGCGAACGTCGGGCGTGGGCTTGAACGTGTAATTGGCTTCGGCGACCTGTTCGGCGGCCTTGATGATGTTGCCCTTCACGATGTCGTAGGGCAGCCGGTAGCCGTCGGCGGCTGACTGCGCGGCCATCGACGCGGGAACGGAGAGGCAGAGCAAAAGAACGGGAACGACGCGAGTCACGCGGAACATGGATGTCTCCTTGGTTGGAAAACGAAGCTGGGAGTTTACCATCCGCGTCATTTCGCTGAAATCCAGTGCCGCAGGCGTGAAACCAGAGGCGCCGCGGGGTCGCTTGCGCGCGGCGTCTCGCCCATCGCAACGGGCGCTGCGGAACTTGCGGCGACCTCGTTCGCGGCAGGCTCGGGCTCCGGGATTCCGCGCGCGTCGCGGAGCCAGCGCCGCACCGCATCAGTGTTCTCGAGCCGCGCGCCCGCCGCGTGACAGAGCGCATAACGAGCGGCTGCCGCGCTGGGAAACGCGTTGCGCGCTTCGAGCTCGGTGGCCGCGCGGAGCCAAACGGTCAGGCGCTGGCGCTCCTCGCGAGAGGCGCCGCCGCACGTGCGGCGCACCGCCTCGGCGACCAGGGCCTCGAGCTGGCGCGGATATTCGTCGGCCTTGAAGAGCCTTCCGGTGAGAATGGCGCACATCACGACAGCGGCCTGCGTGACATCCACACGATGATCGAAGCGCGCCAGACCGGCGGCCGGCGGCATCGCGATGCGGAACCGCCGCCAGAGCCGCTCGCGCGGCCATTGAAGGCTCGCGAGCGCTGTGCCGAACGCGTGGTCGGTCAGGGTGAGCTTGCCGGCTTCGTCGACGACGACCTGATCGACGGCGATCGCGCCATGACCCGACGCCCCGGAGGCGCTGTCGACCGATTGCAGGGATTCGAGGGCGGCGAGCAGCCGGTGCCCTATCGTGAGCGCTGCGTCGAGCGACGAGGCCACGCCGCGCGCTTCGGTCCACTCCAGCACCGCACTCAGACGAAAGCCTTCGGCGCGCCGCGACCATACGTCGACGCGGCCATCAGACGAGGCGCGCTGCACACGCACGACGTCGGAAAGGCCCGGCAGCTGGGCCCTCGAGAAGAGCGTGGCGCGCTCGCGCACCAGCATTTCGACGATGGCCGGCCGCCCCAGATCGGACGTCAGACGCAGCACGTCGTGCAGCTCTCCGGTGAGGCTGTCACTGCCGACCGTGCGCACGCCGAGTCCGGCCGGCTCAGCCGACGGATCGTAAGCGTTCGCCGCGCCAGCATCTGGAAGCGGCTGCGAAACCTGCGAATTCATGGGAGGAACGCGGCGCGACAGTGCAACCAGAACGCCACGCGGAGTCGGCCCGAAACCGCCCGATTCAGGCGCACTTTGTGGACCGGCTTGGCTGTTCAGCTGCGATCGCGATTACATGCCACGCCCGCAAGTTGCGAAACCGTAATCAGCGCGGGGAGATAATGACGTTGATGTTTATCAGGATTCTCGCTGCCGCAGCCGTGCTCGCGGCGCCGGCGCCCCTCCACGCGCAAACGCCGCCCCCTTCAAGCGCCTCGCAGCAGACCGCGCCGCCGCCGCCGCGGGTGACGGTGCCCTCGGTTACGGTGACCGCACAGAAAGAGCCGGCCGATGCAGAGCGGCTGCCCGTCAGCGTCACGCCGCTCACGTGGGAGCTGCTCAACGCCGCCGGCATCAGGACGATCAGCGACGCGGCCCTCTATTCGCCCAATACGTTTTTCTCGGAACTGAGCGCCCGCAAGATCAGCAACCCGAAGTTCCGCGGCATCGGCTCGAGCCCGGCCAATCCCGGGGTGACGACGTACATCGATGGCGTGCCGCAGCTGAACACCAACTCGTCGAGCATCGAGTTCATCGACATCGAGCAGGTCGAGTTCGTGCGCGGGCCCCAGAGCGCGCTGTTCGGCCGGAACACGCTAGGCGGCCTGATCAACATCAGCAGCGTGCGGCCGTCGCTCTTCGACTGGCATGGGGGCATCTCCGTGCCGTTGGGCAACTTCGATACGCGCGAGGTGCGCGCCAATCTGACGGGCCCGCTGACGCCGCGCCTCGGCGTGAGCGTGGGGTTCGGATACGCCGCGCGTGACGGCTTCAGCACGAACACGATCACGGGCCATGACATCGACTCGCGATCGGCGGCGTTCGGCAAGGGACAGCTGCTCTGGATGCCGTCCTTCCGATCGGAGGCCCGGCTCATCGTCAGCGGCGAGCGCGCGCGCGACGGAGATTATGCGCTGAGCGATCTCGGATCGCTCGGCGAGAACCACTTCGACACCGCGCGCGACTACGAAGGCGAGACCGATCGCGACATTCTGTCGGCGACGCTGCTCACGCGTCGCGAAGGCGCGCGGTTTTCCTTTTCGACGACCACCGGCATCGTGCGGTGGACCAGCCATGACGATACGGACCTCGATTACTCGCCGCTGCCGCTCGTCGGCCGCACCAACGCCGAAGAAGATCTCCAGTTCACGCAGGAAGTGCGTCTTGCGTCGGCGCCGGGAGCGCCCGTGCGCGTCTCCGACCGCATCTCGATGCGGTGGCAGACCGGCGCATTTCTGTTCACGCAGGGGTACGAGCAGCACGCCGTCAACACGTTCGCGCCGGGGGTGCTGTCGCCTTCTCTGCCCTTCCCGGTCAGCCAGCATTCGCCGCAGTCCGAGCTCGACGACGTCGGTCTCGGCGCGTATGCGCAGGGCACCCTCAGCTTCGCTGACCGGGTGGATCTGACGCTCGGCGCGCGGTTCGATCACGAGAGCAAGGAAGCCATCCTCAACACCTTCTTCGATCCCGCGATCGCGCCGCTGTTCAGGATCGAAGCGGATGAAACCTACTCGAACGTGTCGCCGCAGTTCGCGCTGGCGTGGCACGCGCGGCCACAGACGATGCTGTATGTCTCGGGCGGCGGCGGCTACAAAGCGGGCGGGTTCAACCCCGCGTCGCCGGCGGGCAGCGAAGCGTATGCGGAAGAAACGGCGCTGCACGTCGAAGGCGGCGTCAAATCGACATGGGCCGCGGGACGCCTGACCGCAAACGCCGCCGTCTTCTTCATCGACTGGGACGACCTGCAGCTGAACGTCCCAAATCCGCTTTCGCCGGGACAGTTCTTCATCGCGAACGCTGGCGCGGCCGAGAGCAAGGGTGTCGAGCTGGAGCTTGGCCTGCGGCCGCTCGACGGCGTCGACGTGTTCGGCGCGCTCGGCATCACGCGGGCCCGGTTCGATGAAGGCAGCCAGGCAATGGGTGTCGATGTCGCCGGCCACGAGGTGCCCAACACGCCGGCGTACACCGCGTCGGCCGGCGCGCAGTACACGCGCCAGATCATCCGATCGTGGATGTGGACGGTGCGCGGCGAGGCCGTGCGCTACGGCGCCATGAAATACGACGAGGCGAACACGGTGGGACAGGACGCTTACTCGCTCCTGAACCTGCGGGGCGGCGTGCACGGCCGCCGCTATTCCGCGATGCTCTGGGTGAAGAACGCGTTCGACATGTTCTATGTGCCGATTGCGTTCGCGTTTCCGGGCCTCGCGCCGTCCGGCTTCCTGGGCGAACCCGGCAAGCCCAGGACGTTTGGGGTCACGCTGGGTGTCAGGTTCTGAGGACGGTTCGATTTACAATTTACAATCCTCAGCCTCTGAGTTTTCCGATCTCGTCATAGAGAAACGCCGACGCGATCACGCCGTTGTGAAAGTTGCCGAGATCGAGCTTCTCGTTGGGCGCGTGGGCGTTCTCGTCGGGGAGGCCCACGCCGAACAGCACTGACGGCAGGCCCAGCTCCTGCTGGAACGTGAACACCACCGGAATCGATCCGCCTTCGCGGTTGAACACCGGCTTCTGGCCGAAGCCCTTTTCGATGGCGCGGCTCGCCGCCTGCACGTATTGATTGTGATAGTCGGTGATCCAGGGGCGGCCGCCGTGCATGCGCGTGACTGTCACGTCCACGGTCTTGGGCGCAATCTTCGCGACGTATTCCTCGAACTGCCGCGCGACCTTGTCGGGATCCTGATTCGGCACCAGCCGCATGCTGACCTTCGCCATCGCCACGGCCGGCAGCACGGTTTTCGCGCCCTCGCCGGTAAACCCTGACAGCAGCCCGTTGATCTCGAACGTCGGCCGCGCCCATACGCGCTCGAGCGTCGAATAGCCCGACTCGCCGAACAGCTTCGGCGCGCCGAGGTCCTTCCGGTACTGCTTCTCGTTGAACGGCAGCTGCCGCCACGCCTGGCGCTCCTCTTCCGTCAGCTCCACCACATCGTCATAAAAGCCGGGGATCTTGATGCGACCGCCTTTGTCTTTCATCTGCGCGAGGATTTGCGCCAGCGCCATGCCCGGATTCGCGAGCGCGCCGCCGAACGATCCGCTGTGCAGATCGGTGTTCGAGCCGCGGACGTCGATCTGAAAATAGACGAGGCCGCGCAGACCGTAGCAGATTGACGGGATGCCGCGCTCGAACATCGGCGAGTCTGAAATGACGACGACGTCGGCGGCGAGCAGGTCGCGGTGCGCACGAATGAAGTCGTCGAGGTTCTCGGAGCCCACTTCTTCTTCGCCTTCGAGCAGCAGCTTCATGTTCACGGGCAGCCGGCCGTTCTGCTTCATGTGCGCTTCGATGGCCTTGAAGTGCATGAAGATCTGGCCCTTGTCGTCGGCCGCGCCGCGCGCATAGAGCTCGCCGTCGCGAACCGTGGCCTCGAACGGCGGCGATTCCCAGAGATCCAGCGGATCGACGGGCTGCACGTCGTAGTGGCCATAGAACAGAATCGTCGGAGCGCCCTCGGCGTGAAGCCATTCGCCATACACGATCGGATGGCCGGGCGTCTCCTCGAGCCGCACCTGCTCGAGCCCGACGCGTGTCAGTTCGTCGGCTGTCCACTGCGCCGCGCGGCGCACATCGTCTTTGTGCTGCGGAAGCGCGCTGATGCTTGGAATCGACAGATAGTCGGTCAACTCGTGGACGTACCGGTCGCGGTTCGTATTGATAAAGTCGATAACGTTGTTCATGACAGCAATTTTCAACTCTTAATTTTCAACTTTCAATTTCGACTGGCAATTCTTCCCTGTCGCCCCATTCTTTCCAGGAGCCCAGATAGTTGCGCACGCGCGGATAGCCGAGCAAGCGCAGCGCGAGGTAGCCATGCGCCGCGCGGTAGCCGCCCTGGCAGTACGCGATCACTTCCTTGTCGGGCGTGACGCCGGCAGATTCGTACATCGCGCGCAGCTCGTCGATCGGCTTGAATGCGCCGTCCTCGTCGAGATTGCGCGTCCACTCGACATGGACGGCGCCCGGGATGGCGCCGCCGCGCTTCGC
This sequence comes from Vicinamibacterales bacterium, assembly GCA_040902895.1. Classification (GTDB taxonomy): domain Bacteria; phylum Acidobacteriota; class Vicinamibacteria; order Vicinamibacterales; family SCN-69-37; genus JALYRV01. The sequence continues at coordinate 123,372 of JBBDWL010000047.1, read as the reverse complement.
GCGCGCGACGCGCCCGTGGTACTCGTCGTCACTGCGCGTGTCGAGCATGATGGCGTCAGGCGAGTCGAGCCGCAGCGCGACTTCCTTCCAGCCGGCCGCCAGATGCGGCCTGGGCGCCGCTTTCCATTCCACCGGCCGCGGGGCGACGGCGTCGTGCGTGACCGCAAGTCCCGCGTCGAGCCAGGCCGAGACGCCGCCGTCGAGCACCCGCACGTCGGGATGGCCGAAGTACTCGAGGAACCAGAACAGGCGCGCGGCGCGCATGCCCGATCCGTCCTCATAGACCACGATTGGACGGGCGTCGCTGATGCCGCGCTGCTCGAGCACGTGATGAATCATCCAGAGAAACGCGCGGCGCGGCGCCTCGTCGGTGTCAATCAGGCTGAAGCCCCAGAGATCGAGATGAATGGCACCCGGGATGTGCCCCTGCGCGAAGCTCTCGGCCGGCCTGACGTCGACCACGATCGGCGGCGCGAAGAATTTCCGGGAGGGACCGGATTCGGTCGACAGTTTCAGCGCGGCGGCAAGCTCACGCGGTGTCAGCAGCAAATCCATCAAGGAAGATCCTATCGCTTCAGGGTCCAGAATCCGCCGCCGGCGCTCACGCGCCCTTCCTCCTCGAGCTTGCGCAGATGCGCCAGCAGGGTTTCCTCGGCCGCGGGCGCCACCGCCGGATCCAACAGCGGATAAATAACTCGCACCAGCTCCGCCACGGTCGCGGGACCAGCGGCCAAGGCCGCCAGCACCTGCTGTTCACGTTCGAGACGGTGCGCGATGTACTGATCGATGAGTTCGACGACGTTATCGATCACGGGGCCGTGGCCGGGATAGACGCGCGCCGGGTGCAGCGCGCGCACGTTCGAGAGAGACGCAAGGTATCCGCGCAGGCCCCCGCCCGAGGACGCGTCGATCATGACCGTGCCGCTGCTGATCAGCAGGTCGCCGGCAAAGCACATGCGCTCGGCGGGATCCCAGAGGCACGCGTGGTCGGGCGAGTGGCCCGGCGTGGCCACGACGTTCATTCGACGGTCGCCGGCAACGACGATTCCGCCATCGGCGATGCGCGGCCCGCGCAGTCCAGCGCCCAGGTCGAGCGCAGGGCCGCCTGCGATCTCAGCATCGGGCCATCGCGCGCGCAGCGCCGGCACGCCGGCGGCGTGATCGCGATGCGCGTGCGTGAGAAACACGCGGGTGAGAGAGCGCCCCTCGAGCAGCGTTTCGAGCGCGGCTAGATGCGCCGGCTGCCCCACGCCCGCGTCGACAAGCGTTGGCTCGGCGCCGTCGATCAGCCACGTGTTGTTGCCGGTCGGACCCGTGAAAGGCCCTGGGTTGCCCGCGGGGATCAGCGTGATCATCGGCCGAAGTAGTACTTCAGGCGAATGTATCCGAAGTCGCGATCGCGGAGCGGGGACAGGTCTTGAAGTGCAAGACCTGTCCCCGTCTGGTCATCTCCCTCGCCGGCGAACCAGCCAATCGATGTTTCGATTGCGACGTCGTCGATCGGCTTCCACGCGAGCACGCCTCGCAGGAAGCCGGCCTTGTCTTCGGGGTTGATGAGCGCGAAGACGCGCGTTTCGATCCGGTCGCGGTCATAGGTCCGGCTGAAGCCGGCGACCACGCTCACGTCGTTGAGCGCGGCTTCGCGGTCGGCCGGATCTCCGGCGCCTGTGCGACGGAACAGCAGCGTGCCGGAGAGTGTGAAGTCGCCCGCGCGCCGATCGAGGCCCACGCCGCCCTCGAACGATCCCGCTTCGAACGTGCGCGGTTCGTTCTCCACCTGCAGGGGCCGATCGGGAAACCAGGCCGCCTCTGCGCGCCACGCCCATTTGCCGGTCACGGTCTCGAGATCGGCGCCAAGCATCGTGTAGCGCGGATGCACGAGACGAAGGCTGCCCGGCTGGCCCGGCGCGATGCCGCCGATCAATGCGAACGGCACGAATCCACGCCACGCCGAAATGCTCCAGTCGACGCGGCCGGATGTCGCCGCAAGCCTCGCGCCGCCCTGCAGGTCGCCGTTCGCGGGTGTTGCGCGCAGAACGCTCCATGCTGCCGGACACGGCACACCGGGCGGGCACGCCGGCGGCGGAAGATCGCGCAGCAGATTGAAGGGTGATGTCGCTTCATCGAGGCGATCGAAGGCGCCCGCCCTGAAGAACGGCACGACGATCCCTTCGACGATCAGCCGGTCGCTTGGGATAAGCCGCGCGCGGAGGAACGCGACCGGGAGCCTGGCCTCGCTTCGGCCATCGAGCAGGAAGCGCGCAACGTCAATCGGGTTGACGACATCGGTCGGCTGCACCTCGTCGAGACGTCCCCACGCGATGCGGCCGACGCCCGCGCGCAGATCGCCACGTGCACTGCTGACTTCGATCCACGCCTCGAGCGCGTCGGCTGTCGCATCACGCACCGTTCCGCCGCGATCCGCCACAAGGCCGTCGGCGAGACCGGCAAAGCGAAACCGCAGCCAGGACTTCGGCTCGATCTGAAGGTCGGCAAGCGCGCGGATGCGAAGCTCGGTGACAGTCTCCGCGCGCGGCACGTTCGGCAGCACATCGACGAGCGCCGACACGTTGCCGGTCAGCGACGTGGACTGGGCGCAAAGGTCAGACGCGAATACGAGTGACACGATCAGAATCGCGGCCCATGTTCTGATGCCCGGCGCTTGGTCCGGTATTGCACCCCAACGCGCAAAGAACGCGCGTTGGGGGCCCCGCCTGAGCGCCGGCGCGGAAATGACCGGTCGCGGCTCAGGCGGGGACAGGTCTTGCAGTTCAAGACCTGTCCCCGGTGCGTTCAGGAACACCGGATGCCGCGCCTGCGCGAGACCAAGCGGCCGCATTTCTAGCCCGTAGCCGCCGCCACCGCTGCCGGGCGCGTGCCGAAGAAACGCGACAGCAGCACGATCGTCGCGGGCAGGATGAAGACTTCCGCCAGGAACGCCACAACCATCGTCAACGCCAGCAGTCCGCCGAACCAGGCCGAGGGACGGTACTCCGAGAGCATCAACACCGCGAAGCCGCCGCAGTTGATCAGCGCCGTGGTGAGCGCCGCGCGCCCTTCGTAGATCGTTGCGCGCTCGATCGCCACCGGGAGCGCGGCGCCAGACTGCCGTTCGCGCCTGAACCGGCTGATGAAGTGAATCGTGTCGTCGTCGACCACACCGAGCGCGACGCTGGCGACCATCACCGTGGCGATGTTCAGCGAGATCCCGAGCCAGCCCATCACGCCAAATACCGCAAGCACCGGAAACAGATTGGGCACGATAGCGAGCGCGCCATAGCGCCACGATCGAAACACGATGAAGATCACCGCGAAGACCGTGAGAAAGGCCGTGGCGAAGCTGGTGATCTGCGACGTCACGAGATAGTGATCGAGCTGCGCGAACAGCTTGCCCGAACCGGTGACGGTTGTCGTAATACCCGTGCCCTGGAAGGCGTCGGCCGCAAAGCGCTCGGTGGAGGCGACGTAGTTCCAGAGCAGCTCTGAGTTCATCGACTGCAGCTTGATGGAAATCTGTGAGGCCGATGCGTCAGAGGCCACGATCCGCTCCAGCTCGTGGCGGCCCTCGTCGGCGAGCGTGAAGACGAACAGCTCCTGGGCGATCTTGTCGGGCTCCGCCGGAATCACCGCTCGGCCGGCGCCGCCGCCTTCGAGCTCGCGGTTGATGCGCTTCACATAGTCGGCCAGCGTCGTGACCTTGCGAACTTCAGGAAAGGCCTCGAGCCGCGCCGCCAGCGCGTCCATGCGCCTGAGCGTGTCGGGCTGCTGCATCGAGCCGGGCGGCCCCTCGAGCATCACCTGGAACCCGTACACGCCGCCGAGTTTCTGATCGATCACCGCCGCCGATTTGCCGAGCGGATGGTTGCGGCTGAAAAACGCAATGTGGTTGGTGTCGACCTCCAGTTTCGTCACGCCCAGCATGGCGATCACCGCAAGGCCGCCGGCCGTCGCGATAATCGCGCGCGCATGGTGCGTGGAAAACGCCGCAACGCGCCTGAGCGGGTCCAGAAACCATCGCTCCTGCGGCGGACGCGTGTGCTCGGCCCGCATCCAGGCCAGCACGGTCGGCACGAATACGATTGAGATCGCGAAGTCCACCATCACGCCAATTGCGGCGCCGACGCCGAACGCCCGCACGGCAACCACGTTGCTGGTGGCGAGCGACAGCATGCCCAGTGCGGTCGTGGCGCTCGCGCCGAACAGCGGCGCCGCCATGTGGGTGATCGTGCTCTTGAAGGCCTGCTCCGCGGTCGCGCCGGCCCTGACGGCCTGATCGAAGTGCTGGATGATGTGCACATCGTCGGCAATCGCGAGCACGATCACGAGCGGCACGATCATGCTGGCGAGCACGCTGAAGCTGAATCCGAGCGCGATGTAGAGGCCGAGCGTCCACACGACGCTGACGAGGATGGCGGCGAGCGTGAGCACCGTTTTTCGCCACGAGCGGAACATCACGTACACGGCCGACAGCGTGAGAATCAGGATCGGCGGCGTGAACTTCGTCTGGTTTTCGATCGTGATGCGGTTATACGTCTCGCTGATCTCGAGGCTGCCGTTGTAGAACGCCTCGAAGCCCTGCGGCAGCGCGGGGTCCACGATCGAATGAATCCGCTCGATCACGCCCGCGCGCACGTCGTCGATCCGCTTCTCGTCGAAGCTGACGATGATGGCGGTGACAATGCCGTCTTCGGAGATCAGATCGCCGCGCAGCAGATCGTCTTCGATCGCGCGCTGGCCGGCCGCGGCGGCGCCCTTGCGGGCGACATGCTCGATCAGCGGCCTGACCTCAATGCCGCCGTCGTCGAAGCTATCCGGCGGGGACCCCTGCACCCCGCCTGGCTCGGTCGCTCGCGGGGCCCCGACACCCCGCTCCGCTCCCTGCGCATCGGCCGTCGCCGGCAGCGCGTCGACGATTGTGGCGGTTGAGAGGCTGTTGACGCGTTCGACGGTCTCGACGCGCTCGATGTCGCCGCTGACTTTGTCCAGAAAGGCGAAGGACTCCTCGCTGAACATGCGCTCTCTGGAGGGCGCCCTGATGGCGACGATCAGGCTCCGCGTGCCGCCGAATTCGTCGCGGAAGCGCTCGTACTCCTGATAGATGGGATCACCTGGCGAGAACCACGACGTCAGGTCGTTGTCGATCTTCGGCACGCCGACCATGGGCGCGAACGCAATCGCGCCGGCGGCGATGAGGAAGCTGAGAACGTAGCGGAAACGCCAGAGCACGCGCGCGAGCGCGGTGCTCACCTGGCGCCCCGTTCGAGCTGCACGCGCGTGAAGTCGCCGGGGCCGAGTCCGACGCCGTACTCCGCCTTCTCGACGATGAGATCGGTGCGGGTGCCGGCGAGCGCATCGGCCATGGTCATCGACGTCACCGTCCAATAGCCGTCGATTTTCTCTATGCGCCGCGCCTCGAACGTCTTCTGCCTTTCATCACGGCGATTGAAGATCTCGGCGCGCACGACGATGAAGATGTCTTTGCGGATGAGGGAGACGACGCGCGGGAAGCGGGCATCGGCTTTGGCGCTTCGTGATTCGAGGCGCCACACAGCGTGCTGCGATCCATCCGGCGCCGTCCAGGTCTCCTCGTCGGCGAGGAGCGTATAGGTGTAGTCCTCGAGCTCGCGTCCGCCGATGTCTTCGTACGTGAAATCCGAGCCGACGAAGCTTTCCTGTGCTTCCGATCCGGCAATGCGGCGCACGCGTCCGAGGGCCGGCAGAAAGAGAAACCGCTCGTCCTCGGCATCTGGATGCTCCCAGACCAGAAAGCCGGTGCCGCGGATGTCGTTGGGCAGCGTGAAGTGCAGCAGCGTACGATCGCCGGATACCGGGCGGCCCGGGCCGCCGCGCAGTCCTTTGATCGTGAGCGCGCGCGTCCGCTCGCGGCCGCGGCGATCGACCAGCGTCATGCGCATGCCGACGCGGCTGTCGCTGCCCGTGTCGCGATCCTGCACGCGCCGCGCAATCCAGTGCGCCCGGCTCTCGCCTGGCAGTTGGTCCTGAGCAGCAGGCGCGGCCACAAGCGCCGCGAGGACCCAAATCACCAATCCGCCGCGCCACCGACGCGGCACTACACGCCTCAAGTGCCTCCGTAACCGATGGTGACTTTGTCGTCGTCGACGATCACCGGTACGACGCGGCGTCCCTTGCTCAACTCGAGCATGCGCGCGAGCGCCGCTGAATCCTTCTTGACGTTGATGTAGGTGGCGCCCTTCGGCTTGTAGGCTTCAACGGCGGCCTGTGTGTAAGGACAGGAATCCTTTCCGTAAATCGTTATCACCGCCACGATCTCCTCCGCTGTGTCATTCGAGACTCGAGGGGACTGCGCGCGACAGATCCGCGCGCCGCGCCTCGTCTATCGCCACCGGCTGTGCCGTGGCATAGTCGTACAGCACAAGCACAGTCCGGGCCGCCGCCATCAGACGCGGCGTGGCCGCGTCGACGATCTCGTACTCATACGTGAAGCTCGTGCGGCCGATGGATGCGAGCGCAAGTCTGACATCGAGCGTGTCGCCGTATGTCGCCGGAATCCTGTAATCGCATTCCGCGCGGGCGAGGATGATGCCCGCTCCACCCGCGGCCGTGCGCGAGGTCTCGCCGTTGAATCCCCAGAGACGCCGCCACAGCTCGAAGCGCGCCTGTTCGAGATAGGTGAGGTAGACGGCATGGTTCACGTGGCCAAGAGGATCGCAGTCGGCGAAGCGCACCTCGAGACGATGCGTGTACAGCAGGTTCACGATCGTTCGAGACGCTTGCGTTCGAGCGCGCGCTCCGACTGCAGCCGCTCGAGCTCCACTTCGGAATGGTCGACGAACTTCATCGCGCCGGCGATGCCGTGATGCCCGGCGCGCTCGGCGATCAGCCGGTGCATCTGCTGGCATACGCGGCGGTATGCCGGATGGCCCTGCGGCGCCGTGCGAAGCTCGATCACGTGCATGGCCTCGCGCGCGTTCATGTGCATGTAGAAGCGCACGCGATAGGCCATTGACACCGCATACGGGGCGATGTCGGTCAGGCCCGCCTTCATCATCGCCTCCCACAGCGACGCTGAACGATCCATCACCTCGCGGAAATCGGCGCCGCCGCCCGCCTCCTCGATCGCATCGGGCAGCGCGAATCCATGACGCGGCGACAGCGCCTGCCATTCGAGCGTGAGCAGGCGGTGGCGCTGCAGATCGCGGAACGCACCATAGTCGGTGAGCACGTCGAAACGGTATGAGGTCCGCTCGAATGCGCGGCCGGGTCGATGGCGGCGATTGCGGCGATCGCCGGCATAGCCGGCGAGCACCGACGCGCGCTGATCGGCCGACAGATTGCGCGTGACGCTGAGCAACTGATCGTCGGGCAGATCCGTTCCGGCGTACAGGGCCGCCGCCACGACCTTGAGCTCCCCTTCCGGGTCGAACTCCGAGAGCGTCACTTCGTCGCGCGGCTCGGGGGCCTCGCCATCCAGCACCTGCGCCGCCATATCCGCCGCATCGTCGCGCGTGCGGGCGATGTAGTCGCTCCAGGCGCCGCCGCGGTCGGGCACATCGACACGCGTCAGAAATGCGGGGATGACCTTGCGCAGCTCTTCGAGCATGAGCGCCGCGCACATCTGCGCTTCGACAAGCGGACTCGCGCGCAGCCGCAGCAGCAGTGCTTCGTACGCCTGTCCCGTGGCATAAATGCCGACGCTGGATTGCGTGGCGGCCGGCAGCAGGCCGCGCAGCGTGTCGAGCGCTTTTGCGCGGATGGCCGCGCGATGCACGGCTTCGGAATCGCCGTCCGCGCGCGGGTGCCTCGCAGCGAAATAGTCGCGCATGCGCTCGAACCAGGCCGCGTACACCTGGAACGCGCGATCGAGCGTGTCGATGTACTGCGGCCGCAGCTTGTGGCCGTCAAGCTCGAACGGCACGTGGTAGCGCCACGCGGCGTTCCTGCGCTCGGTGTACGGAATGTAGCGCGTCGATTGCTCGAGGTACGCCATCAGGCGGCCCCACTCGAGCAGCTTCGTCAGCACGTTCGATGCATTCTCAACGGCGAGATGCACGCCGCCCAGCTGCGCGACCGAGTCGTCGCCGTAATCGTTGAAGACTTTCTGATAGAGCTGCTCGGCGCGCTTGATGCCGACTTCCCCCGCCCCCTCTGCCTCTGCCGCGGCCGCGGGTGCCGTTTCAACCTTGTCGGCGAATTCGTCGAGAAACAGCCGCCGCAGCGGCTTTGCCGATCGTGAATAGCGCGCGAACAGCGCGCCCTTCACCGTCTCGGGCAGATTCGTGAGAACAAAGACGGGCCGATCGAGGTTGGTAAAGTAAGGTGCGAGTGCCCGCGCTTCTTCGGGAGAGAATTCGGGGGCGCCTGCCAGGGACACGCCCCGATTATATGAGAAGGATCCCGCTGCGGATCGTAGCTGCGCTCCCGATTCTGCTCGCCGCCGGCGCGATCGCCACCGTATTGCTGCGATTCCATCGCCCTCTTCCAGGGGTCAACGGCGAGCTGTTTGTGGACGGCACGCTGGCGCCGGTGGAAATCCTGCGCGACCGGTATGGCATCCCGCACGTGCGAGCGCGCAGTCACACGGACGCCGTCTTCGGCCTCGGGTTCGTGCACGCGCAGGATCGGTTATGGCAGATGGAAATCCAGCGGCGAGCCGCCGCCGGCCGGCTCGCTGAAGCACTCGGGCCCGAGGCGCTCCCGACCGATCGGTTCATGCGCACGGTGGGATTTGCGCGAGCCGCGCGCGACGCGCGGGCGTCGCTCGATGCGGCGACGCTCGACGTCATCGACGCGTACGTGCGGGGCGTGAACGCGTTTCTCGACCACACGTCCGGCTGGCGCCTGCCAGTCGAGTATTCACTCACAGGCATTCGTCCCGAGCGCTGGACGGCGGACGATGTGGTGGCGTCGATCAAGCTGCTGGCATGGGCGCAGGCCATGAACTGGCGCGAGGAGCTGCTGTATCTGCGCCTCGCGGCGAAGGTCGGCGCGAATCGCGCGTCAGAGCTGGTGCCGGGCGACTTCGACGGCGCGACGGTGCTGCCCGCGCCGCTATCCCCCGCCGCGTCGCAGGCGCTGGATCAGGTTGCGCGCGTGCTCGAGCGTGTGGCGCCCTCCGTTAGTCAGAGCGCCGCGGCTGACTTCATAACAGGCGGCAGCAACGCATGGGTGCTTGGCGGCGCGCGCACCGCAACGGGCCGGCCGATTCTCGCAAGCGATCCCCACGTTGCCGCACAGGCGCCGTCCACGTGGTATCTCGTGCATCTCACCGGCGGCTCGCTCGACGTCATCGGCGCGACCTTCCCTGGCGCGTGCGCGGTCGTGATTGGCCACAACGGCCGCGTCGCATGGGGCGCGACCAACGCGATGGTGGATGCACAGGACTTGTTCGTGGTGGGTTACCAGGAGCCGATCGCCACCACCGAGGAAGTCATCCGGATCAAGGGCGGCGGCGAAGAGCGGCTTACCGTGAAACGGTCGGCGAACGGCCCCGTCATTTCGGAACTCGTCGGCGAGCGCGCCTCGCTGGCGCTCAGATGGACCGGCCTCGATCGCACCGACGCGAGCATCAGCGCATTCATTGCCCTCAACACCGCCTCGAACACCGCCGATGTGAGGGCTGCGCTCGCGCGGGTGCATGCGCCGGTGCTTGGCATGGTGTACGCCGATGCCGGCGGTGAGATTGGATATGCCGCCGCGGGATCTGTTCCCGTTCGCGGGCCGGATGGCGCATGGACCGGCCAATTCAGCGCAGAGACGGCCGCCGCGGTCTCGGATCCCGCCTCTGGGTTCGTGGTCACCGCCAACAATGCGATTGGCGGAAAGGCCGCACCGATGAGCACCAGCTTCGACCTGCCTCATCGCGCCGATCGCATCACCGAGCTGATTGAAGCCGAAAGCGCCCACTCGATTGAGGATGTCGCGCGGATTCAATCCGATGTGGTCTCACGGCAGCCGAAGGCGCTCGCGCCGCTGCTGTTCGACACGGTCGAGCCGCCTGACGCGCAGAGCGCGGCCGCCCTCGCGATGCTGAAGGCGTGGGATGGCGGCATGCGAGGCGGCAGTCCCGCGGCGGCGATCTTCAGACGCTATTACGACGAGGCCGCGCGCGCGATCCTTCGCGACGAGCTCGGCGATCGGCTATGGGCCGACTACGAGGCAGGCACCGTGACGCTTGCGCGCGCGATGCACCGCTTCGCGAAGACGGGCGCCGGCGCCTGGTGTGACGATGTGGAACTGCCGGGTCAGCAGACGTGCGGCGTCGTGCTCGGCGCGGCGCTGCGGCGATCGGTTGCGGCCCTGACTGAGGAGCAGGGCGGACACATGCAGGCCTGGCGCTGGGACGCGCGCAACACCGTGCGCTTTCCGCATGCGCCACTTGACGCCGTGGTATGGCTGCGTCCGATTTTCAGCCGCGCGCTGTCGCGGCCAGGAGATGGATTCACGGTGAATCCGGCCATGCGCATCCGCGGTCAGGTATTCGTGGCGTCGTACCGCCAGATCATCGACGTCGGCGACTGGGACAACTCGCGGTTCATCATGCCGATGGGCCAGTCGGGGCATCCGATCAGCGGGCATTACGACGACATGCTGCCGCTGTGGAATGAAGGGCGCTATGTGCCGATGGCCTTCAGCGAGGGGGCGGTGCGGGCCGCGGCGTGGCGATCGCTCACGCTTCGTCCTCGTCCTCGCGCCGGTCCGTCCAGTAGCGCTGATACTCCTCGAGAAAAGTGAGCGTCTCGAACGAGCGCATCCGATCGAAGAACAGCACGCCGTCGAGATGATCGGTCTCGTGCTGAATGACCCGCGCGGGAAATCCTGAGGCATTGAACTCGACGCGCCGGCCCTCGCGGTCGAACGCGCGGACGGAGATGTCGCGCGGGCGCGGCACCTGCCCGCGGATGTCGGGAATGCTCAGGCAGCCCTCCCAGTCCATCTCAACGGTGCGGCCCACCACAGTGATTTCAGGATTGATCAGGGCGAATCGCGGCATCGGCCGATCATCCGCCATGTCGCCGATCGGCAGGTCCCCTTCGGTGCCCGCCACGAACAGGCGCACGCCCTCGTAAACCTGTGGCCCGGCCAGGCCGATACCCTGGTATTCGGCCATCGTCTCGAACATGTCGTCGATCAGCCGCTGCATTTCAGGCGTGCGGACATCGGCCTCTGCCAGGGGCCGGGTCATCTCTCTGAGGACGGGATGCCCCATGCGGGCGACCTTGCGGATTGCCATGAGCCGATTATGCTATTCTTGGTCTTCCCCCCGGCAAGGCTCCCCCAGGAAGAATTAAAGGTTATGAAGCGCTACGTGTCTCTTGCTGTCTTTGCGGCGGTTGCCGCGGTGTCTGCGGGCTGCATCGAGTTCACCCGCAAGTCACAGTCGCTGACCGGTCCGTCGGGCTCCGAGCTGTCGGTGTCGGCGCTCGGCGGCACCTACCGGTCCATCACGTCGATTCCGTCTGCCGACTCGTGCACGAACTTCGCGTGGTCGGTCACGGAGAAGACCGCTACCAGCGCCCGCGGCAACTTCAGCGCGTCGTGCCAGAACAACACGCTGCAGGTCGTGGGCACGGCCTCGGGCATGCAGACCGGCAACAACATTCAGTTCCTGGTCGCCGCGACGGCAACGTCGGCCGGCGTGTCGTGCAACATCTCGCTCAACGGCACGGCCGTGATCGAGACGAATCAGGTGCGCGTGCCGTACACGGGCACGTCCTGCTTCGGCAACGTCAGCGGGACCGAGATCCTGAAAAGGGATTAAGAATAGAACGCCGTCCAGGGCTTCGCGGCCTTCAGGGCGGCGTTCACATTCTCAATGTTCTTGACGCCCTGATCTTCGAGCCAGGCGCGGAAGGCCGCCGCGCCTTGCTTGCCGTACACCGGGATGCCGTCTTTCCACGTCGCCCGTCCGCACAAGACCCCGGAAAAGTTCGTTCCGGCTTCCGCCGCCAGCGCAAGCGTCTCTGTGAACTCCGCGTTGCTGACGCCGGCCGACAGATAGATGAAGGGCTTCGTCGCGGCCTTCGCTGATTCCTGAAAGAACGTCACGGCCTCGGTGCGTGAATAGGCGCTCTGGCCCTTCCCGCATTTCGCGCCTTCGACGAACTGCATGTTCACCGGCACTTCGACTTTCATCACGTCCACGCCGTAGCGGTCTTTCGAAAACTCCTGCATGCTCTTCGTGACGATCTCCGGCTTCTTCTTCGCGTAGTCGATCCCCTTTTCATCGGCGCCTTCCTCGTAGCCGACGAACTCCAGAAAGAACGGAATATCGTTGGCGCGGCACTCGTCGCCGATGCGCTCGACCCATGCGTGCTTTTTGTCGTTGACCTCTGTCGGATCGAACGGCGTGTAGTAGAGAAGAATCTTGATGCAGTCGGCGCCCGCTTCCTTGATGCGCCGCACCGACCACTCGTCGAGCAGATCCGGCAGGCGGCCGGGGCCGGTCTTGTCGTACCCAGTCTTCTCATAGGCCAGGAGCAGCCCGGCGTTCGTCGCGCGGCGCTTCGACGCCGGCAGGCCCCACTCGGGATCGAGAAGAATCGCGCTCGCATGCGGCGTCAGCACTTCGGTGACGATGGACTTGAACTCCTCCATCATCGCGTCTGAGACGTCGCCCCCCTTTTCTTTCGCAAGCGCCTTCTGCAGCGAGCCGCGCTGATCCATCGCCGCCGCGGCAATCACGCCGCGATCGTTCGAGACGGCCTTCATACCCGCGAGTTTTCCTGGTGGGAGCTTCATGTTTTCTCCGGCGGGGGCCCCTGCACCCCGCCTGGCTCGGTCGCTCGCGGGGCCCCATTGCCCCGCTCCGCTCCCTCGCTCTCGCGTGTCCTCAATCCTATCATCGGGAACTTGAAGTCCTCGACGGCGGCAGCCGCGATGGCGGCTTCGACGAGCGCGTCAGCGTCGAGACCGCGTTCGGCCTGTTCGATCTGTTCGATCGACGTGCTCGTCGCGGGATGTTTCGGCGTGAACAGCGTGCAGCAGTCCTGATCCGGAATGATCGAAATCGGATACGTGCCCAGTGTCTTCGCCGCTTCGACGATCTCGTCTTTGTCCATGCCGATGAGCGGCCGCAGCACCGGCAGGCTGGCGGCCGCATCGATGACGGTCATGTTCTCGAGCGTCTGCGATGCCACTTGTCCGACGACTTCGCCCGTAACCAGCGCCTGCGCGCGCACGCGACGCGCGATCTGCTCGGCGATGCGGAACATCAGCCGGCGATAAATCACGACGCGCAGCGCCGGATCGACGGTCATCAGCGCTTTCTGTTGAATGTCGGCGAACGGCACGAGATACAGCCGCGAGTGCAGCTGCCATGTCGTCAGCAGCCGCGCGAGCTCGCTCGCCTTTTCCTGCGATGCGCGCGAGAGCACGGGATAGCTGTGGAAGTGGATGAAGTACGCGCGGCAGCCGCGGCGCATCATCCGCCAGGCCGCCACCGGCGAGTCGATGCCGCCCGACAGCAGACAGGCGACGCGCCCGCTGACGCCGGTTGGCAGGCCGCCGGCGCCCTGTTCGTTGCCGAACGAATAGAAGGTTTCGGTGCCGAGCATCTCGACGCGAATCGTCATCTCGGGATTGCCGAGATCGACCTTCCATCCTTTCGCGGCCTGCACCATGGCGCCGAGCGTGCGCTCGATGTCCATCGACGTCATGCCATGACGCTTGTCGGCGCGGCGCGCGGCGATCCTGAACGATGCCGGCTCGCGTCCGCCCGGGAGATTCAGGCCGTCGATGATGTCGCGCCCGAGCTGCTCGAGGTCGACGCCGGAACGGCCCGCGCGCGCAAAGTTGCCGATGCCGAACACGCGTGAGAGTCGATCGCGCACCACATCGAGATCGGCGTCAGGGGCAAGCTCGACCTCGAAGCGGCCGTTCAGCACGCGCACGAACGACACGCCCGCATCGGCCGTCGCCTGCCGGATGTTCCTCACGAGCCGCGACATGAAATAGGGCCGGTTGCGCCCCTTCAGCGCTATCTCGTTGTAGTGGATGACGATGGATCGCATTGGGAGGCAGCTCGGTTTCCGCTGCGCACGGCTCCTTCTATTGTCCCCGGCAATCCGGTTGCAAGCCAGTCGCCCGCGAGAAAGAAGCCTGCCAGCGGCGTGCGCTCCGCTGGACGAACGGGAGAACCGGGCCGCACCGAGAACGTCGCCTGCTTTTCACGGACGACTGTGGCCCGGTTGACCGTGGCGGCCGCGGCGAGAGGCAGCGATTCGGAAAGATCTCTGGTGATGAGCTCGATGATCGCGGCGTCGCTCTGCTCCGAGAGACGCGCCGCTGCGCTGGTGATCACCGACACGTGCGATGCGCTCTCGCCGGTGATGCGCCGATCGAACACCCACTGCGCCGTGCGGCCGACCAGACCGCGGAAGGGCAGGTCGCGCGGCTCGAAGACCGGCCGGTCGTACCAGAGATTCACAGTCACGATTGGCACGGGCTTCATGGCGGCGGCGGCACAGGCGATGGATTGAAGCTCCGATGGCATGCCGCCCTCGAACAGAGTGGCCAGTGAATGCCACGGCACGGCCGCGACGATTGAATGGGTCGGCCAGCGCTCGTCGCCGGCGCGCACGACGAAGCCTGCGTCATCGCGCGAGATGCGGGCCGGGCGGCCCAACCGCACGACGCCGCCTCGCGACTCCAGATACCTGGCCGCGGGAATCGCGTAGAGCTCGCTGAGCGGCCGAACCGGCAGCACGAGGCTGGCCGCGCGCCGATCCCCGCCGAACAGCTCGCGCAGAACGGGTGCGAACATGTTTGCCGACGCGACGTCGGGCGATTCGTTGAGCGCCGCGATGGCCAGCGGCTCCCACAGCCAGCCGCGCAGCCGGCGCGTCTGTCCCATGCGGACGAGCCAGGCCGTGACGGTTTCGTCCTCGCGCGGCGAGCCGCCACGCATCAGCGACAGAAAAATCCGTCCCGCGCGGAGGCGGTCTCGCATGTCGAGCGCGGTCCAGCGCATCAGACCGGTCGCCAGGTTGAACGGCGCGGGCAGATTGGCGCAGCGCAGATCGCGGCGCACACCGTCGGGCCCGATGAACGGCACGTGCAGCGCGGGCTGCACGTACACGCCGTCGCGTTGACCTAGATCCTCGAGAAGCGCGAGCGTCTCGCGATAACAGCCGAACAGCACATGCTGCCCGTTGTCGACCGGCTCACCCGTGATGCGATCGACCAGCGTCGTCGCGCGGCCGCCGAGACGCCCCCGCGCTTCGATCAGCAGCACACGCCGGCCTGCCTTCGTCAGCGCGACGGCCGCGGCAAGGCCGGCGAATCCGCCTCCGACGACAACGGCATCACGCATCATTTGCGCGGCCGATGCAGGCCGGCCAGCGTGCGGAGATACACGCCCAGCGCCACGCGCGCGCGCTCGGGACGCGGCACGGTTACGCGCCCGGAGAACACGTCGAAGCGGCGGCGTTCGATTTTGTCGAGCAGGCGCCGATACACGGCGTTCATGATCTCGGCCGCGACCAGCTTGCGCGCCGCCGGCGCCGGAAAGGCCTCCGCCGCGCGCGCGAACGCGTCGCGGGCGCGCCGGCCATGCCGCGCCAGCAGCGCGCGCACGCGCTCGTCGGTGACGCCTCGCGCCGCCACGGCCGCGCGCAGCATGTCGTCGGTGCAGCCTGTCGCCTCCTGATCCTCACGCAGCAGATAAATGCGGCCCGCGGCGAGATCGGCCGGCACGTCGCGCAGGATGTTCGTCAGCTGCAGCGCAATCCCGAGCTCGCGCGCGTACGGATCCGCCGATCCGTCGCGCACGCCGAAGATCTCCAGACAGATCAATCCCACGGCCGACGCGACGCGCTCGGCGTACTCGCGCAGATCGGCGAGGGTGCTGTAGCGGCGCGGCTGTAGATCCATCTCGACGCCTTCCATCAACGCGTCGAAGTTTTTTCGGGAGAGGGAAAAGGCCGTCACCCATCGCTGGAGGGCGCGTCCCTGCTCGGTCTGAGGCGCAGCAGCCCCGAGCGCAGTCGAGGGGCTGGCGCCATAGACGGCGTCGAGCTCCCGCTTCCATGTCGCGAGCTCGGCGCGCGCCCGGGCCTCGTCCGGCTGCGTATCCACCGCATCGTCCACCACACGGCAGAAATCCCAGACGGCGATGATCGCGCGCCGCTGCGGCGGCGGCAGCACCAGAAACGAGTAATAGAAGCTGGTGTCGCGGCTCATTTTTGGTTTGTCGGCGGGGGCCCCAATACCCCGCTCCGGCTCGTCGCTCGCGCGCTCCACCAGGCGAGCCGCGCGGCCAGCGGCGGCATGTCGCGCCAGCCCAGCGACGGGCGCGCGCGGAAGACATCGAAGCCCGCATGCTCGAGGCGGTCGAGAACGCGCGTGCCGCCCAGCCATGTCGCGCGCAGCTCGAGTCCGAGCCGGCCGCTGACGTTCTCGCAGACGAATCGTCCCCACTCGAACAGGGTGCGCGTGCGTTCCGCCGCATCGGCGAGTGCCGCGCGAAGCGGCGCCGTCATCGTCCGCGACGCGACATGGCCTTCATCAGCGCCGTGCGCGGTCATGACATCCGCCGGCAGATAGAGCCGGCCCTTCTGCCAGTCGCGCTCGAGATCCTGCCAGAAATTCGTCAGCTGCAGTGCCGTGCAGAGGGCGTCGGACGACGCATCATGCGCCGCGGCGTCGCGCCCGCTGATTCGCAGCACGAGACGGCCGACCGGATTTGCCGAGCGGCGGCAGTAATCGAGCAGATCAGCCCATGTCGCATAGCGCTTGACGTCGACGTCCTGGTGAAACGCGCTCAACAGATCGGTGAACAGATTGAGCGGCAGATTGAAGGCCGCGATCGTCTGCTCCAGCGCCGCGAAGATCGCCGAGTCATCGGAGCCATCCCGCTCGGCCGATCCAGCTGCTGCGACCCGCAGGCGATGTTCCCAGTCGGTGAGCAGCAGGTGGCGATAATCCGCCGCCAGGTTTTCCTCGTCGGCGAAATCGTCGGCCTTGCGCGCGAAGGCATACACTGCGGCGACGTGCGGCCGCATGTCGCGGGGCATCAGAGACGAGGCCACCGGAAAGTTTTCGTAGTGGGCGCGAGCGATCTCCAGACAGACGTCGTACGGATCCCCGGTCACCACTCGGTCTCTGGCGCGCGTGCGTCGTGGTTGGCCGCGCGCGCCATCACGAAGAGCAGGTCCGACAGGCGATTGATGTACGTGATGAGCAGCGCCTCGGCGCCGAGCGCGACCATGCGCCGCTCGGCCCGCCGGCAGACGGCCCGCGCCACATGCAGGCTGGCGCCGGCAGTGGCGCCGCCGGCGAGGATGAAATGACGCAGCGGAGGCAGCGCCGCTTCGAGCTCGTCGATCCACGTTTCGAGCCGTGCGACATCGTCTGCCGCAAGGCCCGCTTTCGTTACGCGGGCAGCAATGCGATGCTGTGGGTCGGCAAGCTGCGCGCCGAGCGCGAAGAGATCGCGTTGGATCTGTTCGAGCATCTCGACGATCCGGCCCGACACGCCGGCCTTCGGCTGTGGGAACGCCGAGCGCGCGAAGCCGAGCCAGGCCTGCAGCTCGTCGACGTCGCCGTAGGTATCCACCCGAGCGTCAGCCTTCGACACGCGCGTGCCGTCGAAGAGCGACGTCTCGCCGTCATCTCCGGTCCTGGTATAGATCGTCAACGCTCGTAGATTGTAAATGGTAAATCGACCGACTTCCGCCGTACGACCCGCTCCCGCCGTGCCGGCGGCAGACGCCCGTCAGCGATTCAGACGAACCCTTCTCGGTTGGTACCGTCGCCACGGGCGCACGTTGCCCTGGCGGGAGACGAGCGACCCGTATCACATCCTCGTGTCGGAAATGATGCTGCAGCAGACGCAGGTCGACCGCGTGCTCCCCAAATATCACGAGTGGCTCGGCAAGTATCCGACGCTCGAGGCGCTTGCCGAGGCGCGGCCGGCCGATGTGCGGCGCACGTGGCGGCCGCTTGGCTACAACATCCGCCCGAAGCGCCTGCAGGCCATCGCCCGCGAAACGGTGGCGTCGTACGGCGGGCAGCTCCCTGACGATCCCGAAACGCTCGGCAACTTCAAGGGCATCGGCGAATACACGCTCGGCGCCGTCCTGAGTTTCGGATTTCGCAAGCGGGCCGCGATTCTCGACACCAACGTGGCGCGCGTGCTCTATCGCGTGTTCGTCGCCGACGGAGATCCGAAGTCGCATCAGATGAAGAAGCAGCTCTGGGACGTGTCGCGGGCGGTGCTTCCGCAGCGTCATTTCTATGACTTCAACCAGGCGCTGATGGATTTCGGCGCAACGGTGTGCACGGCCCGGAAGCCCGATTGCGCACGCTGCCCGATGAAGCGGCAGTGCGCCGCCTACCCATGGCCATCATCGTCGCCGCGGCAGTAATCGAGCGCGACGGCGCGCTGCTCGTGACGCGCCGGCGCGCGGGCACACATCTCGAAGGACTCTGGGAATTTCCTGGCGGCAAGTGCGAGCCCGGCGAGACGGTGCGGGCGTGTCTGAGCCGCGAGATCCGTGAGGAACTGGCTGTCGACGCTGCTCCCGGCGAGACCGTGCTGGTCACCACGCATGTCTATCCGGAAAAAACCGTGGAGCTCCACTTCATCTCGTGCACGCTTGCCGGGGAGCCCGTCCCGCAGCAGGGACAGGAAATGCGGTGGATCGAGCGCGCGCGGCTCGACACATTGCGGTTTCCCGAGGCCGACGCCGCGCTGATCGCGCTGCTCAGGCGGCCGTGATCGTCGCGGTACCGCCGCTAGAAACCGACAGCGCCACGCCCGCGCGCGCAAAGTCTCGATGAACGTAGCCCAGCCCGATTGGCGTCTTGTCGCGCGGCGACCATGCCGCGCTCGTCACACGGCCGATTTCGCGATCGCCTTCGGATAGCGTATCGCCCGCGGCCGGCACGGCCTCTTCCCGCCCGTCGAATCGCAGCTGCACGAGCCGTTTGGCGACGCGTCCGCCGCCGCGGTGCAGTACGCGAATGATGACTTCCTGTCCGACGTAGCAGCCTTTGGTGGTGCTGATCGCGCGTTCGAGCAGATTGGCCTCGAGCGGAATCGTGTCTTCCGTCATGTCGATGTGAAATTCGGGCCGCCCTGCTTCGAGACGCAGGATCGTGCGCGCCTCGGGCGACAGCGGCGCGGCGTGTGCGTGCAGCTGCCGCCGCACGACGTCTGCGTGCTTCGATCCGACGCACAGGTCAAAGCCCGCCGGGCCATCAAGCCCGAGCTCATCGGTGCGCCACACGAGGCCGTCCTCGCTCGCGCCCGACAGGCGAACGTTATGGAACGGTTTCGTGAGCAGTGACGCCACCGCGTCGTAGCCGAGCCCTTTCAGCGCGCTGTCGACGGCGCGCGCCGCGGCAGGACCGGCGACACTGAAATGCGTGGTGGACGCCGAGACGTCGGCCACGGCGACCTCTTCGGTGAATATCAGCTTGTCGAGGCGAGCCGCAAGTGGGCCGGCGACGTCTGAAGGCACAACGAGCAGCACCTGGGGCGGCACGCTGGCGTCGGCCAGCACGTCCATGTCGGTAATCATCCGCCCCTGAGGTGTCAGCAAGGCGGCATAGCAACCGGTGCCCGGCGCGAGCGACTCGATGTCATTGGTGAGCAGCGCATGCAGAAACGCTTTCGCATCGACGCCGGTCAACAGTACGCGTCCCCGATCCTGCCGCTCGTCGAACGCGGCCTGTTGCCGGGCCTCCTGATATCCTGAACGCATGCTCTATCGAGAGTTTACGTCCACATTCGCCGCGATCCTATTGACCGCGGCCGTGGCCACGGCCGCGACCCCGCAGACGGCGCCCGCGCCGGCGGAAGGAACGGCGACGTTCACGATTTTTGCGGGCTCAACCGTCATCGGCACAGAAGAGATGACGGTCACTCGATCCGGCGACCTCTGGAGAATCACGTCGACAGGCCAGCAGCGCGCCCCAGCGGCGCTCGTGATCACCAACTTCGCTCTGACGCTCGCAAGCGACTGGCACCCGCGCGAGCTGCGAATCGAAGGCCTGCTGCGCAATCAACCCATCTCGTCGACGACGACGTTCGGCGTGACGTCGGCGGTGACCGACTATCTGCAGAATGGCAAGCGGGCATCGGTCAGCCATCAGATTTCGCCGCGCACGATCGTGCTGCCGAACGCCTTCTATGCCGCGTACGAAGCACTGGCCGCGCGTCTTGTGGGTGCCGCGCCAGGCACGGCGTTCAAGGTCTTCGTCGTGCCGCAGGCCGAAATCGACCTGGTGGTCAAGTCGGTCAGCGATCAGAAGGTGATCACGCTCGCCGGTGCGGTGGCGCTCACACGGTACGAGCTGTCGCTGATCACTCCCGGCGGCGAGCTCGCCGCCGCCGTGGAAGTCGACTCGCGCGGCCGGCTCGCGCGCGTCGCCATTCCCGCCGCGCAGTTGAGCGTCGTGCGCGACGATCTCTCGAGCGTGTCGTCGCGGCCAGAGAGCTTTCGCAATCCCGGTGACGAGAACGTGTTCGTGCCGGCACTGGGCTTCAATCTCGCCGCCACGATCACCACACCGGTCATCCCGTCGCCGCGCGCTCCGGCGATCGTGCTGATCGGCGGCTCGGGACCAACCGATCGCGATGAGACCGTGGCCGGCATTCCGATCTTCGGTCAGCTCGCCGGACACCTGTCATCGGCCGGATTCATGGTGCTTCGCTACGACAAGCGCGGCACCGGGCAGAGCGGCGGCCGTCCCGAAGCCGCCACACTCGCCGAATATGCCGACGATGTGATCGCGGCGGTGAAATGGCTGGCAAAGCGCAAGGACGTCGACAAAGACAGGATCGCGGTGGTCGGACACAGCGAGGGCGCGGCCGTGGCGCTTCTTGCCGCGGCGCGCGAGAAGCGCATCAAGGCCGCGGCGCTGATTGCCGGGCCCGGCACGACCGGGTACGACCTGATTCGGGAGCAGCAGCGGCATCAGCTCGATTTGATGAAGCTCGCGCCGGCCGATCGCGATGCGCGCATCGCGCTGCAGCGCAGGCTGATGGATGCCGTCGTGACCGGCAAGGGCTGGGACGGCGTGCCGCCGCAGCTGCGCGCGGGCGCCGACTCGCCGTGGTTCAGAAGCCTGTTGATGTTCGATCCGGCGACCGTGTTGAAGAAAGTGAAGCAGCCCCTGCTCGTCATTCGCGCGGAGCTCGATACGCAGGTGCCGCCGCATCACGGCGAGAAGCTGGCGGCGCTTGCCGACGCGCGCAAGAAGGCATCGCCGACGACGATCGTCACGCTCGAAGGCGTCAATCATCTGCTCGTGCCGGCCACAACCGGACTCATCACCGAATATCCATCGCTGGCCGGATCGAAGATCACGCCTGAAGTGGGTCAGGCGATCGCGAACTTCCTGAAGCAGGCGCTCCCTCTACGGTAGACTGCTCGCGCCGTATGAGCTCAGTCGTTGGAGTACCCAAAGAAACTGCTCCGGGCGAGCGCCGCGTGGCGCTCGTGCCGGCTGTCATCGCGCAGATCAAGAAAGCCGGCTTCGATGTCGTGATCGAAACCGGCGCGGGCGTCGAAGCCGGATTCCCCGACGCGGAATACGAAAAGCAGGGGGCGCGCATCGGCGATCGCGCGGCCGTATTTGCCGCCGATGTGCTGCTGCAGGTGCGCACCGCCGCCGCCAACCGCAACAGCCCCGCCGATCTCGCGGCCTATCGCGCAGAGCAGGTCGTGATTGGCTTCAGCGATCCCTTGTCGAATGCCGAAGGCGCCCGGCAGATGGCCGGCCGCGGTGTCTCGAGCTTCTCGATGGAGCTGATGCCGCGCATCACGCGCGCGCAAAGCATGGATGCGCTGTCGTCGATGGCGACCATCGCGGGCTACAAGGCCGTGCTCGAGGCCGCGACCGTCGCGCCGCGGCTGTTTCCGATGCTGACGACAGCGGCCGGCACGATCCCGCCCGCGCGTGTGTTCATCATCGGCGCCGGCGTGGCGGGTCTGATGGCGATCGCCACCGCGCGCCGCCTGGGCGCCAAGGTCGAAGCGTACGACGTCAGGCCCGCGGCCAAGGAACAGGTCATGAGTCTGGGGGCGCGCTTCGCGGAGCTTCCGCTCGAAACGGCCGGCGCCGAAGACAAGGGCGGATATGCGGTCGCGCAGGACGAGGCGTTCTATCGGCGGCAGCGCGAGATGATGCTCAAGTGGGTGTCGGCATCCGACATCGTGATCACGACCGCCGCCGTGCCAGGGAAGAAGTCGCCCGTGCTGATCACCGCCGACATGGTGGCCTCGATGCCGCCGGGATCCGTCATCGTGGATCTCGCGGCCGAACGCGGCGGCAACTGCGAGCTGACGAGGGCGGACGCCGTCACCACGTCGAACGGCGTCACCATCCTCGGCCCCACGAACCTTCCCGGCACCGTGCCGCACGATGCGTCGCAGATGTACGCGCGCAACATCACGACATTCCTGCTGCACCTGGCTCGCCGCCCTTCGACAAGCGCAGGGCGCCCTGAGCGCGAGTCGAATGGGCGAGAGCAAGGTCAGGAGGGTCCGGCCGCGATCAGCTTCGATACCGCCGACGAGATCACGCGCGAGACGCTGGTGACGCGCAACGGCGCCGTCGTGCACGAGAGGATGCTGTAGCGATGTGGGTGCTGCGCGCGTCTGGATTGCCGGACCAGCCCGGCGGCAAAACATTCCGGCTCAGCGACGGGGCGGTCAAGACCATCGGACGCGCCACACGCGCCGACTTCATCGTCGACGCGCCGCTGGTGTCGCGCGTCCACTGCCGGCTGACGGCCGACAAGTCGGGACAGCTGGTCGTGGAGGATCTCGACAGCACGAACGGCACGCACGTCAACGGCCAGCGCGTGGCGCGCGCGGTGGTAAAAGCGGGCGACGAGATAGGCGTCGGCAAAGTGACATTCGCCGTGGAACGACATCAGAAATAATCAGGCTAGAAACGGGTTCGATCGTTTTTCCTGTCCAATCGTTGTCACGGGCCCGTGGCCCGAATAAACCGGCGTCGCATCCGGAAAGCTGAATAGCACGTCGCGGATCGATCGAATCAGCGTGTCGTAGTCGCCGCCCGGCAGATCGGTGCGGCCAATCGATCCCGCGAACAGCGTATCTCCAACGAACAACTCGCGCGCCTGGCCTGATCGTGTGGTGACGGCTGCGGTTGCTGCGCCCATCGACAGACACACGCCGCCAGGACAGTGGCCGGGCGTGTGATGCACGTCAACGCTGAAATCTCCGAAGGCAAGCGCCTCGCCATTGACGTAGTGTTTGTCGACCGGCGGCGGCTGTTCGACGCGAAGGCCGAACATGGCGCCCTGTTGCGCGGCGGCATCATAGAGGAACTGATCGTCGCGATGCAGATACACCGGCGCGGCGAACGCGCGCGTTGCGGCCGCGACGCCCGTGACGTGATCCAGATGGGCGTGCGTCAGGAGGATGCTGACAATCCGCAGGCCGTGCCGGCGGGCGGCGGCAACCAAATCCTCGACCTCATCGCCCGGATCGATGATGACCCCTTCCTTCGTGCGCGGGCAGCCGAGCACGAAGCCGTTCTTCATGAACGGTGGAGCTGCCGCCTCCTCGAAAATCATCTGTTGAGCCATCTCTGCGACGATTCTCGCATGTCGGGTATGGAGCAATTCAAATCAGCCGTTCGTGAACACCACAGTCTGCTCGCCGCGCGCGAGAAACGCGCCTTGATCGCAATGGCCTCGCGGATGCCGCCGTGGGTGAATTCGGATCACCTCACGGCGCTGGCGGCGCTCTCGATGGCGGGCGCCGGCGCGAGCTTCTGGCTCGCGGGCTCGTGGCTGCCGGCGCTATGGTTCGTCGTCCTGTTCCTGGCGCTGAACTGGTTCGGCGACAGCCTCGACGGCACGCTTGCGCGCGTGCGGAAGCACGAGCGGCCGCGCTATGGCTTCTATCTGGATCACGTGCTCGATGCGGCAGGCATGCTGATGCTGCTGGTGGGCCTGGTGCTCGGCGGCTTCAGCAGCGCCGCGGCGATACTCACGTTCCTGGTGGCCTATTACCTGCTCTCGATCGAGGTGTACCTGGCGACACACGTGCTCGGCCGCTTTCACATGTCGTTCTGGAAGATCGGGCCCACCGAGCTTCGGATTCTGCTGGCGGTGGGAACGCTGCGGCTGTTCTGGGGATCGACGGTTACGGTGTTCGGCACTGCCGTGCCGTTGTTCGATCTGGGCGCCTGGATCGGTGCCGGTGCGCTGCTGGTCACCGCGACGCTGGCGGCCGTTCGGCATACGCGCGAGTTGTATGTTGCCGAGCCCCTTCCCCGATCGTCAATCTCCGTTCTGCAATCTGCGATAATCCCGGAATGATCGCCGCATTCGTCGACGACCTGCTGTTTCGATCGAAGATTCGAGCCGTCGCCTCGCACACCGGGGCGGCGGTTTCGTTTTTGCGCGACGCGGCCGACCCCGCGCTGGCTGACGCATCGATGGCGATCATCGATCTCGATGGCAGCGGCGCCATCGCCACGGTGTCGTCACTCCGCGGATCATGGCCCGCACTCCCTCTCGTCGGATTCGTGTCGCACGTGAACGTGGACCGCATCCGCGAAGCACGTGCCGCGGGCGCCATCGATGTCATGGCGCGATCGGCGTTCGTCACCGCCTTGCCGGAGCTGCTCGGCAGCGCATGACCCTGCCCTCCTTCCATGACATCCGCGCTGCCGCCGATCGCCTCCACGACAGAATCGTCCGCACGCCGCTGACCAGATCCGCGTGGCTCTCCGATCTCACGGGCGCCGATGTCTGGCTGAAACTCGAGAACCGCCAGATCGAAGGTTCGTTCAAGATACGAGGCGCCTTCAATGCGCTTCTGCGCTCGCCCGTCGCGGGTGCCGTCACCGCCTCGGCCGGCAATCACGGCCGTGCTCTCGCGTGTGCCGCGAAGGAATTGAACATGCCTGTGACGGTATTCGTTCCGCGCACCGCGCCTCGCGCGAAGCTCGATCCGATCCGCGCGCATGGCGCAACACTCGTTCTGTGCGAAACCTACGACGAGGCCGAGTCGGATGCGATTGCGCACGCGCGCGATCGCGACGTGCCGTACATATCGCCCTACAACAACCCAGAGGTGATTGCGGGCGCCGGCACGGTCGGCCTCGAGATCTTCGAAGACCTTCCCGATGTCGATCTCCTGGTGGTGCCGGTCGGAGGCGGCGGGCTTGTGAGTGGCATCGCGCTGGCCGCCGCGGGTCACGGCAATACGGAGGCTATTGGCGTGGAGGCCGCGGCATCACCCGTATTCACAACCGCACTCGCGCACGGACACCTCGTCACGGTCAAGGTCGGGCCAACACTGGCGGACGGTCTTGCCGGCAACGCGGAGCCTGGCAGCATCACCTTCGACCTCGTACGTGACTTAGGCGTGCCGATCGCGGCTGTAGGCGAAGACCAGATCGAACGCGCGATGCGCGCGCTTGCAGCGAACGAGGGGGAAACGGCTGAAGGAGCCGGTGCGGTCGGTGTGGCGTTCGTTGCCGATCGCGGCGGACTGCAGGGCAAGCGCGTGACGATTATCGTGAGCGGCGGAAACGTGGATCCGGATCGGCTCCGCTGACAGGTGCGTTTGTCAGAGCAGCAGAAACCAGGCGCCGAGCAGCAACAGCACGACGGTGATCACCGCCCACATAACAACGGATTTCGCCGACGCGGCCGGGGCGGCAGGCAATGCCTCGGCCCGCGCCTCGAGCATCGCTGATACGCTTCGCAGCTCCGCGGCGAGCGTCGCGATCGCTTCATAACGCCGGGCATGATCGGGACGCGTGCGATCGATGGCCTCGCGAAGGTCGTCGGCCCACTGCGCCCGTGGCAGGGTCGTTCCCACCATCGACGACATGAGGCGTCCCATTGCGACGATGTCAGCAGCAATGTCGCTCTCACCGCGCTCGGCGCCTAACCATGTCGTCAGTCCGGCGTCCACGAGCTTCGCCTGGCCGCGCGGCGTGATGATGACCTTTGCGGCGTCAACGTCGCCGTGCGCGATTTCATGGGCATGCAGTTCGGCGAGCCCGTCGGCCAGTTGAATCCCGATGGCGACAGCCATCCGGGGGTTCAGCGCCGTACCGCCCAGCGTGGCAGCCAGGCTGCGGCCTTCTACGTGCTCGTGCACGAGCGCCAGATCGTCACCCTCGTCCACGATATCGAAGAGTGCCGCAACGGAAGGATGCGAAACAGTGATGGCCCTGTGGCAGTCGGCAGTCAGCGCCGCGCGCTTCGCGCGATCCGCAGCGATCCACGGATGAATCAACCGCACGAAAGCGGTGCGGCCGCGCGCGGTGTCGCGGGCGCGATACGTTTCGCCAAGCGCGTCCTCACCCGTTCGCTCGAGCAATTTGTACGGGCCGATCGCATCGCGCATGCACGGCGATTATACTGACCGCAACGTGCCGCCAGGCGCCCGCGGACGATCTCTCATCGCTCGCAATCGCAGCTTCCGCTATCTCTGGTTCGGCCAGCTCGTCAGCCAGCTCGGCGACTGGTTCAACACCGTCGCCCTCTACGCGCTCCTGTACGAAGTCACGCATTCCGCTACGGCCGTTGCCGGCATGATGGTCGTCCAGTTTCTTCCCATCGCCGTTGTCGGGCCCGTCGCGGGCGTGATTGTGGACCGCCACGATCGCCGCCGCATCATGATCGGCGCCGATCTCGTGCGCGGTGTGGCGATCCTCGGCCTGCTGCTGGCCGATTCGGCGTCAACGGTGTGGATCGCGTACGCCGCCGTCGGCGTCTCCGTCGCCGCCACAGGATTCTTCGAGCCGGCGCGATCGTCGGCGATTCCAATGCTCGTCGCGCCGGGCGACATCATCGCGGCCAACGCCCTGTCGACTGCAAGCTGGTCTGCGATGCTCGCGATCGGCGCGTCGCTCGGGGGACTGGTGACGGCGCTGGTCGGCCGCGACGCCGCTTTTCTCGTTAACTCGCTGTCGTTCTTTCTTTCAGCCGCGCTGATTGCGAACGTGCGGATGCCGGCGCGCCAGCCGCAGGAGAAACATGGCGGGTTTCGCGAGCTGCTGGAGGGCCTGGCCTACATGCGCGCGCATCCGGCCGTCGGCTCCGTCGCCATGGTGAAGGGGGGATGGTCGATCGCGGGCGGTGCGCTGCTGCTGCTCACGGTTTTCGGCGAGCGCATCTTTCCGATCGGCGGCAGCGCGGCTGCCGGCATTGGCGTGCTCTATGCCGCGCGCGGTGTCGGCGCGGCCGGCGGTGCGCTGCTGGTCAATCACATCGTTGGCCGCGATCCGCAGCGGCTGCGCCGCGCCATCGGTCCCGCCTATTTCGCGGCCGGCACCGCGTACGCGACGCTGGCCGTTGCGCCCAACATCTGGTCTGCCGCCGCCACCGTCGTCGTCGCGCATGTATTCGGCTCGCTGTTGTGGGTCGCGAGCAGCGTCATGCTTCAGCTGTCGGTGCCGGATCGCTATCGCGGGCGCGTGTTTGCCGCGGAACTGTTCGCGGTCACACTCATGCAGGCCGCGATCAGTTTCGCGACAGCCAGCGCGCTCGAGTGGCTGCACATCGAACCACGCATCATGGCCCTGTGGATCGGCGGCGCGATGTGGCTGCCCGGCATCGGCTGGCTCCTGTTCGCGCCCCGGGTGCCCGAGACCCAGACCGCGCCCATCCCTCGCGAGCCCGAACAGGCCGAGGCGGAGTCCACATCGCGCGTCGGCCACGGGTGAAGAGACAGCCCAATGTAAATTGTAAATCGTAAATAGCATTGTCTATGGAGCTATTGGCCCGTCACGCCGTCACAGCGTTACAGGCACAATAGCGCCATAGACAATGCTATTTACAATTTACGATTTACATTGGGCTGTTCTACGTTAGCGCGGCTTCGAGGGACGGATTTCGACGCGGCTCGCGAGCGCGCGCTTGTCGCTGCGCACCAGATCGAGCACGACCTTCGCGATGTCGGCGCCGGTCAGCTTCCAGTCGGCCGGCTTCGCGCCCATGAAACTGAACGCGGTGTTGACCGATCCGGGCATGACGTACGTGACGCGGATGTCGTGCTGCCGCACGTCCTGCATGAGCGCCTCGCTGAACGCATTGACGCCCGCTTTCGAGGCGCAGTACGCCGCGCCGCCGGCAAACCAGTTCTTGCCGGCAAGACTGCTGATGTTGATCACGTAGGCGTTGGGACTCTTGCGTAAATACGGCAAGGCGGCCTTCGTGCAATAGAACACGGCATTGAGGTTCGTATCGATAACTTTGTGCCAGTCTTCGATGCTCATTTCGTCGACCGGTGCGAACGCGCCGACGCCCGCGTTGTTCACGAGCACATCGATGCCGCCGAAAGTTCGTGCCGCTTCCGCCATCATCTTTTCGACGGCCGCGTAGTCGCGAACGTCGGTGCGGCTGGCCAGCACGTCGACGCCGCGCGATCCCAACGCGTCGCGCGCCGCGGCAAGCGCCGCCTCGTCGCGGCCGGCAATCGTGACGCTGACACCTGCAGCGGCGAACGCCTCCGCGATTGCCAGCCCGATGCCTTTCGAGCCACCAGTAATGACGGCGCTGCGCACCATTGGTTGAGCCGCGTTATACATGCCCATAGAATATGTCCTTCAATGCTTGCCATTGCCGGCGCCGGACCCATCGCCGGCGCCCTCGCTCAACGCGCTGCCGCACGGCAACGCTTCCGGCAGATCCGGCTCATCGACGAGTCGGGCACGCAGGCAGCGGGGAAAGCGCTTGATTTGCGCCAGGCGGGACCTGTCGACGGCTACGACACGCGCGTCACCGGATCCACCGCGCTCGATGCCGCTGCCGGCGCGTCGGTTGTCGCCATCGCCGATCGCTTCGACGGATCCGAATGGGAAGGTGACGCAGGGCTGTCGCTGCTTGCGAGGCTGCTGCCGATGATCGGTCAGGCGCCGATCGTCTTTGCCGGAGCAAAGCAGCTGTGGCTGATGGAAGCCGCGCATCGCGAGCTGAACGTGCCCGCATGGCGAATGGCAGGATCGGCGCCGCTTGCCTTCGAAGGGACCTTGCGCGCACTGACCGCACTGGCCATCGACGCCTCGGCCATCGACATCGGGCTGCGCGCGTATGGCCGGCCGCCGGATCGCATGGTCATTGCCTGGTCGTCGGCCGTTTCTGCCGGCGCACCGCTCGAACATGCGCTCCCGGCACATCAGCGTCTCGCGATTGCGGACCGCGCACGGGCGCTGTGGCCGCCCGGGGCGACGACGCTCGGATCGGCTGCCGCGCGGGTGGCGGAAGCTTTCGCACACGGATCCCGCCGCGAGCTTACCTGCGCGGTCGTTGGCGATCGCGCGGGTGACGCGGGCGACAACTATCGCCCGGCACGCGGCGCCGCCGTCGCCCTGCCCGCGCGCTTCGCATCGGGTCGCGTCCTTAACGTGAATCGACCCGCCCTCTCATCGAAAGAGCAGGTCGAACTCGACAATGGATTTGGTGATCTGGTGATCTCGTGATTTGGTGATCTAGGCGGCCTCTCTGTGCAGCGCCAGGCCGCCCGAAAAATCGGTCAACCGCTCGCGCAGCAGCATCCGGCCGCGATGCAGCCGCGACTTCAGCGTCTGCGTTTTCACATTCAGCACCTGGCTCGCTTCTTCGGTGCTCAGCCCCTGAATGTCGCGCAGCACCACAGGCACGCGATACACATCCGGCAGTTCGGTGAGAGCCTTCGCAAGCGCGCGCCGCAGCTCGGCGCGCATCACCGACTCATCGCCAAGACCCGACCAATCGGGCACGTCGAACGGTCCCGTGGTGGCATCTGTCGCGAGATCGGACTGCCGCACTTCGCGCGGCCGCGAATACTTCGAGTTGCGCAGCCGCGACATCGCGGTGTTGAACGTGATGCGATAGATCCACGACGACAGCGCCGAGTCGCCGCGAAACGCGTCGATGCGGCGAATCACCTTCATCATCACGTCCTGCGCGACCTCTTCGGCATCTTCCCAGCTCTTCATGTAGCGAAACGCAAGCTGGTGAATCATCGGGCCATACACGGTGGCGAGCTGATCGGCAGCTCCCGCGTCGCCCTTCCGAAGCCGCCCGATCAGTTCCTGATCGAGCTCTGACTTGAACATTTCTTGGCCTCCAATATTCGGGTGCCGACTTGACCGGCCCCTACTGTGAGAACACGCGGAGGCTGATGTTTATTCCCGAAAAATGGGGACGGGTCTTAATTATTCAAAAACGGCCCGAAAGGCGGCCTCAACGGCCGTTTCGACATCGGCCATCGGCACGGGATGTCCGACCAGCTGCTCGATCGAGGTTACCCCGCGCCCCTGGATGCCGCAGGGGACGATGAGGTCGAAATGCGCGAGATTGGTCGAGACGTTCAGGGCGAATCCGTGGCTGGTGATCCACCGCGAGATGCGCACGCCGATCGCGGCCAGTTTGTCGTTGCCGGCCCAGATGCCGGTCAGCCCCTCGACGCGATCCGCGCTGATGCCGAACGCGGCCACGGCATCTATCAGCGCCTGTTCGATGTCGCGCACATAGCGGTGCACGTCACGGCGATCGGGGTTCAGATCAAAGATCGGATAACCCACCAGCTGCCCCGGCCCATGGTAGGTGACATCGCCGCCGCGGCCCGTCTCGAATACGGCGACGCCAGATTCCATCAGCTGCGCATCGGTGGCGACGATGTTCGTGCGGTTGTTGCGGGTTTTTACGCCGAGCGTGATCACGGGCGGATGCTCCAGGAACAGGAGCAGGTCGGGAATCTGCCCGCGCCGCCGCTCTTCTACGAGCTGTGCCTGAAGATCGAGCGCGTCCTGATAGCCGACCGTGCCGAGCCGCCGCGTTTCAAGCCTGCCGGTCAACCGCGTGCCTCAGACCTCGAACTGTTCGAGCCGCTCCTTCAAGTACGCGAGGAACTTGCCGGCCTCGGCGCCATCGATCAGGCGATGGTCGTACCCGAGCGTCAGATGACACACCGGATGGATTGCAATCGCGTCGTCGATCACCACGGGCCGCTTGTCGATGCTGCCGACGCCGAGGATGGCCACCTGCGGCTGGTTGATGATTGGCAAGCCATAGAGTGCGCCGAAGATGCCCGGGTTCGTGATGGTGAACGTGCCGCCCTGCACTTCTTCGGGATTGAGCTTCTTCGATCGCGCGCGCGACGCGAGATCGGCAATCGCGCGGCTCAGGCCCAGCAGGTTGCGCTCGTCGGCGTTTCGGATGACGGGCACGAGCAGGCCGTTCTCCAGCGCCACGGCGATCCCGAGATTGATGTCGCGCTTGTAGACGATGTTGTCGCCGTCGAGGGAGGCGTTGATGAGCGGGAACGCGCGAATCGCATCGACCGTGGCCGCCGCAATGAACGAGGTGAAGGTGAGCTTCGCGCCGGCGGCGTCGTACTCGCCTTTCAACTTCTCGCGCAGCGTCGCGATGCGCTGAAAGTCAACCTCGTACACGCTGTAGACGTGCGGCGAGGTGTGCATGCTGTGCACCATGTGTTCGGCGATTTTCTTGCGCATCACCGACATCTTTTCGAGCCGCACGTTCTCGCCCGGCTTGAAGGCAGGCACCTGCAGCGCTGAAGCGGGCGCGCGCTTCGCGGTCTGCGGAGCCGCAGCGTCGGAGGCGGGGCTGCCCGCCGAAGCCTCGGCGGAGGCGGGCGATTCCAGATGCGCGAGGATGTCTTTCTTCGTCACGCGTCCGCTGATGCCAGTCCCCTCGAGACGCGTAAAGTCGATGCCGTGTTCGGCGGCAATCTTGCGAACGACAGGCGATGATTTGGTGCGCCGAAGATCTTCGACAGCGCCGGACGAGGAAGCTGGTGCAGGGGCCGTAGGAGCTGCTACCGGCGCCGGCGCTTCCGGCTTACTCGGCTCACTCCCCTTACTCCCCTCACTCCCCTTACTCTCCTTACTCTCCTTACTCGACTTACTCGACTTACTCGACTCACTCTTCTCCCCAGCCGCCCCAATCAGCGCCACGACACTGTTGACCGGCACCGTCTCGCCTTCCTTGACGTGAATCTCGAGCACGACGCCTGCCGCCGGCGATGGGATCTCGGCGTCGACCTTGTCGGTCGAGATCTCGAACAGCGGCTCGTCGCGATCGACGGCATCCCCCACGTTCTTGATCCAGCGGACGATCGTGCCCTCGGCAATCGACTCGCCCATCTGCGGCATCAGTACTTCGCTCGCCATGCTCCCTCAGCTCGCCAGAATTGCAGATCTGCGATCTGCGATTGATGATTCATTTCAGATTTCAGACTGGCCATCGATGATTCTCGCCGGTTCCCAATGACCATTCTTGAATCGGCAATCTGCGATGAATCTTCAATCGCAGATCATAGATCTTCATTTTCACGAGTGTATGGCGGCCCCGTGCACCGCATGGGCCGCCTCCGCCATCGCCTCCGACATCGTCGGATGCGCGTGGATGGTGCGGATGATTTCTTCGACCGTGGCTTCGGTGCGCAGCGCGATGCCCGCGGCCGCGACGAGCTCGGTTGCGCGGGGACCGATCATGTGCACGCCGAGCACCTCGTCATATTGTTTGTCGGCGACGATCTTCACGAAGCCGTCCGTCTCGCCGGCGATCTTGGCGCGACCGAGCACGCCGAACGGGAATACCCCGACGGCAAGATCGAAGCCGCGCTTCTTTGCTTCCTGCTCGGTCAGTCCGATACTGCCAATCTCGGGATCGCAGTACGTGCAGCCCGGCACCTGATCGTAATTAATGGGCGGCGGCGTGCGTCCGGCAATCTGTTCGGCGAGCACGATGCCTTCGGCCGACGATAAATGCGCGAGCTGCGGATGTCCGGGCTGATCGAACGTGATGACGTCGCCGATCGCCCAGATCCCGGGCACGCCCGTCGAGTAGTCGGGTGAGACTTTCACATAGCCGCGTTCCAGCTTGAGTCCCGCCTCTTCGGCGCCGAGACCGGCCGTGACAGGACCACGTCCGGTCGCGACGAGCAGCCTGTCGACTTCGATCGTCGAGGTCGCGCCGTCCTTCTCGAGCGTGAGTGTCACGCCGGCGGCGCCAACCTTCGCGCCGGTCGCCTTCGTGCCGGTCATCACCTTGATGCCCTGCTTCCTGAACGCCTTCTCGAGCTCCGCCGACACCGCCTCGTCTTCGATCGGCACCAGCCGCGGCAGCAGCTCGATGATCGTCACCTCGCTGCCGAAGCGGCGGAAGATCGACGCGAACTCGACACCGACCGCGCCGCTGCCCATGATCGCGAGCCGCTTCGGCACGTCAGCAAGATGGATGGCTTCATCGCTCGTGATGATGGCTGTGCGATCGATGTCGATGCCGGGCACTCCGCGCGGCTGCGATCCAGTCGCAACGATGATGTGCCTGGCGTTCAGCGACTGGGAGCCTTTGGCAGGGTCAACGGCTGCAACGTCTACCTTGCCCTTGCCCGCAAGCCGGCCGGTGCCGGCGATCCAGTCGATCTTGTTCTTCTTGAAAAGGAACTCGATGCCTTTGGTGAGCCCCTTCACGATTTTGTCTTTGCGCGCGTGCACTTTCGGCATGCTGATCGACGGCGTCGCGCCGCCGATATCGATGCCCCAGGCCGACGATTCCTGCGTGACCTTCAGCGCATGGGCGTGCTCGAGCAGCGCCTTCGTCGGAATGCAGCCCCAGTTCAGGCAGGTGCCGCCGAGTGAGGGCTGCTTTTCGACGACGGCCACCTTAAGGCCGAGCTGGGCCGCGCGAATCGCCGCGACATAACCCCCTGTGCCTGCACCGATGACGATCAGATCGTAGTCACTCACCTGCTTTACCTGCTTTGCCGGCCTCGCCTGGACGGCCTGCCTCGCCCGTCTGACCTGAGGATCCCTTGAGCGACGCGAGCGACACGAACGACGCCTCGGGCGGCGCCGCCTGAGCCGCCGGCGCGGTTCTCACCGGGCCGTCGCTGGCCTCGCCGGCTATGCCCGTCCCTCCAATCGCACCTCGCAGGCGGGTGAACTCATAGCGAAGCTCCCAGTACGAGTGGGTCAGCGCGTCCAGCCGCCGCGCCGTGCGCCGGGCGGTCCAGAGCGCGGCCAGAGCAACGAACAGCGCGGCGCCGGCCAGCCACCAGAGCATAAGCATGAAAGCGTACCCCAAAATCCTCTATCCTTATCGACGCCACCGCTCCGCACCACCATGCGAAAACAGAAGACCGTGCTCATCGTCGACGACGACCAGGGTATGAGAGACACGCTTGCCGCGATCCTGCGCAAGGAGTATCGCGTGCTGACGTCGGCGAGCGGCGAAACCGCGCTGGGCGTGCTGCGGCGCGAAGATGTCGATCTGATGCTGCTCGACGTGCGGCTGCCCGGCATCTCCGGTTTCGAAGTGCTGCGCATCGTCAAAGAGAACTACGCGATGGTGGAAGTCATCATGATTTCCGCGATCAACGAAGTCGAGA
The DNA here is from genome assembly GCA_040902895.1 of Vicinamibacterales bacterium. Taxonomy (GTDB): domain Bacteria; phylum Acidobacteriota; class Vicinamibacteria; order Vicinamibacterales; family SCN-69-37; genus JALYRV01. The sequence goes on along the minus strand of JBBDWL010000047.1, from coordinate 89,044 downwards.
CGGCCGTGCAGGCGATGAAGCACGGGGCGTATCACTACATCACCAAGGATTTCGATTACGACGCGCTGCGGTCGCTCGTGCGCAACGCGGCCGAGCGGCAGGATCTGAGCCGGCAGGTGATCGCGCTGTCGGCGCAGGTGGCCGAACAGGGCGAGCGCGAGTTCCTGATCGGGCCCAGCCTGCAGATGCGCGACATTCTGGATCTCGTGCAGAAGGTCGCGAAACTCTCGGCGACCGTGCTGATTCTGGGCGAGAGCGGCACCGGCAAGGAGCTGCTCGCGCGGCTCATTCACAAGGAGTCGGGACGCGCCGACGGGCCGTTCATCGCCGTCAACATGTCGGCGATTCCGCACGAGCTGGTCGAGAGCACGCTTTTCGGCCACGAGCGCGGCTCGTTCACGGGCGCGCACCGCCAGCAGCTCGGAAAATTCGAGCTGGCGGCCGGCGGCACGCTGTTTCTCGACGAGATTGGCGATCTGCGCCTCGACCTGCAGGCGAAGCTGCTGCGCGCGATTCAGGAGGGCGAGATCGAGCGGGTCGGGGGCAGCAAGCCCATCAAGACCGACTTCAGGCTGATCGTGGCGACGAACGTCGATCTCGACAAGGCGGTCAAGGAAGGGCGCTTCCGCGACGACTTGTACTACCGCATCAACGTGATTCCGATCCGGATGCCGCCGCTGCGCGAACGCATGGAGGATCTGCCCGAGCTCGCGAAGTTCTTCCTGCGCCGCTGCAATGCCAAGTTCCGGAAGAACGTCACGGCGATCGAGCCGTCGACGCTGCGCGTGCTCGCGTCGTACTGGTGGCCGGGCAACATCCGCGAGCTCGAAAATCTGGTGGAACGGCTCGTCGCGGTCTCCGATAAAGAGACGATCGGCGACGAGGATCTGCCGCTCGAGTATCACTTCGCGCAGTTCGACGCGCAGGAATCAGGCAGTCCGGATCTGTTCCAGCAGGCGTGCGACACGTTCGAGCGCAACTTCATCCTGCGCGCGCTGGAACGGTCTGACTGGAACGTGGCCGGCACGGCGCGATACCTCGGCATGCCGCTGAGCACGCTGAAACACAAAATGGGCCGGCTCGAGATCCGCGAGCTGGCCCGGCGTCTGCGGAATGTATAAATGGGGACGGGTCTGAATTATTCAGCGTGTTTCAGAAACGCAGTACTTTCTGAATAATTCAGACCCGTCCCCATTTTACAAAGGTTTACAGATCAGCCAACCCGTTGGCCGGGTGGGCAGTCCGTTGGCCGATCTGTTGTAAAGTGACCTCTCGCCGTCGGGGCTCGTTCCCGGCCGCCGGCGCCGCGCGAGCCCGGATTCTCTCTTCTTTTTCACCAACTTAGGGCCGAATGGCGCGAGCATCTTCAATCGTGCGCCCGCCAATGCGCGTGAACCGGTTCTCCGGAACGCGGGTTGCACTAACTGCAAACCGGTCCAGTTCGGACCACCTCAACCAGTGTGTGTCATTGGCCGCTCACGTCCATCAGGGACGCGCTCGGGGTATCAGTGTGCGTCTTTCAGGAGTCATGTAATGCAGCCTTCGATGTTCAACGTGCAGGTGCCGGTGCCGGGCCGCGACGAGGTGTTCCTCATGAACACGTTCTCGGACGCGCAGCTGCTGGTGTCGAGTGACGTCGCGTCGCTGCTCGCACGCGCCGCGGATCCTGCGCCGGCATGGAGCCAGGAAGAAAAGTCCGCGCTCGAGACGCTCGCCGACAACGGCTTTCTGGTGCCCGACCGGCAGACCGAGCGCCAGACGCTCGATCAGTTCTTCCGCGACGTGCGCGAAGACACCTCGCAGTTCCGGATGACGGTGCTCACGACGCTGCAGTGCAACTTCGCGTGCGATTACTGCATCCAGGGCGATCACGGCGACTACAACAAGAACGCGACGAAGATGTCGCTCGAGACGGCCGCGGATCTCGTCAGGTGGGCCGAGGGCCGGCTCGACGCCATCAAGCCGACGCGGTACGTACTCACGCTCTTCGGCGGCGAGCCGCTGCTGAACCTGCCGGTCTGCTATTTCCTCGCGGAGGAAATGTGGAAGGTGACGCAGGCGCGGGGCATCGAGATGCTGATCAACGTGATCACCAACGGGCTGTTGCTGACCGAGAATGTCGCGGATCGCCTGATCCCGTACGGCCTCAACGGCATCAAGGTGACGCTGGACGGCGATCGCGACACGCACAACAAGATGCGGCCGCTGCGCGGCGGGCAGGGGACGTTCGACAAGATCATCGCGAACGTGCGCAAGGTCGCGCCAAAAGTGCGCATCTCGATCGGCGGCAACTTCGACGCCGCATCGGTGGACAGCTATCCGGCGCTGCTCGATTTTCTCGCCGAGCAGGAGTTCGCGCCGCGCCTGGCGAAGGTCGCATTCAAGCCCGTCATCAAGTCGCCGGCGCCGGCAAAGAACATCATCCCGCTCACGGCGATCGGCGACGGCGGCAAGCCGCTCGCGGGCGCCTGCATGACCGCCGCGGGCTCGGGCATCGGCAGCGGCAAGGCCAGCAGCATCTGCGACAACTGCCACTTCGTCGACGAGCAGATGAACTATCTGCGCGAGGAAACCGAGAAGCGCGGGTTTTACACGATGGATGGCGTGCACATGGGCCCCTGTGAGATTCACAAGAAGCACGCCCAGACCATCGGACCCGAGGGGGCGCTCTACGCGTGTCCCGGATTCGCCGGCGAGAAACAGCAGTCGGTGGGCAACATTCACGGCCGGCGCGATGTCGGCCAGATCGCGACCGCCGGCAAATATGAAGCGCTCGCGGCCTGGAAGGAATGCGGCGACTGCGCGTTCATCCCGGTCTGCGCCGGCGGCTGTACGACTGCGGCGCACGCCGAGTTCGGCGACGTCCAGAAACCCAACTGCCATCTGCCGGTGTTCGAGGCCGGCGTGAAGGCACTGGCCCTTAAGGCCGCAGGGATGCGGCCTGGCCAAGCGACGCCGGCGGCAGCGGCCGCCTCGTAACCATTGGCGCGGGATGGTCCCGCGCCATTTCACAGCAGAAGAGAGAAGCACATGACCAAGCACAAGAAAGGCACCGGCAAACCGAAGGCCGGCATCCTGCGCCCGTGGCTCGTTGACGTTCCTGTCGACCAGCTCCGTTAGACCGAGTCGTCAACCAATAACCGAACACTTAACCAGATACGAACAGGACATCAACCATGAAGCTCAATATCAAAGTCGTGACCAAGGCTGGAAGAAACATCGGCGAAAACGTGTGCCCGTGGGTCATGGACGTGCCGCCGGAGACGCCGCGCAAGTAGGCCGATCGCAACCGAGCTCGTGCAACAGCCTGGACTCAAGCGCGTCAGGGTCATGATGGCGGCCGCCTGTGTGGCCGCCTCGACCTGCACGGCACGTCCGAATCCGGACGCCGATGCGGGCGTGGTCCGGGTCGGGGTTGTTGCACCGCGGGAAGGCGGACCCAGCGGCGTCGCCGGTCTTCAGTATCTGACCGGCGCGCTCGTCAACGAAACGCTCGTGTCGATTGGCACGAATGGCGAAATCGTACCGCGGCTGATCGAACGGTGGGAGCGGTCGGCCGACGGACGGACGTGGCGATTTCATCTGAAGAAGGGCGTCCGCTTTCACAACGGCGCCCCGCTGACCAGCGAGGTGATCCTCCCCGCGCTCAAGACCAGCCTCGGTGCTTTGATTGGCGCGCGCGAGGTCTCGCGGGTCGACGATCTGACATTCGAGATCGTCCAGGACACGCCGTCGCCGCTTCTGCTCGATGGCCTCATCGACGTGTCGATTGCGACCGGCGAGGAGGTTAGAGTGGGCACAGGGCCATTCTTTGCGGATCCGCAGAACGCGGGAGGGATCGTCTTTCGCGCGTTCGACGCGTACCATCGCGGGGCGCCTTCGATCCGGGAGGTCAGTCTCAAGCAGTACGAAGACCAGCGCAACGCCTGGGCGGCGCTGATGCGCGGCGAGATTAACGTGCTTTACGAAGTCAGCCCGGAAGCACGCGACTTCGTCGAGACCGAAAGCACCGTCACAGTGTCCGCGTTCCTGCGGCCTTACACCTACCTTCTCGCCTTCAACCTGGGACGTCCCGAGTTCAAGGACAAGCGGATTCGGCGCGCGCTCAATCTCGCAATCGATCGAGACGAGATCATTCAAACGGCACTGCGGGGACACGGCGTGCCGGCGTACGATCATTTGTGGCCGCGTCATTGGGCAGTCGACGCATCGCGCGCGGCCTACCCGCCCGACAGGACCGCGGCCCTGCAGCTGCTGAAGGCGGCCGGGCGCACGTCGCTTCACGCCAGCACCGGCGATCGCATGCCGAGCCGTCTCGCCTTTCACTGCATCGTGTATGAGCCGCTCGAGAAATTCGCGCAGGCGATACAGCGGCAACTCGCGCTGGTTGATGTCGACATGTCGATCGAGCTGCTCCCGCTGACCGCCATCGGACCCCGCATCGGCACGGGCGACTTCGATGCGTTCCTGCTCCCGCTGACCAATGTGCGCAGCCTCGCCTACACGTACAAGTATTTTCACTCGGGGCCGGCGCCGATGTTCCCTGGCTACAACGCAGCCGACGCGGCCCTTGATCGCATGCGATTAGCGGAAAGCGATGACGAGGTGAAAGCCGCGGTGCGGGTGGTGCAGGACGTCATGCGAGACGATCCGCCGGCGATTTTCATCGCGTATCCGGAAATCGCGCGCGCGGTGAGCCGGCAGTTTGCGATACCCGAAGGTCCCGAAGATATTTTTCACACGATCGCGCGCTGGAAGCTCGCGCCGTCACGGACGAACTGAGCGCCCCGCATGAAAAGCATCAAGGCGCGTTTCGTGCTCTTCATGGCCATCGCCGCCGTGGCCCCGCTGCTCGCGTACGGATTCATTTCGATTCAGTCGCTCGCGCGGAGCACGCGCGAGTCGGTCACCAAGGGCAACCTGCACGTGGCCACGCGCGCGGCCCAGCAGGTCGACCAGTACCTGGACAACAACATCAAGGTGCTGCGTGCGCTTGCCGCGCACCTCCGCGATACGAGGCAGGCGCTCTGGCAGCAGGACCGCACACTCAAGAACTACGCACTCGATTTTCCCGAGCTCAGGGAAATCGCGCTCTTCGACGGCAACGGGAAGCTGGTGGCGGCGAGTCGAGTCGGCGCCACGACCCTGAAGACGCCCGATGCAGCCCTCGTTGGCAGCCGCGACACCTATATATCCCCGGTCACGGTCGACGATGATCTGCTGCCCACGACGCGCGTCTCGGTGCGGGTGTCGTCAGCGGATGCGCCCGAATCGGGCTGGCTCGTCGGCGAGCTCTCACTCGAAGAGCTCTGGCGGCTGGTCGATCGGCTCAGGGTCGGACAGCAGGGATTCGCGGTGCTCGCCACGCAGGAGGGCCGCCTCATCGCGCACGGCAATCCTGACGAGAAGCGCCGCGTCGCCATCGAGGATGGCAGCTACGCGGCGCAGGCCCTGATCGATCAGGCACGCTCGCGCCAGACCACGTCACTCGAATATCCCAACGCCGCCGGCGTCACCATGCTTGGCGTCGTGGCTCCGGTCGAGGGGCCGGACTGGTGGGTGGTCGTCGAGCAGCCGACGCACGAAGCCTACGAGATCGCCCGGCGCACCCGCTGGGTGCTCGTGAGTGCCGCGCTCCTCGCGCTTGTCGTCAGCGTCGGCATCGGATTCCGCTGGGGCCGCCACTTCATCGGGCGCATCCTCGCCGTCAAGACCGGCACGCAGGCTATTGCCGAGGGCCGGCTCGAAGAGCGCGTGCACGTGGACGGCGGCGACGAGGTCAGCGAACTGGGGAACGCCTTCAATTCCATGGCCGATAAGCTGGTCGAGCTCACCGACAACGTCAGAAAGCAGGAGCGGCAGGCGATGTTCGGGCGCATCGCGGCCGGCCTCGTGCACGACATCTCACATCCGATTCAGAACATCGGCAACAGCTGCAAGCTGATTCTGAAGATGCACGACGATCTGGAGTACCGCGATCTGTTCCGGCGGACGGTCGATCGCGAGCTCGCCGCAATCAAGCGGGTGCTCGAAGACCTGCGCAACGTCGCGCGGCCGATTCCGCTCGAGCACTTCCCGCTCGATCTGAACCGCACGATCGCGGACGTGATCGAGACGATGCGGCCGGTCGCCGAGACCGCGGGCCTCACGATCAACGCGAGCCTCACGCCTGCCGCGCCGTTCATCGAGGGCGACGTGTTCGCGCTTGGCCGCGTCTATCGCAACCTGATTCTCAATGCGCTGCAGGCCACCGCGCCGGGCGGCGACGTCACGGTGTCGACCGCAGTGTCGGGCGATCGCGCGCGCGTCATCATCGCCGACACCGGCTGCGGCATCCCGGCGGATCGTCTTCCAAAGATTTTCGATGATTTCGTGACGACCAAGCGCCGCGGCCTCGGCCTGGGTCTCGCCATCAGCAAGAAGATTGTCGAGCAGCTCGGCGGCACGATCGCGCTCGTGAGCGAAGTCGGCCGCGGCACGACATTCACGCTCGACTTCCCCGCAACCACAGCACGCCCGATGGCCATGGAGGCCGCCGGTTGAAAGGATGAATCAGATGCTTCGCAAACTGGTAAAGACGACGCGGCTCGAGCTCGACGGACCAGTGATTGACGTCCGGTACTTCGAGCAGCGCACGGCCCGGGGCGGACGGCGCTACAGCTCCGAAGTGCTGATCGATGCCACCGATCGCATCATCATCGACGATGACTCGATGACCGGGCTCGAGTCGAAGGTCGATCGCCTGGTGCCGGCCGTGCTCTGGAGCCGTATGCTCGCGGCCCGCGCCACCGTCGCGGCGTAAAGACAGGCCGAAGCCTGTCCCTACTTCTTCGGCAGGACCGCGTCCTTCATCTGCTTGACGATGCGCGCCTTGACGACCGTTTTCGCGGGGATGTTGATCTCTTCGCCGGTCGCCGGATTGCGGCCCATGCGCGCCTTCCGTTTCTGCAGCACGAGCTTCACCATCCCGGGAAGCTGAAACTCTCCCGACCGTTTGAGCTCTTTCTCGGCGAGCGACGTCAACTCGTCGAACAGGTCGCGGACCTGCGTGCGCTTCATGTCGAACCGCTCCGCGAAGTGCGCGAACAGCTCCGACTTGCCCATTCTGCGGGCGTCGGTCATGGGGTCACTTCCTGGCATCTGACGCGCTCCTCTCAGGATCATTCGTCCCGAATTCGCCGTGTTCTGAAATCGGGTCGTATCCTACTGAATTAATCGCCGGATATACAATCGTCTCCGTGGCCGCCGCGATCGAGACGTTCCCCAACCCGCGCCCCGAGCGCGATTTCGAGATAGACATCCGCTGCCCCGAGTTTACGTCGGTCTGTCCCAAGACGGGGCTGCCCGATTTCGGCGAGATCCGCATCCAGTATGTGCCCGGGGACCGGTGCATCGAGCTCAAGGCGCTCAAGTACTATCTGCTCGACTTCAGGAACCGTGGAATCTTCTATGAGGCCGTCACCAACCAGATTCTCGACGATCTGGTGCAGGCGTGCGAGCCGAGAACGATGACCGTGACCGGGGCCTTCTCGGCCCGCGGGGGCATCACCACCACCGTCGTGGCGCAGTTCCCTGGTCCGAAGCTTGCCTAGTCACTTCCAGTTCTAGTTCCAGCTCTCAGTTCTACGCAGTTCCTGCGCTTCGGAGGCGGAGGCGGCAATGCAGATTTTGCACGCGCGCGCGGGCGCCCGCGGCTGGCCGTGGCGCGTCGAACGAGTCGAGCGGTTCGGCCGCGCACGCGCGCCGATGTTTCTCCATCTCACGCGCAGCCGCGACGCCGCCACCGAGACGCTCGTCGCGGTGCGCCCGTTCGAGCCGGTGGCCTGGATCGCAGAACGCGAGGCGCTGCAGCCGATGCCGGCCGAATCTGCGCTGGCGATTGTCGAAGCGGCAAGGCGCAGTCAGCGCAGGGCGTTCGCGCTGCACGCGGCCGAGCGTCTGCGCGGCGACATTCACGCATGGCAGCTCGCGCCCGCCCTGGCGCTCGCGCACGGCCACGCGCGGGTGCTCGTGGCCGATGACGCCGGCATGGGGAAGACAGTGTCGGCGGGGCTGGCAATTGCCGAGTGCCTGGCCGGCGGATCCGATCGGCGTTGCCTGATACTCGCGCCGGGCCATCTGCTCCGCCAGTGGCAAGCCGAGCTTCACCGCCGTCTCGCGATCGAGTCGATCATCGTCAATGCCGCGGCGCTCGGCAGTCTGCAGCGTGAGATTCCTGCCGGTGTGCCGATCTGGTCTCTTCCCGGGTGCCTCATTGCTTCGATCGACTTCTTCAAGCAGCCGCACGTTCTGCACTCGCTCGAACCGTCAATGTGGGACCTGCTCGTCGTCGACGAGGCGCACCTCGCCTGCGGCGACAGTGAGCGACACAGGGCCGCGGATCTCATCGCGCGGCGATCGCGGCGCGTGCTGCTGCTGACCGCAACGCCATCTGACGGCGGTGGAGAGCGGCTGCGCGCGCTTTTCTCGCTGGGCGCGGCGCGCCCTCCGGAGGCGCTCGTGCATCTTCGGCACTCGGCGTCAGGACGGCAGCGAGTTGAACGGCGCGTGTGGATCCGTCCGGACACCGCGGCCGCCGATCTTCATGACGCCCTGGCCGAGTACACGCGGTGGATCGCGAACGGACCGCGGCACGATACGCCCGCGATTGCTCTTCTCTCGAGCCTGCTCGTGAAGCGGGCGCTGTCGTCACCTCACGCGCTGCGAATCTCGATCGACAGGAGGCTCTCGCTGCTGGGCCGCGAGCCGCAGGCGTTGCAGCCGTCGCTGTTCGAACCGGACGATGATCCCGGCGTCGTCGGCGCCGGGACCGGGCTTCCTGTCGAGCGCGAGCGACGGCGGCTGCAAACCCTCGCCGGGCTGGCGGCGCGTGCCGCGCACGCGGATCGACGGCTGCGCGCGTTGCGCCGGCTCGTTCAGAGAGCCGGCGAACCGGTCGTGATCTTCACCTGCTTTCGCGACACCGCGCTGCTGCTTGCGGAGCGCCTGTCGCCGCACCTGCGGGTGCGTCTCGTGCACGGCGAGCTTCCGCCGGCTGTCGTTGACGCGGCGCTGCAGGCGTTCACGGCCGGTTCGGCGCGCGTGCTCGTGGCGACCGATGTCGCCGCGCAGGGTCTGAACCTGCATCAGCGCTGCCGATGGATCGTGCACTACGACTTGCCGTGGCGCCCGCCCGGCCTGCGCCAGCGGATCGGGCGTGTCGATCGGCTCGGACAGACGCGGCGCGCGCACGCCACGTTCCTGCTCGATCGCACGGCACTTGCCGCCGGCATGCTCGCGCGCGTCACGTCCCTCACCGCGCGCATGTATGAGGAAGAAACCAGCGGCGGCTGGCGATGGGACGTGCTCGCCGCGGCGGAAGCCCGTCGCCTTCGGACCCTGCGGGCGGGCGATCGGCGGCGTGACACCGCGCCGGCGCCAGCCGGTCCGGTCACCGTCATCGAACAGGAATATCTCGATGCCGCCGGCGTTTGCGTCGAGCGTACGCTTCTGGCCGTCGGCGCGGATTCAGCCGCCGCGCTCGTGTGGGCGGAACACAATACGCGGCGGCGGCAATCGCAGCTGCACCGACTGTTGTCGGCACGCGCATGCAGGCGGATCCTCCGCGAGCGCGCGGTCGTGGCGGCGGCGAGCGAGTCGGCACGCCCGGCGCTCACGCAGCGAGGCCTCTTCGATCGCCGCGCCGATCGCGCGCGCGTGCACAACGCGGACGTGCTCGGCCGGCTCACCACCGAGGCGTGCGATGCAGTCGATCGCCTGAGCCTCGCAAGACGCATCGCGACGATCCGCACGCGCGTCGTTGCCACGTTTGCGTTCGGCGCGCAGCCTTCGCCATGTCCGACGGACCAATAGCGGGGCTGACGGGCACGCTCATATCGGCCCGCGCCGCTGGCGACTGGCTGCAGACCCAGGCGAGCGACACCTTCGCCGCGGCCGCAACCGCGATTGCGCACTGGGCCGCGGCCGCACTCTCCACTCTTGGACCCGCGACCAGTGAGCGGCGCCTGCTCGAAGTAATCGAAACTCTCTTCGAGGCGGATCTGGGCTTTCCCTGCCGCCGCGCAGAGAACCATGCGGTGGCCATGTCACCCTCGGGCGAGACGCTTGCGCTCTTTGCGTTCGGCTGGCAGCGCGCTCTTGCGCTTGGCTCGCGCACGGTGCTTCGCGCGGCGCTCGAATCAGATGTCGAGTGGGCGATCGGCTTCAACGGCGTTGCCCTCGGCATCATCGACGTGCGGCCGGCTGCGCCCCGCCGGATTGCGGTGATCGCACTCGACCATCTGGTCAGTGACGCCGCGACGGCAGCTTTTACGGCGGCGCTGGTTGAATCCGTCGCCTTCGCCCGCGGTTCGATTGGCGACGCCGTGCGCGCCTCTGACGCCTCGTCGACCGAACTCAAGAATGGCCTTCGTGACGGCGTCAGCGGATCGCTCGATGCGCTCACGCGCAAGCTGCCGTTCGATACCGGCATTGCCGTGCTCTTCCGGATGCTCTTCGTGCTCTTTGCCGAAGCGCGCTCGCTCGTGCCGGTCTGGCATCGTGTGTATCGCGATCACTATTCGCTCGCGGGCCTCGCCGCACGACAGCGTCCGCACGACGCCCGCGGCGTGTGGGCCGCCCTCGAAGCCGGACGCCGGCTGCTCGGCGCCGGCTGCGCCGCCGGCACGCTGCAGGTCACGGGCTTCAACGGCCGGTTGTTCGCACCCTTGCGTGTCAGGAAGTGGGCGGCATCCGCGGCGCTCGACTCCAGACTGGATCGGCCGGCATCTGACGCGCTGGCATCGCTGGTCGAGTACCGGCCTGCCCGCGGCGGCGCGCGCCGCGTCAACTATGCGGAGCTCGATGTCGAGGAGCTCGGGTCGATCTACGAGCGCGTGCTCGATCTGGATCCGGCGGGCGAAGGCCGTGCGCGCAAGGAGTCGGGCTCCTTCTACACGCCTCGTCCGCTCACCGAGTTCCTCGTGCGGCGCACGCTCGCCCCGCTCGTCGCGGGCGCATCGTCCGAGCGCATCCTCGCGCTTCGCGTGGTCGATCCGGCGATGGGCAGCGGAGCGTTTCTCATCGCCGCGCTGCATTATCTTGCGGGCTCGCTCGAGCGCGCACTGACGAGCGAGGGCTCGCTTCCCGAGGGTGATGTCACCGAGGGCGATCGCCGGCATTTCCGAAGACTCGTCGCGCAACGGTGTCTTTACGGCGTGGATGCCAATCCCACCGCCGTGATGCTCGCCAAACTCTCCCTCTGGCTCGCAACGCTTTCGGGCGACAAACCGCTTGGTTTTCTGGATCATCGATTGAAATGCGGCAACAGCCTCGCAGGTATCGACCCATTCCGTGCCGGACGTCCGCCTGGGTTGGCGCCGCGCATGGCTCCGCTGCCGCTGTTTGATGAGGATGCGTGCGCCGCACCGCTGCGCAGCGGCGCCGAACGATCCGTCCGGCTCGCGCGCATGCCCGAAGACTCGCTCGCCGACGTCAGACGCAAGCAGAAATATTTCGAGACATTGAGCGAGAGCGCTCTCGCATCGTGGCGCGCGCTCTGCGACGCCTGGTGCGCGTGGTGGTTCCTGCCGGCGCGCGCACGTCCTGACGCGCGCGAGTACGCCGCGCTCGCCGACGCGATGGTGAGAGCGTCTCGGATTCTGCCGCGGCGCGGCATGGCGCGCCGGTTGCGCGAGACCGCGGCGGTTCAGGCGGCCGAGCGCTTCTTTCACTGGCCGCTCGAGTTCCCGGATGTGTTGAGTGGTGCCGGCCTGCGCACCTCACCGCAACCCGAGGCCGGCGGTTTCGACGCCGTCATCGGGAACCCGCCGTGGGAAATGCTGCGCGCCGGCGCCGGCTCGCGCGGCCGCGACACGCTCAAGGGATTCCTCCGAGGCTCAGGTCTCTACGCGCTGACGGGCGGCCACCTGAACCTCTATCAACTGTTTCTCGAGCGCTCCCTTCAACTCGCGCGCCACGGCGGCCGCATCGGACTGGTGGTGCCGTGGGGCCTCATGACTGACGATGGATCGGCCGCGTTGCGGAATCACCTGTTGGATGGCACGCGCATCGACACGCTTGGGCGGTTCGACAACGCCGAAGCGATCTTTCAGGCCCATCGCAGTCTGCGCTTCGCAGCGCTCACGCTGACCACCGGCGCGGCCACTGAGACCATCGAGATCACGCGCACCGATCGCGGCGTGCGGGCGCTCGACGATCTACCGGACGCCGGCGCCACTGACAACGGTCCTGTTCTCACCGACGCGGTGCTGCGCGCGCTCGGCGGTCCCTCGAGGCGCGTGCCGGACGTCCGTGACGAGCGCACACTGGCGATTGCGGCGAAGCTGGCGCGCAGCCATCGCGCGCTCGGCGATCCGCTCGGCTGGAGCGCTTCGTTCGGCCGCGAGCTGAACCTGACGGAAGATCGGCCGTCGTTCGGGCGATCGGGCATGCCGGTGCTCGAGGGCAAGCACGTGCACCCGCATCGCATCGATATCAGCGGCGGCTGCCATCGCATCACTCGAGCCGCCGCGCGCCGCCTGCTTCCCCATTGCCCGTTCGATCGGCCCCGGCTCGCCTATCGCGACGTCACGGCCGCCACCAACCGCCAGACCGTCATCGCCGCGATCGTGCCGGCCGGCATGGTGACGAGCCACAGCCTCTTCTGCCTTCGCAACGACTGGGACGCGCCGGCACTGCAGGCTCTCTGCATCATCCTGAACAGCCGCGTCGCGAACTTTCTCATCCGCCTCTTCGTCGGCTCGCACCTGACGACGTCGCTGATGGAATGGCTGCCGGTGCCGGAGCGCGACAGAGCAGTTGACGGACTCGCGCCTCTGGCTCCGAGTGGTGATTTCCGCAGCGACGGCGTTAAAAGATCGCAGCCGCGACCGCTCTTTGGCGCGGCCGCAGTCCGGCGACGCGGAGGAGATCACCGCTCGGAGCCAGAGGCCGTTGAGGCAGCCGTCGCCAACCTCTACGGCCTGACCGAAGACGAGCGGGCTGCGATATAGTCGCTCCACTCGTGGCGAACTACGGCTTCGCAATCGATCTCCGCAAGTGCATCGGCTGCCACGCCTGCTCGATCGCCTGCAAGGCCGAGCACGAAATTCCGGTCGGCGTGCATCGCTGCTGGGTGAAGACCGTCGAGAAAGGCTCCTTTCCCGACACGACGCGGTTCTTCTTCCCCGTCCTCTGCAATCAGTGCGACGACGCGCCGTGCGTGACGATCTGTCCGACCAACACGCTCTTCAAGCGCCGCGACGGCATCGTCGACTTCAACGGCGATTCGTGCATCGGATGCCGCGCATGCATGGCGGCGTGCCCGTACGACCAGCTGTTCATCGATCCCAACACGCATACGGCCGAGAAGTGCAACTTCTGCGCGAACCGCGTCGAGAACAAGCTGCAGCCGGCGTGCGTGAGCGTGTGTCCCACCGAATGCCGCATCTTCGGCGACCTGGACGATCCTGCGAGCGAGGTCGCGCAGATACTGCAGCGCGAGGCAGTCACGGTGCGCAGGCCCGACAAGGGGACGAAGCCGAAGATCTTCTACATCGGCGCCGAAGAAGCGGCGATTCAGCCTGAAGTGGCGACGCGGCCCTTCATGTACAAAGAGGGCCAGGTCGTGATGCGGCCTCTCGGCGCACTCACCGAAGACCCGAAACAGCCCGGCGCGCCGCGTGTCGATTACGACGTGCCGCACGCGCAGGCGTGGGGGCTCGACATGGCGCTCTATCTGCTCACGAAGGGCATTGCGACAGGAGCGATGCTGCTTGCGGCGCTGCTGTGGTTCGCGGGCGAGCGAAGCACGCTCGTGCAGATTGCCGCCCCAATCGTGTCGCTCGTCTTTTCAATCATCACGGCGGCGGTACTCATCATCGATCTCGAGCGGCCGGAGCGCTTTTATTACATTCTGATCCGGCCGAACTGGCGATCGTGGATGACGTGGGGCGCGTATTTTCTGACGGCGCATGGGGCCATCTCGACACTCTGGCTTGCGGCCGGCGTGTTCGGGCTGCCGTGGCTGATGACCTGGATGGCTGCGCCGGCACTCGTCATTGCGCTGGCGGCCACGTCGTACACCGGATTTCTGTTCGCGCAAGGCCTCGCGCGCGATCTCTGGCAGGGCCCGTACGCCGCCGTCGATCTGATCGCGCAGGCCGTCGTTGAAGCCGCCGCGGTGCTGCTGCTCGTCGCGCCATTCCTGGCGGATGCGGCCGGCGCGACGCGGATGCTCGCGCTCTCGCTGTTCGGCGCGCTCGCGGTGCATCTCGTCTTCCTTGTCTTCGAGAACCTGCTCGCGCCGAGTCCGACGCGCCATCACGAGCTCGCGGTCGGCGCGATCCGCCGCGGCCCCTACGCGCGCCTGTTCTGGGGTATCTCCCTTGGCCTCGGCGGCATCGTGCCGCTGGCGATGCTCGCATTCGGAATCGCCGGCACCGTTCCCGCTTCGCTGCTGATGGTGGCATCGCTGCTCGCGCTCGCGGGCGCCTTCGCGTGGGAGTACGTGTGGGTGGATGCAGGACAGTGTGTGCCTATTTCATGACGGTTGCTGGTTGTTGGTTGCTGGTTGTTGGTATGGTCCACGCGCAGGGGCGGTGTCCGGTGTTCATTCGCGACGGCGTTAAGAAATCGCAGCCGCGCCCGGTCATTTCCTCGCCGGCGCTCAGGCGGGCCCCCAACGCGCGTTCTTTGCGCGTTGGGGTGCAATACCGGACCAAGCCCCGAGCATCGGCATGAGACCCGACAAAGGCTTCCGAACTCATCCCGATCCGTCCGAGTGGGACAACTACGTGGACTTCGAGTCGACGTCGTGGCCGAAGAAGGATCGGCGCCGCTACTGGATCATTCCGTCGATCTGCTTCAACTGCGAGTCGGCGTGCGGCATCCTCGCGTATGTCGACAAAGACACGCTGGACGTCCGCAAGATCGAGGGCAATCCGGTGCATCCCGGCAGCCGCGGCCGCACGTGCGCCAAGGGCGTGGTCACGCCCAATCAGCTCGAAGATCCCGATCGCATCCTCTATCCGCTGAAGCGCACGGGCAAACGCGGCGACGGGCGGTGGGAGCGCGTGAGCTGGGACGCGGCGCTCGACGACATCGCCGGACGGATTCGCCGCGCGATTCAGGACGGGCGCAAGAACGAGCTGATGTATCACGTCGGCCGGCCCGGCGAAGACGGCTACGCGAATCGCACGCTGCAGACGTGGGGCGTCGACGGGCACAACAGCCACACGAACGTCTGCTCATCGTCGGCCCGTCTCGGGCATTTTTTGTGGTGCGGATCGGATCGCCCGTCGCCCGACCACGCCAATGCAAAGACGATTCTGCTGCTCTCGTCGCATCTCGAGTCTGGCCACTACTTCAATCCGCATGCACAGCGCATCATCGAGGGCCAGGCCAAGGGCGCGACGCTCATCGTGATCGATCCGCGGCTCTCGAACACGTCGGCGAAGTCAGACCTGTGGCTGCCGGCCTACTCCGGCACCGAAGGCGCCATCCTGCTGGCGATCGCGCGGTATCTGCTGGTCGAGAATCGGTTCAATCGCGCGTTCGTCGAGACGTGGGTCAACTGGCAGGAGTACCTCGCCGCCGAGAAGCCGGCGTCCCCTTCCACGTTCCAGGCGTTCATCGACGCGCTCAAGGAGGAGTACGCGCCCTTCACGTTCGAATATGCCGCCGCCGAAACGGGCGTGAGCGCGGATCGAATCGAGCAGGCGGCACGCGCGGTGGCCGATGCCGGCACGGCCTTCTCGACGCACAGCTGGCGCGCCGCCGCCGCGGGCAATCTCTGGGGATGGCAGATCACGCGCTGCGTGTATCTGCTGGTGGTGCTGACGGGCGCCATCGGCGCGAAAGGGGGCGTCAATCTCAACGCCACCAACAAGTTCGTGCCGAAGCATCCGAATCCTCCGCCGCCGCCGGGCTACTGGAACGAGCTGCTCTTCCCTCGCGAGTTCCCGCTGTCGTTCCACGAGATGAGCTTCCTGCTGCCGCACTTCCTCAAAGAGGGGCGCGGAAAGCTCGATGTCTATTTCACGCGCGTGTACAACCCGCTCTGGACCAATCCCGACGGCTTCTCGTGGATGGAAGTGCTCGAAGACGAGTCGAAGATCGGCATGCATATCGCGCTGACGCCGACGTGGAGCGAGACGGCATGGTTCGCCGACTACATTCTGCCGATGGGGCTTGGCACGGAACGGCACGACACGATGAGTCAGGAGACGCACGCCGCCAGGTGGCTCGGCTTCCGGCAGCCGGTCGTGCGCGTCGCCCGCGAGAAAGCGGGCAATCCGGCGATCGATACGAAGGACGCCAATCCGGGCGAGGTCTGGGAAGAGAGTGAGTTCTGGGCCGAGCTCACGTGGCGCATCGATCACGACGGGTCGCTCGGCTTGCGCAAGTTCTGGGAGTCGCCGTACCGCCCCGGTGAGCGCATCACGATGGACGAGTACTACGGCTGGATGTTCGAGAACTCCGTGCCCGGTCTTCCCGAGACCGCCGCGCGCGAAGGGCTGAAGCCGCTCGAATACATGCGCAAGTACGGCGTCTTCAAGGTCGAGGACGACGCGTACAGCCGGACGCACGAACAGGACGGCTTCAACACGCCGTCGAAAAAGCTGGAGTTTTACTCACAGACGCTCGTCGACTGGGGATGGGGCGAGCACGCGATTCCGCGCTACGTGCCGGGCCACGTGCATTGGAAGGATCTGAAGCGCGAAGACGGCGAGTTCGATCTGCTGCCGAACTTCCGGTTGCCGACGCTCATCCACACCCGCGGCGCGGTGAAGTGGGCGTACGAGATCTCGCATTCCAATCCGCTCTGGATCGCGACACCTGATGCCGCGCGACTCGGCATCGAAAGCGGCGGTCTGGTGAAAGTGAAGACGGCCATCGGCTACTTCGTCACGCGCGCCTGGGTCACCGAAGGCCTCCGCCCCGGCATCGTCGCCATGTCGCATCATCTGGGACGCTGGCGGCTGCACGAAGACGAGGGCGGATCGCGCAGCGCGTCGGCGCTGGTGCGGATCGAGCGGAAGACCGGTGGGCGCTATTCGATGAAGCAGGTGCATGGCGCGCAGCCGTTCGAGAGCGGCGATCCCGACAGCGGCCGCGTCTGGTGGAGCGAAATCGGCGTCCACCAGAACCTGACCTTTCCCGTGCAGCCAGACCCTGTGAGCGGCATGCACTGCTGGCATCTGCGCGTCACGGTCGAAAAGGCGGGCGACACTGACGCGTACGGCGATATCGAGGTCGACACCGGCCGCTCGCACGAGCTCTATCGCGAGTGGCTGGAGCGCACCCGGCCCGCTCCCGGGCCCGGCGGCCTCCGCCGTCCGCTCTGGTTCGATCGGCCGCTGCGCCCGGTGCTCGACGCATATACCATTACCGGGCCATGAACCCCCAGCTGCAGGGTGCGCAGTCACGCCGCCTTGTCTTCATGCTGATCGCGGCGGGCGCGATCCTGCAGCTGGTCTTCTGGTTTGCCGCCGGCCGCGGCCTTGTGCCCGCGGGCCTGTACGAGCCGGGACTTATCCTCATCGCGTGGATGGTCGTCTTCGCGCTCACAGCGGTCGCCATCAGCTCCTTCTCGTCACTGCGGCGCGTCATGGAGGCGCGCGAGCGGGATTATCGCGCCACGGTCGATCAGGTCGAGCAGCTCGAAGCGCACAACGAGATGCTGCAAACGCTCGCGCGATCGACTGACGTGACGCTGGCGTTTCAGGCGCTGGCCCGGCGCGTCGCGCGCATCGTGCCCTGCGACCGCGTCGGTCTTGCGCTGCTGAAGGACGGCGGGCAGGAGTTTCAGACCTTCACGGCACGCGTGGCCGAGCCGGAGCGCCGCACCCGGCCGCGCGTCGATCTCGCGTTCAACATCGATCGCACCCACATTGGCCAGGTCGTCCGCACGTGTCAGGCGCTGATCGTGCCCGACGTCTCGGCCCAGGCGGCCGACTTCCTCGATGCCAACGTGCTGCACCAAAGTGGATTTCAATCGGGCATGGTGCTGCCGCTCGTCTCGAAGAACAAAGCGGTCGGCACGCTGAATGTCGTCTCGCGCGTGAAAAACGCCTTCACCGACGAACATCGCGCGGCGCTCGCGCCGATCGCCGAGATTCTGGCGGTGGCCTACGTCGCGCAGCAGCTGCAGCAGGCCGTGGCGCGCTACCGCACGATGGAGGCCATGGCGGAGCTGACCCTGTCGATCGCCAGCGAGATCCAGAGCGCGCTGCAGACGATCACCGGTCACTGCGATCTGCTCGAACGGGGATATCCGGATCCGGCGCTGCAGCGAGACGTCGCCGTGATCACGCGGCAGGCACAGCGCATTCAGGATCTGCTCGAACGTATGCGCACGGCGGCGCAGGAGCGCCTGCGCGAAGTGGCCCAGCAGGTGCAGGGCGGCATTCCGGAGACCGGCGAAGCGATCAGGTAGCCAGCGACAGGAAATAGACGGAGAGCGGAACCACCAGACAGGCCAGCACGATGAGCGTCAGCGCGACGAACGCCCAGTCGCGCGCCGCCAGATACTCCACAAGCGCCATCAGGACGCGCACGATCGGCGTCGAAATCAACAGCCACAACCCGGCATGCAGAACGAGCGGCGCCGCTGGTGCGCCGATCAGCCACAGCGCGAGTCCGGCCGCCAACAGCGCGGCGGCGATCCACGTTGCGATACGCAGCGCCTGTTCCATCACCATCCCGCCTTGATCAGCGACGAGATCGCGACGGCCAGCAGCATCGCGGCCATCAGCACCTTCAGGCGCCGCGCCGTCACCCTGGGCATCAGCCAGATGCCGGCGCGCCCGCCGGCGAGCACACCGAGCACGGTGGCCGCGGCATAGTGCGGAACCACGTCGCCCCGCAGGTAGTACGGAATCGCGCTGGCCACGACGGTGACGCCGATCATGAACGCGCTGGTGGCGGCCGCCGCGCGCAGCGGCACACCGCACCACGCGTTCAGTACCGGCACCTTGATGATCCCGCCTCCGATGCCTATCAGTCCCGACAAAATGCCGGCCAGCACGGAGCTGGCGCAGGCGACCGGGAGCCGCTTGACGCGGTACGACACGACCGCGGCGCTTTCGGCTTCAAAAAACCGGCCGCCGAGTGAACCGATCGCGAACGCAGGATCCAGCACGACGTTGCGTTTGTTGAGCCTCGTGAGCATGACGATCGCGATCCCGATGGCAGCCACGCCGAATACCCGCCGCAGGTTTGGCTCGGAGATCGCAGTCGCCCAGTAGGCGGAGGCCACCGCCGCGGGCGCGCTGAATGCCTCGAGAAGGATGCCGAGCTTCATGTTGGTCAGCTGCCGCTGCCCCGGATTGGTGGCGGTCACGCTGGAGGTCGCAATGATGGTGACGAGACTCACCGCGGTCGCCGAGGCAAACGGCAGACCGATCACGAAATGCAGAAAAGGCACGATGAAGATGCCGCCGCCCAGGCCAAGCAGCGCACCGAGACAACCGGCACCTGCACTGACGGCCAGAGTGCCGAGCAAAAGCAGCAACGTCATTTTTGCGCCGGGCCTTCGGAGGTCCCGGCCGGGTCGGATTGCGTGCCGGCGGCCCAGGGCTTCAGCAGCGCGTACAGCGTCTGCATGATCGGCACGTCCACACCCGCGGCGGCGGCGCGCCTGACGACGGAGCCCTGGAGACTTTCGACTTCGATGCGCTTGCCGCTCTGCAGATCGATCAGCAGCGACGAGCGCGTCGTAGCGGGCAGCGCATCGATGTAGGCGCGCAGCCGCTGTGGCATGTCGGCCGGGAGTGTCACGCCTTCGGCGCGCCCGACCGCCGCCACTTCCGCGCACGCGCGGAGCGCCAAATCGAAGAATCCAGGGAGATCGCGCAGCGGACCAACCGGCAGCCGGGCGGCGCCGGTGAAGCCGGCAAACGGCGCGAGGTACACGAATTTTTCCCAGAGCGCGGGCCGCGCGTCGGCGACGGCCTCGGCCTGGATGTCGGCGCCGCGCATTATCTGCGCGATCTCGTTGACGCGCGCGCTGGGCTCCGCGGGATCTTGCCCCGAGCGATCCCCGGGACTCTGCTCGGGGCGAGTCGAATGGATCACCTCGCCGAACACGATGCGGCGGTGCGTGCCTGTCTGCTCGATGACGCCAGGCTCGGCGATGGCTGTGGCGACATACGTCGCGCCGCCGAGGACACGGTCCGCGCCGACGCTGGCGGCGACCTGGTCGACGCTGTCGACGCCATTCTGCAGCGTGAGCACCACGGTGTCGCGTCCAACCAGCGGCTGCAGCATCGGCAGCGCCGTGTCGTTGTCGTACGTCTTGACCGCAAGAATGACGAGGTCTACCTCGCCGATGGCCGACGGATCGCTGTCTGCGCGGCCGCGCGCCGCGAAGTCGCCCACCGCGCCGCGCACGCGCAATCCGTTGCGGCGAATCGCGTCGAGATGCGCGCCGCGCGCGATGAACGCGACGTCGTGTCCCTGCCGCGCGAGCAGCGCGCCATAAAATCCGCCGACGGCGCCCGATCCCAGAATCGCGATGCGCATTCAGTTCACCCGCCAGCTTCCCTCGAGCACGCGCTCAACTCTGTAGCGGCCGTCGCCCAGTGGCCGCAGCAGCATCAGGCTCGCGGCCGATCCGGGCTGCACGATTGAGCTGGCTGGACGATCCATCGTCCATTCCGGCAGCTTGATCTCGGCGCCCGCCGCGACGGCGTCAATCGCGGGCGCAATCACCAGGCCGGTCGCGTCGATGACGAACAGGGCGCTCGTGTTTCTCAGATCGCCGAAGTCATCGATGCTCGTCGAGACCCACAGCTCGCGCCGGCCGTTCTGGATCCTGACACGGCGTTGCGCGGTGACGCCGACATCGGCCCTGAACGCCGGCTGCCCGTCTCCACGGAGAACCGATCCGCCGCGAATCACCCAGTACGAGAGACCCGAGTCGTTGTTGGGCAGCGAGTCGTACCGCGCGGGATCGGCCGCGTGCACGCGCCCGGTGGCCAGCGCATCGAGCGCCGACAGGATGGCGATGAAGTTGAGGCGCACGAGATGGGGATCGGGATTTTCCGCCGGCCAGGGGCCCGTTTCGATCAGCAGCACCGGCGTGCCCCACCGCGTGATGTTGTCGCCGAACGCGCGCACTTCGAAGCTGTCGTCGTACTTGCCGATGCGATCGCCCGCAATCGGCTCGATGGCATCGCGCACGACAGCGGCCAGCTTCTTTGTGAGCAGTCGTCCCGCATTCACGCTGCGCGCCTCGTCATAGGCGACCGACAGCAGCGAGATCGCCGCCGGCCGCCGAGGACGGCCGACCGCCGTGCGCCAGCTCTGGTTGTGGAGGTTGAAACCCACTGACGGCTGCAGCTCGTCGCGCAGCTGCTTCAGCAGCCGTCCCTCCGGGGTCACGAGATTCAAGGCATCACGATTGATGTCGATGCCCTGCGCGTTGCGGCGCGTGAAGCGCTCGGCGCCATCGGGATTGAGCATCGGCACGGCATGCACGGTCAGCCGATCGAGAATCCGCGCGGCCACCGGTTCCGCGCGATGCCGCCGCAGATACTCAAAGACATCGAAGAGTGCCGACGTCGCCGTCGGCTCGTCGCCGTGCATCTGCGACCACAGCATGACGGCCATGGGGCCCGTGCCGGTCTTCACGTGATAGATCGCGCGGTTTTCCACGGATCGGCCGGCTTCGCGAACGGTAAACAGATCCGTCGGCAGCAATGTGATCCGCCGCTCCACCTCCGCGTGGGCCACCAGCGGCGAGAGCGACGCCGATACATGTTCGGCGTCCCAGGCGCGCGCGAGCATGTCGGTCGATGGCCCGGCGGGATACTCAACCCCGGCGCCGCGCGCGGCGCACGCCGACAGGATCAAGGCGCATGACACGGCGCCGGCGCGGATCATGGTTCGCATCGTGGGTGACGATATCATCCTCCTGTGAGCGACATCTTCATCGGCCTCGGCACCGAACCGCTCGACGCCGCCCCCGGCATCATCGCGCTCATCGTCGGCCTGATCATCTGGCAGCGCCATCGCGCCGATCGTCGCGCGCGCGTGTTCCTGGCGCTCGGCGCATCAGAGCTCGCGTTTGGTATTCCCCTGTTGATTTCAGCAACGGCGCTTCCGCGTCATCCGATTGGTGTGGCGGCCGTTGACGGCTTCGTGCTCGCCACAGGGCTCGTCTCGGCCACCATCTTTCTGCACTTCGGCATGTCCTTTCCGCACGCGCGCCCGTGGCTGCGGCGCGGCAACATCAACGTTCTGTATCTGGCCGCCGTGCTTGTCGGGCTGACACCGGTGGCGGCGGCCGCCATCGGACCGCGCGTGCAGGCGTCGGTGCAGGACGCGCTCGACGGCACGCTGATTGGCGTCGGGCTGCTCGTGCTTGTCGCATCGGGGGTGGCCTGCGTATCAATTTATCGGAGCTATCGCGAGATGACCGCGGACCAACGGCGCAGGTACCGCGCGCCCGTTCTGGGCGTGCTCGCGGGCATGGTCGCCGGCATCGCCGTGGATCTGCTGCTGGGACTGATGTTCGCGTTCGTCGCGGGCGGCGATCGCTATAAGCTCTGGACGGCCAACCTTCTGGCGACCGCCGCTGGCCTGCTGCTGCCGCTCTTCTTCTTCATGGCCGCCGTCAAATATCGGCTGCTCGAACGACACTCGCAGGATTATCAGGTGAACCTGGGGAATTGAAAGTTGGTGAATTAAGAATTAAGAATTGCTGTCTCGCCCTCTCAGTGCGTCCGTCCCGCGCGCGATGGCAAATAGCACGGCACCCGCGACGAGCGTAAATCCACCAATCTTGAACTGCTCGGACGTTGCGGCGGCGACGAGCGCTATCGAAATCAGCAGCGCGGCAAGGGGCACCACTGGCCCGCCGGGAATGGTGAACGGCGCGCGCCCGTGGCGGCGGAGCGCGAGCACCGCGGCGGCGGTGCCCGCATAGACGAGCAGGCGGCTGACCGCGCTGGCGAGCGCCAGGGTGGCGAACGATCCCGTGAGCGCCAGCGCCAGCGCGACGCCTGACGTCAGGAGGATCGCGACAACCGGCGTGCGCCAGCGAGGATGCACCCACGCGATCGGCGACGGCAGATCCCGCTGCTCGGCCAGCGCGAAGAGACTGCGCGATCCCGAAATCGACTGGCCCATGTTGTTGCCGGTCGTCGAAATCGCAGCGCCGACGGTAAGCAGCAGCGCGCCTGACGTGCCGAGAAAAATCACGGCCGCATCGGCCAGCGGTGCTCTGGACGCCGCGACGTCCGGCAGCACGCCCTGCGCCACGACCTGCACGAGAATCGTGAGAATCGTGATGATGGTGATGGTCATGACCATCGCGAAGGGAATATCGCGGGTCGGGCGCCGCGCCTCGCCCGCCGGCACCGGCACGACCTCATAGCCGCCGAATGCGAAGATCAGATACAGCAGCGCCGCGGATGCCTGTTCCATCGGCGGCCACGGCGGCACCGGCGTTACACGCGACCACTCCACGAAGGCAATGCCGCCGATCACGAAGATCACCAGCGGCAACAGCTTGCCGATGGTCAGCGCGTTCACGACCCACGCGCTCTGCCTGATGCCGCGGATGTTGACGGCCGTGAGGATGGCAAACACGATCGTGAGGAAGAGGCCGCGGCCCATGCCTTCGTTCAGCACCGGCCAGTAGCGGGCCAGGTACATCGTCAGACCGTAGGCCACGCTCGCCCAGCTGGCGACGCGCGTGAACCACATCATCCAGCCCACTTCGAAGCCAATGAAGCGGCCGAACGCGGTGCGCGTGTAGAGATACGACCCGCCGGTCGCCTCGACGCGGCTCGACGCCTCGGCGAAGCACAACGCGATCATCATCGACAGGCCGCCCACGGCCAGCACGGCGACGGTGCTCCACGATCCGACTTGCGCCGCCACCAGCGCCGGCATGAGGAACACGCCGGTGCCGATCACCTGGTTGACGCCGATGGCCGTGAGATCCCACGGACCGAGTGCGCGTTTGAGCGGCGGCCGCGCGGCAGGGGCGGGGGCTGAGCCTGGCGTGTTGATCATGGTGGTGGCCTGCCCGCCGTAGCCGAGGCGAAGGCCGGGCGTGGGAGGTTGTATCATGCCCGAGGTGAGCGAGTCAGCTTCAGACGTTCCGCCATCGCAGATCAAGCCGCGCGCGCCGATGCCGGAAGGCGCGGCCACACTGCCGGCGCGCTTCTATACCAGTCCTCGCCTGTTCGAGCGCGAGCTCGATCTGTTCTTCCGCTCGACATGGGTGCACGTCGGCCGCGCCGAAGAGATTCCGCGCAAAGGCGATTTCATGGTGCGCGAGGTCGCCGGCGAAAGCATCATCGTCACGCGCGGCGGCGACGCCGACGACTCGATTCGCGCGTTCCACAACGTCTGCCGCCATCGCGGCACGCGGCTCTGCGTCGAATCGCACGGCCACTTCCCCGGATCGATCCAGTGTCCGTATCACTCCTGGACGTACGACCTGTCGGGGCGTCTGATCGGCGCGCCGCACATGGACGCGACGGCCGGCTTCGACAAGGCCGCCTTTCCGCTTCACGCGATCCGAACGGAAATGTGGGATGGATTTGTCTTCATCAACTTCGCCGACGGCGATCCGCTTGCCGATCATCTGGCGGAGTTGCCCGCGAAGTTTGCGTCATGGCGGATGGGCCACTTACGCAGAGGCGGACGGCAGGTCTATGAGATTGCGGCCAACTGGAAGCTGATCATCCAGAACTTCAACGAGTGCCTGCACTGCCCGAACCTGCATCCGGCGCTCAACAAGCTCTCGCACTATATGAGCGGCGAGAACGAGCCGCTGCGGCCCACCTACATGGGCGGCCGCATGGATCTGCGCCCCGGCATCATCACGATGTCGCCCGACGGCACGTGCCCGCGCGATCTGCTGCCGGGCCTCTCCGAAACGGAACGCCGCGGCGTCTACTACTACGCGATCTTCCCGAATCTCTTCCTGAGCCTGCACCCCGATTACGTCATGGTGCACCGCACCGAGCCGCTCGCGCCGAATCACACGCGTCTCACCTGCGAATGGCTCTTCGCGCCCGAGGAGCTCGCCAGGCCCGGCTTTGACGCCAGCGACGTGCTCGAGTTCTGGGACATGACGAACCGCCAGGACTGGCACGTCTGCGAGCTCTCGCAGCTGGGCATCTCGTCGCGCGGCTACGTGCCCGGTCCGTATTCGGATCGCGAGGATCTGCTATACGCCTTCGATCGCTTCATCACCGTGGTGCTCGGGGAAGATCCGAGCCAGTGACGGCGCGACGGGCACAATGGCGCAATAGACAATGCTATTTACAATCTACGATTTACCTTGGGCTGTTCCTAGCGGCCCCGTCTTCTGAGGCGGATTGTAGAAGGGTGTTGGCGTGACCGTCGCGCCGACGCGGTGCCGGACGGCATCGACGGTGTGCTCGACGTCGACGTGCGTGCCTGGCGCCGACATTGATGCGTCGAGCGTGGCGAGCGCGATCATGCGCTTGAGGATCGGTGACCAGGTCGTCGAGGTCGCGCGGCCAACCTGCCGGCCGCCCGAGTACACGGGCACGGCCACACGCGACGCCGTCGCCGTCGTCATCGGCGGCAGTCCCACGTGTTCGTAGATGCGCTCAACCTCGGGCCAGTCGAATTCGAGTCCGACGATGCGGCGGGCCGGGCCGCGTTTGGCGGCTTGTGCCAGCGCCGCGCGGCCGATAAATGATTCTTTCGCGAGATCCACCAGCCTGTCGAGGCTCATCTCGTACGGCGTGTAAAGCTGCGACGCGATCTGCGCTTTGCGCGCGCTGAAAAAATCGACGTCAATCAGCAGCAGCCCCGCTTCGATGCGCGACACGTCGAGCGCGAGCATGCCGGTGGGCTTCACGCCAAACGCGCGGCCTTCCTTCATCAGCACGTCCCACACGGCAGACGCCTGGTCGGCCGCGACCCAGATCTCGAACCCCAGATCGCCGGTATATCCGGTGCGTGAAATCTCGACCGGAATGCCCTGGATGCGGCCCTCGGTCATCCGGAAGTACTTCAATGACGCGATGTCGGCCTCCGCTGCGCGCAGCAGCAACGCGCCGGACGTCGGCCCCTGCAGCGCCATCGCCGCAATGCGTTCCGACGCGTCTTCGATCTCCACGTCGAAGCCGCGCGCGTTCTCGCGTATCCACCGCAGATTCGGCTCTGCTGCGGTCCAGCGATACGCGTTCGCCTCCAGCCGTGTCACTGTCCCATCGTCGAGCACCATGCCGCGTTCATCGCACCACGGCGTGTAGTAGACCTGCCCGAGCTTCATCTTCTGCGCATTGCGCGTGATGATGCGGTCCACGAGCCGCGTCGCATCGGCACCGCGAAGGATGTATTTGAACAGCGGAGAGATATCGATCAGCGCCGCGCCGTTGCGGATCGCGTTGTACTCATGCTCGTGATGCGTCTCGTACGCGCTCACCGCGTAGTACCCGGCCCAATCGCGATAGTTCAGGCTGGTGCACAGGGGAAAGGTGCGAGAGTGCAACGGAGACGCGACAGGCATAGGAGACAGGATACAGAATACAGGAGACAGGAGCTCCCTCCTGTTTACTGTCTCCTGTATCCTGTCTCCTGCTCATGTCGCAGAAATACGACGCGATCATCATCGGTGGCGGTCACAACGGATTGACCACGGCCGCCTATCTGGCCCGCGCGGGGCGCAAGGTGCTCGTGCTCGAGCGGCGGCACGTGCTTGGCGGCGCGGCGGTGACCGAAGAGATCTTTCCCGGCTTCAAGTTTTCGGTCGCGTCATACGTCGTGTCGCTGCTGCGTCCCGAGATTATTCGCGAGCTCGATCTCGCGCGGCACGGCCTCGAGATTCTGCCGCTCGACGGCACGTTCACGCCGATGCCCGACGGCAACTATCTGTGGCGCACGAACGACCATGGGCAGACGCGCCGCGAGATCGCCCGTCACTCGAAGGTCGACGCCGAAGCCTACGATGAGTACTCGCAGGCGATGATCGAGATGGGACGCTTCGTCAAGCCGATCATGGCGATGACGCCGCCCGATCCAACCAGGCCCGGTCTTGCGGGCATCCGCGAGATGATCGGGCTCGTCAATCGCTTTCGCCGCCTTCCGCCGCGCGACCGCTACAACCAGTTGCAGCTGATGACGATGAGCGCGGTCGATTTTCTCGATCAGTGGTTCGAGACCGACGTCCTCAAGGCCACGATGTCGGCGTCGGGCATCATCGGCACCTTCCTCGGCGTGCGATCCCCCGGCACCGCGTACGTGCTGCTGCACCACTACATGGGAGAAATCGACGGCGCGTTCCGGTCGTGGGGCCTTTCGCGAGGCGGCACGGGCATGGTGTCGAACGCCATCGCGAGCGCCGCGCGTGCCGCGGGCGCCGACATTCGCACCGAAACCGCGGTGGCGAAAATCATCGTGTCGAACGGCACGGCCACCGGCGTCATCCTCGAGAACGGCGACTACATCCTTGGCGGCGTCGTCGCGTCGAGCGTGGATCCGCGGCTCACGTTCATCAAGATGACGGGCGTCGAGCACCTGCCGGAGGATTTCGTCGAAGACATCAACCGCTACAAATTCCGCGGATCGTCGGGCAAGGTCAATCTCGCGCTCGACGCGCTCCCCAATTTCACATCGCTGCCGGGCGCCGGCCCCCACCTGCGCGGCGCGATGTCGATCTCGCCCAGCATCGATTACATGGAACGGGCGTATGACGATGCGAAGTACGGACGGTTTTCGAGACGGCCGTACATGGACATCGTGATCCCGAGCCTGACCGATCCCAGCGTCGCGCCGTCAGGCAAGCATGTAATGTCGTGCTTTGTGCAATACGCGCCGTATCACCTGAAGGACGGCACCTGGGACGAGCAGAAGGAGGCGTTCGGCGACACCGTCATCAATACGATCGCCGAGCACGCGCCCAACATCAAAGACATCATCCTGCACCGCCAGGTCGTCACGCCGCTCGACCTCGAGCGGGAGTGGGGACTTTCGGAAGGCAACATCTTTCAGGGCGAGCTCACGCTCGAGCAGCTCTTCTTCCTGCGTCCCGCGCCGGGGTGGGCCTCGTATCGCACGCCGGTGCGCAACCTGTATATGTGCGGATCGGCCACGCATCCGGGCGGCGGCATCATGGCGGCGCCAGGGCGCAATGCCGCGGCGGCAATTCTGCGTGCCACGGGCCGCGGCACGGGTGACGGCCGCACAAGCGACGCGTCGACCTCCACGCGCAGACGCGATCCGTGGAGCCTGCCCGTATGAGCCACGACCCGGTCGACGTCATCGTCATCGGCGCCGGACACAATGGACTCGTCGCAGCCGAGCAGCTGGCGCGCGCGGGATTCAGCACGCTCGTCCTCGAACAACGTGCGACGGTCGGCGGCGCGGCATCGAATGCGCTGTCGCACTCGCTGCCGCCGATGCATCCCGCGCTTACGCGTGCCATCACCCTCAACGGTCTCGAGTGGGTGCGGCCCGACATTCCACTGACCGCCGTCAGCGCGTCAGGCAGAGCCATTCCTTTTTATGCCGATCACGCCAAGACGGTCGAGGCGTTGTCGGTGAGCTCAGAGGTCGACGCGGAACGGTACCGCCGCTTCGTCGGCGAGGTGCGCCAGGCGGCGGCCGTCGTGGGTGCGGTGCTCGAAAAACGTGCGCCCGACATCGATGCGCCGGCGATCACCGACATGCTGGCCCTGGGCGGGGCGGCGCGAAAGTTCAGAGCGCTCGATCGGCGCACGGCATACGGACTGCTGCGCTGGGGACCGATGCCTATCGCCGACTTTGTCGACGAGTGGTTCACCGACGATCTGCTGAAGGCGGCAATTGCGGCGCGGGGACTGCTCGGCGCCATGCTCGGACCGCGCTCGGCCGGCAGCACGCTGACCTATCTCTATCAGCTCGCATTCGATCCGCATCCAGCCGGCAGCGGTCTCACGCTCACGGGAGGCGTCAGCGCATTTTCTGACGCGCTCGCGAAGGCCGCCACCGCGGCGGGCGCGAAGATTCTGGTGTCGGCCGCGGTGAGACGCATCGTCATGGAAGACGATGCCGTCGCGGGCGTGTCGCTCGAATCCGGTGAGACGATTGCGTGCCGCGCCGTACTGTCAGCGGCCGGACCGAAACGCACGCTGCTCGATCTGATCGAACCAGGATTGATTCCTCCGGACGCCGTCAGACACACGCAGAACATCCGCGCGCGGGGGGTCACCGCCAAGGTCAACCTTTCGCTCGACGCGCTTCCGGTCTTTCCGGCGCTGGCGGCGCATCCGTCGTCGCTGCGCGGACGGATTCATGTGGGTCCTGATGTCGATTATCTCGAGCGCGCCTTCGACGCGGCCAAGTACGGCCAGGCGTCACCGGAGCCGTGGCTCGAAATCGCGGTGCCGTCGACGCACGATGCCACGCTTGCGCCGGCAGGCAAGCATGTCATGTCGATCTATGCGCAGTACGCGCCGCGCACGCTGCGATCCGGCACATGGAAAGACGAAGGCGCCGCGCTGCTTGCGTCCGTGATGCGCGTGCTCGAGACCGTCTCACCGGGCATCGCGCAGATCGTCGTCCACGCTGAAGTCATCACGCCGGAAGACCTCGAGCTCACGTACGGCATGGACGGCGGACACATCCATCATGCCGAGCATGCACTCGATCAGATGCTCGTCGCGAGGCCGGCGCTGGGGATGGGCGGCTACGGCTCGCCCGTTCGCGGGCTCTATCTCGGATCGGCAGGCGCGCATCCCGGCGGCGGCATCACCGGTCTGCCCGGCCTGCTCGCTGCGCAGCATGTGGCGTCGGAGCTCAAACGCACGCCTCAAAAAGCATCAGCCTTGAGATAGAAGACGCCGCCGGCGTCCAGCGCCGGCGCCGGGCGGCCGATGCCGCGGATCATGCCCTGCTCGGCGGCCGGTTTCTCGCTCGCGCGATCGAGCTGCGGCGGATGGAAGTCGGCCGGCAGCCACGTGCGAAGCGGCGCCACATCTTCGGCGGGCGTCCGCGCCGCCAGCGCCTGCAGCATCGCGCCGGCGCGCGCGCCCGACGGATCGCGGTCGCCCCACTCTTCCAGCACGTGGCCTTCCGGCCCGCGCGTCACCACGACATACGCCACGGCGTTGCCGCCTTCTTCCGTGACGAAGAACTCGACGTGGCGCAGGCCCGGCGGCCCCGAGGCGGCGAGCAGGCGCCGCTTCGAGATCGCGAAGCGCACGTAGTCCGGATCGCGTCTCAACGAAAACGCATACTGCGAAGCGCGGTCCTCGTGCATGGCGGAAATGTTGTCGAGATCGCGATCCGCGCCGTCACGCATCAGCACGGCAGGCGCGCCTTCACGCTTCTGCATTTTGAGAAGAAGCGTGGCTTCGGCAATGGGGATCGGCTCGAAGCCGAGGCGCGCATAGAACGCCGGATCGATCTCCGAAAAAAGCAGGGCGTAATGCGCTCCATCGTTCGCGGCGCCGGCGATGATCTCTTCGACAATGGCCGCGCCGTGACCCCGGCCGCGCAGTGCGGGCGACGTAAACACGGCTCCAATCCCGATCGCAACTGCGTTCGCGCCATTGACTCGAAGCGTGAGTCGATAGCGCTTGGCACTGGCCAGCACGGTGTCCCCGTCCATGAGGGCCACCCGGTCGAGGTGGGTGCTTCCCCACGGCGACGCCAACTGGGCGCGGTTGTAGCGTTCGTACCCGGCCCGCGACAGGCCCTCGGCCCAGATGCGCCACGTGTCGTCGTAAATTTGGCGCAAAATGGGGACTGTGGGAGCTTTTACCAACCGCGGACCGGTCATGTCTAATTCTGCTGTATGAAAGTTTTCAAGGCGATCACCTTCTGCGCCGTTCTGGCTGCCGGAACCGCAAGCCTCACGGCGGGACAGGACGATGAGGCAATCCTGCACGTGCTTGGCCGGATCGGATTTGGAGCCCGGCCGGGCGATGTCGATCGCGTGCGCGCGATGGGACTCGAGAAGTACATCGCGTCGCAGCTGAGTCCATCATCCATCCCCGATGAAGCGGTCGAGCAGAAGCTGTCTGCGTTCCAGACGCTGGATCTCTCGAGCAGCGAGATTGCCTCGCGGTTCTACACGCCGCCGCAGCAGCGGAACGCGCAGCAGGCCCGACAGCCGAACCGCGCGCAAGGCGCGCCGCAGATGGCGCCGCCGCCGACCGAGCCTGGGCAGATGCCGGCGCCCGCTCCTGCCGAGATGCGGCAACGGCAGCAGGCCAATCTTCCCCTCATCGAGCTCTCGCAGCAGAAGCTGCTGCGGGCCGTCTACAGCGAGCGTCAGCTCGAGGAAGTACTGGTCGACTTCTGGTTCAACCATTTCAACGTCTTTGCAGGCAAGGGGCAATTCGCGCGCTTCTATCTCACTGAGTACGAACGCGAGGCGATCCGTCCGCACGTGCTGGGAAACTTCCGCGAGATGCTCGGCGCCACGGCAGAGAGTCCCGCGATGCTCTGGTATCTCGACAACTGGATGAGTGCGGCGCCCGAAATGAACCCGGTTGATTATTCCCGGTTCCGCCCAGGAGCGCGCAGGCGAACCGGGAATAATCAACCGGGTTCGATGCAGCAGCCAGCCCGGCCCGCGCGCGGCCTCAACGAGAACTACGGACGCGAGCTGCTCGAGTTGCACACGCTCGGCGTCGACGGCGGCTACACGCAGAAGGACGTCATCGAAGTGGCGCGCGCCTTCACCGGGTGGACGATTGAGGCGCCGCGTCGCGGCGGCGGCGACTTCACGTTCAACGATCGCATTCACGACAAAGGCGAAAAGATCGTCCTCGGCCACCGCATTCCCGCCAATGGCGGCCGCCGCGACGGCGAGCTCGTGCTCGACATCGTCGCCCGCCATCCGTCGACGGCGAAGCACATCGCGCGCAAGCTCGTGACGCGCTTCGTGTGCGACACTCCTCCGCCGGCGCTCGTCGATCGCGTCGCGAAGGTGTTTCTCGACAGCGACGGCGATTTGAAGAAGGTGACGCGCGCCATCGTGACGTCGCCAGAGTTCATGTCGGCCGAGGCGCGGCGCGCGAAGGTCAAGACGCCGTTCGAGTTCGTCGTCAGCGCGATGCGCGCGACCGGCGCCGACGTGCGCAACGCTGCGCCTCTCGTGCAGCAGCTGCGCACGCTCGGGATGCCGCTCTATGGCGCGCAGCCGCCGACCGGCTACAGCGACAGGGCGGTGACGTGGGTGAACAGCGGCGCGCTGATCAACCGCATGAACTTTGCCGTGGCGCTCGTCGCGAACCGGCTGCCCGGCACACGCGTCGCCCCGGCCACGGTCGATCCCGACACCGTCGTGTCGCAAGACACGTTGTCGCCAGGCACGCGCGCGACGGTCGCGAAGGCCACCGACAAACCGAAGCAGCTCGTCCTGCTGCTCGGCTCGCCCGAATTCCAGAAGCGGTAGGACACCATGATCGACAGACGCATATTCCTCAAGAACGGCGGCATGGCGCTCGTGAGCCTGGGATTCGCGCCGACATTTCTGGCGCGCACTGCGTGGGCGGCCGATCGCCAGAAGGTGCTCATCGCGCTCTTTCAGCGCGGCGCGGTCGACGGTTTGAACATGGTGGTGCCCTACGGTGACGCCGGCTACTACGCCGCGCGGCCCAGCATCGCGATCGCGCGCCCCGGACGTCCGGAGAGCGCGATCGATCTCGACGGGTTCTTCGGCCTGCATCCGCGCATGGCCGCCCTGAAGCCGTTCTGGGATCGCGGCGATCTGGCGATCGTGCATGCGACCGGCTCGCACGACATCACGCGATCGCACTTCGACGCGCAGGACTACATGGAGAGCGGCACGCCGGGCGTCAAGAGCACGTCCGACGGATGGCTGAATCGCTATCTGCACGCGAAGGAACATCAGAAGGCGACGCCGTTCCGCGCCGTCGCGCTCGCGCCGCAGCTGCCGCGCACGCTGCAGGGCGATGCGCCGGCGCTCGCGATCGCGCGCCTCGATCAGTTCGGCATCAGGGCCGGTGAGGCCACCGAGAACGTGCAGGCGTCGTTTGAAGCCGAGTACGCCGCGGCCGCCGACAAGGTGCTCAATCGCACGAGCAAAGACGCCTTCGACGCCGTGCGCGCGCTGAAGAATGTCGATCCCAGGCGCTACACGCCGGCCAATGGCGCAGAGTATCCGCGGTCGCCCTACGGCGAATCACTGCGGCAGATCGCGCAGCTGATCAAGGCGAATGTCGGTCTCGAGATCGCCTTCGCGGAATCGGGCAACTGGGACCATCACGCCAACGAAGGCGCGGCAACCGGCCTGATCGCGAACCGTCTCGACGACTTCGCGCGCGGCCTCGCGGCGCTCGCCACCGACCTTGGCGAAGCCATGCGCGACGTGGTCATCCTGACGATGTCGGAGTTCGGGCGCACGGTGGCCGAGAACGGCAACCGCGGCACGGACCATGGGCATGGCAACGCGATGATCGCCCTCGGCGCGGGCGTCAAAGGCCGAAAAGTCTATGGCAAGTGGCCCGGTCTCGCCGTCGAACAGCGCTGGCACGGCCGCGACCTCGCCATCACGACCGACTTCCGCGATGTCTTCGCGGAGGTGGTCATGCGGCATCTGGAGCTGCGCGACGCGTCGCAGGTCTTCCCGGGCTACACGATCGATCCACGCAGATTCGCGGGGTTTATGAGCTAACGTTGACGCGTGACGCTGAGCGAGCTCCAGACCCCCGCGGTCATCATTGAATCCGGCCGCGTCGGCCGCAACATCGACACGATGCAGCGCGCCGCCGACGCCGCCGGATTTCTGCTTCGTCCCCACGCCAAGACCCACAAGCTGCCGTCGCTCGCGAAGCAGCAGATCGACCGCGGCGCCGTCGGCATCTGCTGCGCGAAGCCATCCGAAGCGATGGTGTTCGCGGAGGCCGGCATCGAAGACATCCGCATTCCCTATCCCGTTCATCCATCGAAACGCGACCAGATTTTCGCCCTGATGGATCGCACGCGCCTGTCGATCATCGTCGACGATGCGGATGTGGCGACGGCGTGGGCGGAAGTGATGGCGGGTGCCGGGCGGACGCTGGGCGTCCTGGTGAAAGTCGACGTCGGCTTCCATCGCTGCGGCGTCGACCCGGTGTCGCCAGAGGCGCCGCACCTGATTTCACTCGTGCACACGCTGCCGGGACTCAAACTGTGCGGCATCCTGAGCCATGCCGGGCACGGCTATCATGCCGGCTCCGACACGGCGCTGAAGCTGATCGCCGAAGAGGAGGTCAACGCGATGACGCGCCTGGCCGCCCACATGCGGAACAAGGGCGTCGACATCGAAGAAATCAGCGTTGGCGCGACGCCAACCGCGCGGTTCTCGCTCAAACACAAGGGACCGACCGAGATGCGGCCGGGCAACTACGTCTATTTTGATCGGACGCAGGTGGGCCTTGGCGCGGCCACGGTTGACGATTGCGCGCTGACCGTGCTGTCGACCGTCGTGGCAAAGCATCCCGGCCGGATCATTCTCGACGCCGGCAGCAAGACGCTCACCAACGACGGCGCGCGCGGTTTCGCGCCGCTCGCCGGCCACGGCATGCTGTCGCCGTCGGCTGACGCTGAGCTGCAGCCGCACGACGGGTTTTCAATCGAGCGGCTTTCGGAGGAGCACGCCATCGTGAAGGTCGCCGACGGCGCGCCGGCGCTGAGCATTGGCGACCGCGTGCGGGTCATCCCCAATCATGCGTGCGTGGTCTCCAACCTTGTCGACGCCGTGCACATCGTCGACGGCGACAGCGTGCTGGATAGCCCGCGGGTAGCCGCCCGGGGCCGGATCCTGTAGGATTCGCACTATGAAGAGGATTTCTCTCGCACTCGCTATTGCTCTCGCGGTGCCGGGGCTGGCCCTGGCCCAGGACGCCGACCGCAAGGTGGCCGGCGGCGGCATTGCCGTCGACGGATGGAAGGGCAAGATCGACGCAGGGGCCGTGAAGAAGGGCCTGACGATCAACGACTCGAAGTTCGCGAAGTCGGGCGACGATCTGCATCTGACGGTCGGCCCCGCCGCGTTCTACTGGAACGATGCCCACAAGGCGTCGGGCGACTACACGGTCAGCGCCACGTTCAAGGAAGCCAAGCCCGATGCGGGCCACCCGCATCCATACGGCATCTTCATCGGGGGCAAGGATCTCGAGACCGACGCGCCGAATCTGGTCTACTGCATCGCGTACAGCAACGGCACGTACCTGGTGCGCGGCTTCAGCGGCGGCCAGGTCGTCAACTATTCGCCCGCGCCCGCGACCCCGGGCGGTCGGACTCGCCCCGCGGCGCACGAAGCCGTCAACAAGGCCGGCGCGGATGGCGTCACGCAGACGATCGCGTGGACCGTCAAGGACGGCACGGCCTCCTGTTCGATCAACGGCCAGGTCGTCGCCTCGTTCGACAAGGCCGCGCTCATCGGCGAGGGCAAGCTCGCGTCGACCGACGGCATCTACGGTCTTCGCGCGAGCCACAATCTCGACGTGGTCGTCAGCGGATTCGGAAAGAAGTAACGGTGGCGCCAAAGAAGCACGACGGCGACGCGCTCGGCATGGTCGAAACGATCGGCCTCGTCGGGATGATTGAAGCGGCCGATGCGATGGTGAAGGCCGCGAACGTCGACTTCGTGGGCTGGCAGAAAGTGGATGCCGGCATGGTCACTGCGATTGTGCGCGGCGACACCGCGTCAGTGAAGGCGGCGACCGATGCGGGCGCCGCCGCCGCGCGCAAAGTCGGTCAGCTGGTCGGCGTGCACGTCATTCCACGGCCGGGGGAAGGCGTGGAAGACGTTTTCCCAATCGACTAGATCGCTTTCTCACCTTGATGCCCTTGAGCCGCTCCTCTCCGACGAGGAGCGGCTGCTCGGGATCCCTCAACAGATTGAAATAACGACCACCGACGCGGACGAAGATCTCGCGGCCATCAGTCAGCAGCGTCATGCGGCCGCTGTGCTCGAGCGTTTCGTGCGGGCGCGCGCCGAAGCGGGTGCGCAGCACCTGGATGATGCGGCGGATGTCGTCGACCGAGTATTTGCGGCGCCGGAGCTCCGCGAGGACGAGCAGATCGAGCGTGTCGAGGGGCGAGTAGCGGCGCTCGGTGAAACCGCCGGCGGCGGTGCGCTTCGGCGCGACGGCGGGCGGAAAGACGCCGTGATGGTCCCACCACTGAAGTTGCCGCGCCGAGAGCCCCGTGAAGGCCGAGACTTCGCGCGCGCTGTAGCTGCCCTTCAGCTGCATCGGCGCGCTTATGACTTCGCGGCGGTCGACTGCGGCGTCGACGAGGCGATGCGCTCGGATGCCGCCGCGCCGTCGAAGTCCTTCTCGGTGATGCCGCCGTCGCTGTGCGTCGACCAGTTGAGCGTGACCTTGCGGAAGCTCCACGAGACGTCGGGGTGATGATCGTTGGCCTCGGCTTCGAACGCGACCCGCACGACGAACGCCACCGCATCGGCGTAGGAGCGGAAGGCAAACGTGCGCGTGAGCGCGTCTCCCTCGCGGGTCCAGCCCTTGAGTTTTGGCAGCCGGGCGTTGATCTGGTCGTCCGTGAGTTTCGGCATGGCGACAGCATACCGCTTCGAATAGGATGTCGCGAAGGTTGGAGCCTTCAGCGATGGAGGCCTCCACCACCGCCTTCTTCCAATTGATTGATGCTGTTCAGCTGCGGTCGCTTCCTATCGCTTCGCCGGATTACCTGGCGGGAATGAGCTGATCCGCGACGAGCTTTGCCGTCAATGGCGCGAGCAGCACGCCGTTGCGGAAATGTCCCGTCGCGATCGTCACGTTCGCGAGCGCCGGAGCGGCACCGATGTGCGGCAGCCCGCCGCCGTCGGCCGGAGCCGGCCGAAGGCCCGCGCGAACGTCGACGAATCCCGCGTCTCGCGTGGCCGGCAGCAGCGCCGCCGCGGCATCCAGCAGCGACGTCACCGCCGCTGCCGTTGGGCGCTCGTCATATCCTGCGTCCTCGACGGTCGCGCCCACCAGCAGCGTTCCGTCGCGCCAGGGAACCATATAGCAGCCTTCGGACCAAAGGACGCGCGTGGCAGGGGCCGCGTCGAATTTCAGCCTGACGAGTTGGCCTTTGACGGGCCTGATTGACGGCCCACCC
This sequence comes from Vicinamibacterales bacterium, assembly GCA_040902895.1. Classification (GTDB taxonomy): domain Bacteria; phylum Acidobacteriota; class Vicinamibacteria; order Vicinamibacterales; family SCN-69-37; genus JALYRV01. The sequence continues at coordinate 52,006 of JBBDWL010000047.1, read as the reverse complement.
GCCTTCAGCCGGTTCGCCCAACTTCCGGCAGCAATGACGAGGTGATCGAAGGTGTGAGTGGTGCCGGCCGCGTGGATGCGTACCTTCCCGGCGGGCGCGGGCTCGATTTTCGTGATGTCGACAGGCGAATGAAAGGCGGCGCCTCGCATGCGCGCGGCGACCGAGACCGCGTCGACGAGGCCGGGCATCTCGACGAAGCCATGCTCATCGATGCGCAGGCCGCCTAGAACGCCGCCACCAAGGGCGGGCTCCAGCGCGCGCGCATCGTGTCGATCGAGCCACGCCGCGCGGACGCCGTGTGACGCGAGCGCTTGCGCGGTGCGCCGCAGCGCGGCGGCCTGATCTTCCGTAAAGGCCGCTTCCAGTGTGCCGGCGCGCGCATAGTCGAAGGCCGCGCCGCCATCGGCGCGCACGCGGTCGACGAAGTCATCGTAGAGCGCGAGGCTGCGGGCGCACATTTCGAGCAGCGGATCTTCTTCCGTCGGCGGGGCCCCCTGCACCCCGCCTGGCTCGGTCGCTCGTGGGGCCCCAGACACCCCACTCCGCTTCCTCGCATGGCCCGCCTCTATCCACGGCGCCAGGACCCCCGCGGACGCCCAGCTCGCGCCGCGCGCCACGCCTCGCCGCTCGAAAACCGTGACCTTCGCGCCGCGTGACGCAAGCTCGTGGGCGATGGCGCACCCGATGATGCCGGCGCCGATGATGCCGATTTGCATAAATGGGGACGGGTCTGAATTATTCATTCTGAATAATTCAGACCCGTCCCCATTTTTACTGGCCGCCCTGGTTCGTCGGAGTTGTCGGCTTTGGACGGCCGGCGTCGAGATCGTTCCAGTTCAGAATCGCGTTGAAGCCGAGGAAGAACAGGCCGTGCGTCTGCCAGCGCCAGTAGGGGCGCGTGGCGAACATCACGACATGGCCTTTGCCGAGCGGCGCATCCACCAGCACCGCGCGGCCGGTGAGCGCTTCGCCGCCAACCATGCCGCCCGACAACAGCAGATCGTCTGCATCGTCAGGAAACTGCAGGATGACGCGCGGCCCTGATGCCGTTGCCGAAGTGCTCGGCGCGCCGCCGCGTCCGCCGCCGCCGCGTCCTTGACCGGCACCGCGTCCGCCGCCGCCGGCACCGGCACGCGCGCCGGCAGGCGTCGGCGCCGTCCCCCCCTCGAGCGTTGTCAGGCGCGGGGCCGCCGCGTTCGGCTGCTGGTTCGGCTGGCCGAGATCCGGACCGCCCGCGCGGCCGCGTCCGCCGCCGAAGCCGGCGTTGCCGACGCGCATCACGGGCGACGAGTCGAAGTACACGCCGATCGAGTTCTGGTTGTAGCCATACGCAAGCGGGCTCGACCTGTCGGCGATGTTCGCCTTGAGCACCGAGCCGGGTACCCACAGGCCGCTCGCCTGCTCGATCGTCACGCCTTCGGTGAGGCGGTACTCGGGGAACAAGGTCGACGTGACGCCTTCGGTGATCAGCACGCCGCCCTCGGCGACGAACCTCTCCAGCTCGCGCAACCCGTCGCGCGTGAGTCCGCCCCGCATGTCATCGGTCTCGTCGACGCCGCCCATGTTCGGCGTCACGCTGCTCTTCTTGTATGGGACCGGCGTCGGGCCCTGCCGTCCCGTGAGGATCGACGCGGCGCTGCCGCTCGTGTGCGGGAAGATGATCACGTCGTACTTCGACTTGAGGTTCGCGCCGGCGCGAATCGTGTTGTCGGCGAAGTACGTGTACGGAATCTTGTAGTGATCGAACGCGAGGCGCACCCAGCCTTCATCCTGGGTGTTCGTCCAGGTGTGGATGTAGCCGACGCGCGGCACGTCGAGATCGTGCGTCGCCACGGTGGGGACCGCATCGACGGCCACAGCCGTGATGCCCAGCGCCGTCAGCGACTTGTCGAGCGCCGCACGATCCGCATCCGGAATGATGAACGAGCCCGCGACGAACCGTTTGCCGCCCGCCTCGAATTCCTTCTCGCCCGCCAGCATCTTCACGTTCGGATGCATGAAGCGGAAGGTCGCCAGATTGTTGTCGGTCGTGTGGTTGATGACAAGTGTGCGGCCCGTGCCCGACGCGCCGCCGGCCAGCTTCGCGTCGGCCGCCATCAGCGTCATCGGCTGCGTGAGAATGGCCTTGTCGCGAATGACGTCGTGCTTGACATTGCGCAGGTACGGGAACGTCCAGCCGAGATCGTCGTAGGGACGCGGGTTGTCGGGCGGATACCACTGCACGCCCATGATCGTCTCGACCAGCGGGCCGTACGGCTGATCCATGCGCAGGATGTAGTCGCCCGCCGCAACGTCCACGCCGCCCGCCTTGAACGCCGCCGTCGCGCGATGCACTTCGCCGCCCTGCACGCGCACCAGGTTCACGAGATCCGCCGCGTGCGCCGCCGTGTGCTGCGCGGCCGGAATCACGTACGCGTTCGGCACGTCCGTGCCTTCGTTGCCGCGGGCGATCGCCCGCTTGCTCTTCACGTAATAGTTGTCGAGGTACGTCTCTTTGTTCTTCGCGACGTGATTCATCGCGAGCAGAATCGCGGACTGCTGCATGTTGATGTTGCTGCGGGGTCCCCATTGCACGCCGGCCGGCGTCGGATTCGGCCGGTACCATTCGCGGCTCTGCGCCGCGCCGAGCGCATAGTTCACGCCGCGATAGCTCTGCGTCTCATAGAAGCGGCCGATCGAGTTGTGCGTGTTGGCGATCCAGAACAGGTAGTTCGGCACCCAGCCGTCATAGAAGTTGTAGGTCCACACGCCGGGCACGCCGCGCTTGGTCATCTCCATGATCTCGGTCTTCGCCAGCAGCCACCACTCGTCGACCTGAATGGCGTCGACGATGGGGTTGTAGGGACCGGTGCCGGTGGAGGTGTACAGCAGGGTGACCGACTCGTGCAGGTCGTGCCACACGGTCGGATGCCAGTCGAGAAACGTCTTCATCATGACCTGCGTGAGCCGCAGGCCCTGCCCCATCGCGTCACGGTTGTTGTCGTGCGCGACGTACTTGCCCCAATAGACCATCCCCGGCGCGGGCTCGCCCGGATTCGCCTGCTGGAAGCGAAAGTTGTCGACCGCGCGCTCGCGTCCGTCGACTTCGGTGGACGGCGTGAGCACGAAGATGATGTTGTTGCGGATCTGCTGGATGAACGGCGACTCGCCGACCGCCATGCGGTACGCGAGCTCCATCAGCATCTCGGGGCTGCCGTACTCGGTCGAGTGGATGCTGCCCAGCGCGTAGTAGATCGGCTTGCCCGCTGCGACGAGCTGCCGCGCATGCTCGTCTGAAATCTTCCGCGGATCGCCGAGCTCGGCGGTGATCTGCTTGTACTTTTCGAGATTCCGGATGGTGGCCTCGTCGGCGATGGCGACGCTCACCATGTCGCGCCCCTCGTCGCTCTTGCCGATCACCGTCAGCGTCACACGGTCCGACGCCTTGTCGAGCGCCTCGAGATACCGGACGATCTCCGAGTGATACGTCAGCTTGCCAGGCGTGCCGGGCACGTAGCCAAGAAACTTGAGCGGCGTCGGCACCGAGTCTGACGCCGGCAGATGATCGACGAGCTCGGTCATCACGCGCTTTTCCGTCGAGTGCTCACGAATCAGCTTCGTATACGCTTCGTCGATCCGCTGCGCCGAGCGCGTCTGTTGCCGCGCGGCCGGGGCCGCCGACGTGGTGACGAGGGCGATCAGAAAAAGGACGGCAGCCGCCGCCTGGGCGGGCCTGAGTGAAAACGCGCGTGTCATTCTGGAAACTCCTGGTGCGCCGGTTATAGCACACCGGCCTGCAGAGGACAGGTGTTGTCCTGATTAGACGTCGTGCGCGTATCGGAATCGGCGTTTTCAGGCCTGTTTTTGATGGTTCTTCGGGTACGTCGCTTGCGATGTGACCGGCCACGGAACAGAACCATGAACAAGAAGAATTCCTATATCGCAGCCGCGGCGCTCGTCATCACCGGAACGGCCGGGGTCGCCGGCTGGCTTGCCGTTGACGCGGAACGCAAGACGGCGGAGGCGAGCGCTCAGACGGCGCTTGCGGCGCCTGGCGTGACCGAGACGGAAGCGCTGCTGCCGCCGGCATCCTCACTGCCCGAAATCGCGGCGGGCGAAGCCGACTCGCCCGCGCCCGCATTCATCGGCGGTCGCGTCCCCGCCGTCCGCACCAGCCGCACGCCAATCGCATCCGCTCGAAACGCGCAGGATCGGCCAGCGGCTGAACCCGCGCACGGTGAACGCGCGAACCACGAACCCGTGAACCGCGAACCCGTGAACCCGCGAACCGAACCTGTGGAACCCGAGGAACGAGTGGAACCTGTGGAACCAGCGGCTCCCCCGGTCCGCTTCCGCGAGCTCACCATCCCCGTCAACGCGGTCATCGGCGTGCGCCTCAACACGACGCTGTCGTCCGACACCGCCGAAGTCGAGGATCGCGTCGAAGCCACAGTGACGCGCGACGTCATCGTCGAAGGCGACGTGGCGATTCCGGCCGGCACGAAGGTGCTGGGATCGGTCAACGAAGTCACCCGCGGCGGAAAGTTCAAGGAGCGCGCGCGGCTGAGCGTGCGATTCCACACACTGGTGCTCGCCGATGGAACGCGTGAGACCGTTCGCGTGGATTCGATCGCCCGCGAGGGGGATTCGCCGGCCCGCCAATCCGTGGCCAAGATCGGCGGCGGCGCCGTGGGCGGCGCCATCATCGGCGGCATCATGGGCGGACGCAAAGGCGCAGTTCTCGGCGGCGCAGCCGGGGCGGGCGCGGGCACCGCGGCTGTCGTCGCAGGCGATCGTTCTGTGGCGACGCTCGTCGCCGGCACGCCGCTGTCGGTGCGCCTCGACGCGCCGGTTACGATCGAGAGGGAGCGATGACGAGAAACCAGATCGCGTTCATGATCGCCACCTTCGGCGTGGTGCTGTGGGCGACGATGATCGCGGTAGGCGCGGCGTCGCCTGTGTAGGCCGCGCGGCGCACTGCGGCTCAGCCGACGGCAAACGCTGAGCTCTCAAGGCACGGTCCTTGCTGGGTGTCGGTCGGGAGATTACCGACACCATGAAGCGACTGTTCGTTATTACCGCGATGGCGCTATGCCTCGCGCCCTCCACGGCTGCGGCCGAGTGGATTCTTACTCCTTTCATCGGCGCAAGCTTCGCGGCAGGCACCGACAACGTAGACTTCGACGACGTCGTTGACGGCTCGAAGATGACGTACGGCGGCACGTTCACGTACGTGGGCGGCGGCATCCTCGGCTTCGAAGTGGACTTCGGGTATGCACCGGAGTATTTCGAGGGAGACGATGACGACGTCGACTTCGTCGACAGCAGTAATTACACGTCGCTGATGGCGAACGTCGTGTTGAGCGCCCCGCGCGGCGCGTTTCGACCCTATGCCACGGCCGGCGTCGGCATGCTCAAGACCTTCGTCGACGACGTCGACGATGCCTTCGACGTCGATCGCAACGCATTGGGGTTCAACCTCGGCGGCGGCGTGATGGGGTTCTTCACCGATCGTGTCGGCATTCGCGGCGATCTGCGGTACTTCCGTCAGATGACGGAAGCTGACGATGAAGAGCTCGACTTTGACGTGACGGCGTTCCGTTTCTGGAGGGGAACAGTCGGGATCAGTTTCAGGTTCTAGAGAGCCGTTCCCGGGCCTGTTGCAGCTTGCCGGCAACGTGCGCGGGATTCGTGGATTGTGGGGTGCGCCGGTTGCGGACAGCCGCTTCCGGCGTCATCCATTTAAGAACACCTTCATCGAACAGCGCGTCATACCGCTTCCAGTCGGCCGTCGACAGCGACGAGAAATCAGCGCTCGTCGCGACCAGATCGCGTACGATGCCGCCGACCACTTCGTGCGCGCGGCGAAACGGCATCCCTTTCGACACCAGATAATCGGCGGCCTCGGTTGCGAGCAGAAGTCCTGAGGCCGCGGCGCGGGCGGCGTCGGCATTGAACGTCAGTGAGCGCACGACGGCGGCCGTCGATTTCAGGCTGCCGACGATCGTGTCTTCGGCGTCGAAAATCGATTCCTTGTCCTCCTGCAGGTCCTTCGAATAGCCGGCCGGCACGCTCTTGAGCAGCGCGAGAAACTGCATCAGGTGCCCGATCCCGCGCGCCGATTTTCCCCGCACGAGCTCGAGCGGATCCGGATTCTTCTTCTGCGGCATCAGACTGCTGCCGGTCGCCACCGCATCGTCGAGATCGAAGAATGCGAACTCGTCGGTGGAAAAAATAATCAGGTCTTCGCAGAGACGGCTGAGATGGATGCCGGTCATCGAGACGGCGAACAGGAACTCGGCGGCAAAGTCGCGATCGCCGGCCGCATCGAGACTGTTCGCGACGACCTTGGAGAATCCAAGCCGCGTGGCGAGCGCCTGCGTGTCGACGTCGTAGCTCGTGCCTGCGATGGCGCCCGACCCGAGCGGCATCGCGTCGGCGGCTGACGCCGCCTGATCGAATCGTTCGAGATCGCGCTCGAGGGGCGCGACGTGCGACAGAAAGAAATGCGCGGCCAGCACCGGCTGCGCGCGGCGCAGGTGTGTGTACGACGGCATGACGGCGTCGCCGGCGGCCTCGGCGCGCTCGACGAGCGCCAGGCCAAGCGCGCGCACCTCCTGCTGGATGACCGGAATGCGGCGGCGCAGATAGAGGCGCAGGTCGAGTGAGACCTGTTCGTTTCTCGACCGTCCGGTATGAAGACGGCGGCCCGCATCGCCGGCCTTCTCGATCAGCCGCCGCTCGACGAAGCTATGCACATCTTCGTCGTTGCCCCCACCGGCCTGGCGGCCGGCGGGACCCATGTCTGAGATTCCTTCGAGCCGGGCCTCTGCCCGAATATCTTCGAGTGCAGCCGTAATCGCTTTTGCGTCATCACTCGACAGCACACCCGCCGCCGCCAACGCCCAGGCCCAGGCGATGCTGCCGGTGATGTCGTCCTCGACGAGCCGGCGATCGAACGGAAACGATCGGCCGAACGCGAAGACGTCTGGGTCAGGGCCGCCATCGAAGCGGCCCGACCACATCGCTGCCACGCCTAGTCTTTCGCTCCGGCGTGGCCCACCGGGATCGCCAATCGGCTATCGGCCGCCTGTGCCGCCGCGACCTTTTCCGGCGACTTGCGCGCGGCCGTCTCCACCGGCAGTCCCCAGATCTTCACGAAGCCTTCGGCGGCAGTGTGATCGAAGGCGTCGCCCGCGTCGTACGTCGCGAGCGCATGGTCGTAGAGCGCGTACGGCGACTTGCGCCCCACGACGCGGCAGTCGCCCTTGAACAACTTCAGGCGCACGGTGCCGGTGACGCGCTCCTGCACCTTGGCGACGAACGCATCGATCGCTTCGCGCGTGGGCGTGAACCAGAGGCCGTTGTAGACCAGATCCGCGTACACGGCGCCGAGCTGGCGCTTCAGCCGCTCGAGGTCGCGCGGGATCACCATCATCTCGAGCTCTTTGTGCGCCGCATGCAGCACGACGGCCGCGGGCGCCTCATAGATCTCGCGCGACTTGATGCCGACCAGACGGTTCTCGACCATGTCGAGACGTCCCACGCCATGCGCGCCGGCGATCGTTTCGAGGCTCGTGATCAGCTCGACGAGTCCCATCGCCACGCCATTGACCTTCACCGGCACGCCGCGCTCGAACTCAATCTCCACGTAGGCGGGCGTATCGGGCGCGTCGGCCGGCGACTTCGTCAGCAGATAAATCTCTTCCGGCGGCTCGCACCACGGATCTTCGAGGCAGCCGCATTCGATCGACCGTCCCCACAGGTTCGTGTCGGTGCTGTACGGACTGTCGACCGTGGCGGGCACGGGGATGTTCCGCTCTTTCGCATACTGGATCTCTTCAGGACGCGTGAGCCCCCAGATGCGCGCCGGCGCAATCACTTTCACCTTCGGCTCGAGTGCGCGCGCCGACACGTCGATGCGCACCTGATCGTTGCCCTTGCCGGTGCAGCCATGCGCGATCGTCGTCGACCCCTCGATGCGCCCGATCTCGACGAGGTGCTTCGCGATCAAGGGACGTCCGAGCGCGGTGGCAAGCGGATACTTCCCTTCGTAAATTGCGCCGGCCTGCAGCGCCGGCAGGATGTAGTCACGCGCGAATTCCTCGCGCAGGTCGATGACATGCGCGCGCTTCGCGCCGACAGCCAGGGCCCGCTCGCGCACATCGTCGAGCTCCTTGCCCTGCCCCAGATCCATCGTCACCGCGATGATCTCGGCGTCGAACCGATCCGACAACCACGGAATGGCCACCGACGTATCGAGGCCGCCTGAATATGCCAGTATGATTTTTTCCATCTGCTTTACCTGCCCAACATCCAGTTCTCGAGCCGTTCTGCCGCTCCTTCCGCGGCCGGCCTGCCCCGGCACACGCAGAGGATCGTATCGTCGCCGGCAATGGTGCCGGCGATCTCTCTGAGACGCGCGCGGTCGATGGCCACGCCCAGCGCCTGCGCCTGCCCGGGATCGGTGCGCAGCACGAGCAGCTGATCGACGCGCTCGATACCGCGCAGCAGCACTGCGATCTGCCGGCGAAGCGAATCCGATCGATCGACCACCGCAAGCCCGGCCTGCGCGGGACGCGCATAGGCGCCATCCGCCGCCCGCTTCACCAGGCCCAGCTCCTGAATGTCGCGCGACAGCGTGGCCTGCGTCGTCTCGATGCCGCGCTTCCTGAGCAGGGCAAGCAGCTCATGCTGCGAGTGAATCTGCTCGCGCTCGACGATCTCGGCGATCTGGGCCTGACGGAAGGATTTCATCACTACTCAGAAAGATCACCAGATCGCCAGATCCGCATTAACAGTTGCGCCCGGCGTCCTATGACTGTATAACTAAACCATACGATGCATAATTATTCAAGCGCCGTATCGGTGGCCATCGCGGGAGCCAGTGGATACGCCGGACAGGAGCTGCTGCGGATACTCGCCGGCCATCCTGCCGCCTCGTTGACCGCCGCGATGACGTCGAGCGCGGGCAGCACGGCGCGGCCGCTGCCGAAGCTCGCCCGCGTGTGGGACGGCGAGCTCGAGCCGCTCGATACCGATCGCCTCGCGAGCGCCGATGTCGTGTTTCTCGCCGTGCCCGAAGCGGCGTCGGCGGCGCTCGTGCCCGACCTGCGCGCCCGCGGCGTGAAGCGCATCTTCGATCTCTCCGGCGCCTTTCGCCTGCGCGATCTGGATCTCCGGCAGAAGTGGTATCCGGCGACGTCGATGCAGCCGGATGATGTGGCGTATGGGCTGACGGAGCTCGCGCGCCCGGAGATCAGGGAGGCGTCGCTCGTGGCGTGTCCCGGCTGCTATCCAACCGCCGCCCTGCTTGCGCTGCAGCCTCTCGCCGATGCCGGCCTGCTCAACCTCGCGAGCGGCATCGTCATCGACGCCAAATCGGGCATTTCGGGCGCGGGACGCACGCCGAGCGATCGCACCCACTTTTCCGAAGTGCACGGAAGCGTCGCGGCGTACGGCGTCTTCGGCCACCGGCATGTCGCCGAGATCGAGCAGCAGCTCGGAGCCGACGTCACGTTCGTGCCGCATCTCGTGCCAATCGATCGCGGCATTCTCGAGACCATCTACGTGCGGGTGAAGCCGGAAACCACCGCGTTCGAGATCGAGGCGGCGTTCACGGCCGCGTATGACTCGGCGCCATTTGTGCGACTCACGCGCGATGCGCTGCCGGAAGTCAAGCACGTGGCGCACACGAACTTCTGCGACATCGGCTGGATGTTCGACGAGCCGTCGCGCCGGCTGGTGCTCGTGTCGTGCATCGACAACCTCGTGAAGGGCGCCGCCGGGCAGGCCGTGCAGAACTTCAACGTCGCCTTCGACTTCGACGAGCGGGCCGGGCTGTCATGAACGTCACTGTGCTGAAGCTGGGCGGCGAGTTGATCGAAGCGCAGCAGGATCTGGCGCGCACGGCTGACGCCGTGGCGGCACTCGCACGTGACCTGAGCCACCGCGCGACGACGCTCGTGATCGTGCATGGCGGCGGCCGGGCGATCGATGCCGAGCTCGCGCGGCGCGGCCTCACGCCGGACAAACGCGACGGCATCCGCGTCACTGACGAGGCCACGCTCGATGCGGTGGTCGCGGTGCTTGCCGGCACTGCCAATACGACGCTCGTGGCCGCACTCGGCGCCCGCGGTGTGCGCGCCGTGGGCCTGACCGGCGCAGACGCGGGACTGGCGTGGTGCGAACGCGTCACGGCCATGGAAACCAATTCAGGCGCCGTTGTCGATCCCGGCCTGGTTGGGCGTCCCATAGGGGGCGGCGATCGGCGACTGCTCACGGATCTGTGCGCGGCCGGGTACGTGCCGGTGATCGCCAGCATCGGCGCGACGAGTGGTGGCGCAGGCGAGCTCCTCAATGTCAACGCCGACGTGATGGCGGCGCACGTGGCCTCCATAGTCGGAGCGGAGCGGTTGATCGTCGCAGGCGGCACGCCGGGCGTGCTCGATTCGGCCGGCAGGCGCATCGATGCGCTCGACTCGCACGCGCTGCAGTCGATGCTCGATGCCGGCACGGCAACGGCCGGCATGATGGCGAAGCTTCGCGCGTGTCAGAGCGCGCGCGAGGCAGGCGTCGCCGACGTGCGCATCGTCGACGGACGAAGTGCGGGCTTCGAGCAGGGAACGGCACTCAGATGACGGCGGCCGGCATGCAGACAACGCAGGCGATCGAGAATGCGCACGTCCTGCAGGTGTACCGCCGATCGAACGTCGTGTTCGAACGCGGCGAGGGCATGTATCTGTTCGACCGCGACGGACGGCGGTACCTGGATTTCGTGTCGGGTGTCGGCGTCGCGGCGCTCGGACACGCGCATGCCGGACTCGCACAGGCGCTCGGCGCGCAGGCCGCATCGCTCGCGCACACGAGCAACCTGTACTTTCATCCGCTGCAGGGCGAGCTCGCGGCGCGTCTCGCGGCGCACTCGGGTCTGCCGCGCGCGTTCTTCTGCAACAGCGGCACCGAAGCGGTTGAAGCGTGCCTCAAGTTCGCGCGCAAGTACTGGAGCGAAAAGGGCGCGGCGCCTGCGCGACGAAAGCTCGTGGCGCTCGAGCACAGCTTCCACGGCCGCACGATGGGATCGCTGTCGGTCACGTGGCAGCCCGCGTATCGCGAGCCGTTCGGTCCGCTGCTCGCCGATGTGGTGTTCGCGGATCCGCATGACGCGGCGTCTGTTGCCACGGCGATCACCGGCGACGCGGCGGCCGTCATCGTCGAGCCCGTTCAGGGTGAAGGCGGCGTGCGCCCGCTGTCAGCGGAGGTCGTGGCCGTTCTCGCGGAACACTGCGGCCGCACCGGCGCGCTGCTGATTGCCGACGAAGTGCAGTCAGGGATGGGCCGCACCGGGCAGATGTTTCACTCGGCCACGCTCGGCCTGGTGCCCGACCTGATGGCGATCGGCAAGGCGCTCGGCGGCGGCATGCCGGTTGGCGCGGCGCTTTTGAGCGAGCGCGTGGCACAGCGGGCTGCGCTCGGCGATCACGGCAGCACGTTCGGCGGCAACCTGCTCGCCTGCCGCGCGGCGCTGACGGTGCTCGACGAGCTCGAGGGCGGGCTGCTCGATCATGCGCGCGCCATGGGCCAGCACCTCGGCGCGGCCCTCGAGCGCCTCGCATCGCGCCATCCACGAGTGAAGGACGTGCGCGGCGTCGGGTTGATGCGCGGCATCGAAGTGGACGGCGACAGTGCGGCCGTCGTTGCCGCCGCACTCGAGCACGGACTGCTGATCAATCGCACCGCCGATACCGTGCTGCGGCTGCTGCCGGCGTTCATCGTGACGGAAGCGCACATCGACGAGGCCGTATCGATTCTGGGTGACGTGCTATGACGAAGACCATCCGCAACGCCAATCAGGCCGAAGCCGGCGCGCTGTTCGCGCTGATCGAGTCGCATCGCGTGGAAGGCCATCTGCTGCCGCGCTCGCTGGCGGAGCTGCAGGTGCACGCGGATCGCTTCGTCGTGATCGAAGATGCCGGCCGGATTGTCGCGTGCGCGGAGCTCATGAAGTTGTCGTCACACGTGGCCGAGGTGCGCTCGCTCGTCGTCGATCGCGAGCATCGCGGCAGCGGCGTGGCGTCTGACCTGATGGCGGCGCTGGTGAGCGCGGCTCGCGACGCCGGTTATCTGTCGCTCTGCGCCTTCACGCACAGCCCCAGCTTCTTCGTGAAGCAGGGCTTTTCGATCGTGCCGCATACCTGGGTGCCCGAGAAGATTCAGGCGAACTGCACGTCGTGCGCGTTCTTCCGCCGCTGTGAGCAGTACGCGATGTTGCTGCCGCTGGAATTGATGGCAGGGTCGACGCACCAGTCGCGGCTGGCGGCGAGCGCTGCCTGACGTGACGCAGGTGGCGATCAGGCAGATCGAGGGCGCGATTACCGCGCCGGCCGGATTCACGGCGGCAGGCATCGCGGCGGGCATCAAGAAGAACGGCAATCCCGACGTGGCGTTGATCGCCGCCAATGGCGATTGCGCGGCGGCCGGCGTCTTCACGATCAACAAGGCGAAGGCGGCGCCGGTGCTGCTGTCGATCGCCCATCTCGAGGCATCGGGCGGACGCGCGCAGGCGATTGTCATCAACGCCGGATGCGCCAATGCCTGCACCGCGGAACAAGGCGCAGCCGATGCCTATGAGATGGCATCGCTCACGGCGTCACTGCTCGGATGCGCGATCGAAGAGGTGCTGGTCGCTTCAACCGGTGTCATCGGCGTGAACCTGCCGATGGACAACGTGCGCAACGGCATTGCCCGGGCTGTGAGCGCACGTGCCACAGACGCGGGCGAGGCGGCCGCGCGCGCAATCATGACGACCGATCCGTTCCCCAAGGCACGGGCAATCGAATGCACGCTCGCCGACGGCCGCGCGTTCAGGATCGGCGGCATCGCCAAGGGCTCCGGCATGATCGAACCCCGGATGGCGACGATGCTGGCGTTTCTGACGTCGGATGTGGAGATTGAACCGGCGCTGCTGCAGCGCGCGCTGGTGAAGGCGGTGGACGTGACGTTCAACGCCATCACCGTCGACGGGGAATGCTCGACCAACGACTGCGTCATCGCGCTCGCCAGCGGCGCGGGTGGCACGGCGATTCGCGACAGCGATCTCGATGATTTCGTGGCGGCGCTGATCGACGTCTCGGGGTTTCTCGCGCGCGAGATCGTGCGCGGCGGCGAAGGCGCGACGAAGCTGGTGACCATCCATGTGACCGGCGCCGCGAGTGACGCAGACGCGTGGCTGGCGGCGCGCACGATTGCGAATTCGCCATTGGTGAAGACGGCCATTCACGGCGGCGATCCGAACTGGGGACGCCTGGTGGCCGCGGCGGGCCGATCGGGCGCCGACTTCGATCTCACGCGCACGTCGGTGTCGATCGGCGGCGTCGAGCTGTTCGCGAAAGGCCGGCCGCACGACGACAGGGCCGAGCAGGCTGCGGTGGTGCTGCGGGAGAAAACGATCGAGATCACGGTCGATCTCGGCCTCGGATCGCATCACGCGACCGTCTGGACGTGCGACTTCAGCGCCGAGTACGTGCGGATTAACGGGGAGTACAGAACGTGAAACAAGCGCTCAGCGTGGCGGCGGTCGCACCAGCAACCAGCAACCCGCAACCAGCAACCAGTCTGCCCAAGGATTTCCTTTCGGTGCTCGACTTCACGCCTGAAGGACTGGAAGCGTGTCTCGATCTCGCGTCAGGGATGAAGTCCGCGCGGCGCGAGCGAACGGAGCGGGGCATCGGGGCCCCGCGAGTGAGCGAGCTAGGCGGGGTGCAGGGGTCCCCGCCGCCATCAAAAGAGCATCTCCCGGAAGTGATGCCGCTGGCTGGAGCGCACATCGCGCTGCTCTTCGAGAAGCCGTCGCTGCGCACGCGATCGACATTCACGATCGCCGTGCGCGAGCTGGGCGGCAACGTCATCGAGCCTCCGGCCGATGTCGCGCTCGGCGGCCGCGAGTCGCTCGCCGATGTCGCGCGCAATCTCGAGCGCTGGGTCGCAGGCTGTGTCGTCCGCACCTACGAGCAGGCGCGGCTGGCGGAATTCGCCGCCGCGGCGCCGCGCATGCACGTCATCAATGCGCTGACCAACGAAGAGCATCCGTGCCAGGCACTTGCCGATCTGCTGACCCTGCGCGAACAGCGCGGTTCGCTCGAGGGCGCGACGCTGGCGTACGTCGGCGACGGCAATAATGTCGCGGCCTCGCTCGCGCAGGCGGGGCTGATGCTCGGCATCAACGTCCGCATTGGTTCGCCGAAAGGCTACGAGCTGCCTGCGGATGTCGCCGCCGCGGCGCGGGCCAAGGCCGTCAGGGGCGCGCGTCTGGTGCTCACCGGCGATCCTGTCGAAGCCGTCAAAGACGCCGACGCCGTCTATACCGACGTCTGGGCGTCGATGGGCCAGGAAGAACAGGCTGCGGAACGCGATGCGATCTTCAGGCCGTATCAGGTGAATGAGGCGCTGATGCAGGCCGCCGGCCCCGAGGCGTGCTTCATGCACTGCCTGCCGGCGCATCGCGGCGATGAGGTCACCGACGCCGTCATCGACAGTCCACGCTCGATCGTCTTCGACCAGGCCGAAAACCGCCTGCACACGCAGAAGGCGCTGCTGGCGATGCTGATGGGGTGAAATTAAGACCCGTCCCCGTCTTGCGGGATCTCGAGCGTCTGTCCCGGGTAAATGATGTCGGACGTGAGTCCGTTGGCCTCGCTGATGCGCGCCGGCGTCGTGCCGTATCGCTCGGCGATCGCCCAGAGCGTCTCGGACCGTCGCACCGTATGGCGCGCGGGCCGCAGCACCGAGGCGAGGAGCGCCGATTCGGAACGTCCCGTCAGGCGCGAGACATAGGCAAGATACCCGTCGGGGAACACGGCCACATGAAAATGCAGCGGATGCCGCTCGAGCGTCGCGTCGAGCAGCCGGCGGCGTTCGAGCGTGAGGAGCGTCCGTTCGAGCCAGCCGCGGCACTTGCCGTCCGGGACCCGCAGGTCCACGGCCATCCCCGTCGGATGCACGGAGCGCGGCGACGCGTTCGCGGGCTGCAGCGACGTCGGCCGGGTCAGGCTGGTGACGACCAGCCGTTCGCCGCACGCCGCCAGGTACTGTGCCGACAGGCGCTCGATGAAGAGCTTCACCTCCGGCCTGGCGACGTTGAAGGAAACGTCGTGCAGACGGTACGGCCCGCCGTCTTCGAGCGGCACCAGCAGCCCGGCGTCGACGAACCGCTCGAGCTGCGAGGTCCGCCGCAGGAACGTGAAGTCGTGCCGACGAGCCTGGCGGTTCTGGCGATCGAGCGACGCCGGGCTGCCGCGCAGGCTCTGAGCTGAGGCAGGCGGCGCCATGAGCACGGCGAGCAGGAAGGCCGTCAGGCCCGACGTTGCTGTCTTCATGAATGAGCGACCACCGCGTTCATGACGCTGGTGTGCCGCGGTAGGTCCCGCGCGCCGCGGTCTGCATATTCGAAAATGGGGACGGGTCTTAATTATTCACGCGGCATGAATAATTAAGACCCGTCCCCATTTTTTTACTTCACCAGCGCGATCTTCGAGACGGCAATCGTCTTGTGGCCGTCCTTCTCGCCGATCACGCCCGTCGCCTCGACGTCTTTGGCGACGAACTCCACGAGCTTGGCGTTCTTGTCGGCGGTGAAATCACCGACGATCATGTAGACCTCTTCACCGACCTTGATGCCGGCCGCTTCGCCCTTGCGGACGCAGCTGGTGGCGCAGCCCTCATGGCCTTTGCCCTTATGGCACTTGATGTCGATCACTTCACCGGTGATCGTCTTCTCGGCGGTCGGTTCCTGGGTCTGAGCGGACACGGGCGCCAGGACGAGCCCGGCGAGAGCGAACGTTAGAAAATACGGCGCGATTCGGCGCATGGAAGCCCCTCCTAAATGGGTAGGGAATTATACTGCCGCCTTGCGCGCGGCTGTCATCCCTCGAATCGGCGGTCCCGAAGTCTTCAGAATCGACGAGCGGCCCGTGCCCGAACCGGGGCCGGGCGAGGTGCTGGTGCGGGTGCGCGCGGCCGGCGTCAATTTCGCGGATGTGCTGGGGCGGCTGGGCCTCTATCCGGACGCCCCGACGCTGCCGTACGTGCCCGGATATGAGGTCGCCGGCGTGATCGAGCGCGCGGGACCCGGCGCGGCCGGCGTCGCCGAGGGCGACCGCGTCATCGCGATCACCGCCTTCAACGGCTACAGCGAGTACGTGACTGCGCCGGCCTGGCGCGTCTTCCGCACGCCTGCCGCGCTCAGCGACGCCGAGGCCGCCGGCATTCCCGTTACGTATCTCACCGCGGCCATCGCGCTCTACAAGCTGGCGAACATCGCGGCCGGCGAAACGGTGCTGATTCACAACGCCGGAGGCGGTGTGGGCATCGCGGCCGCGCAGCTGGCGGCGCTGCGGCGCGCGCGCTTGATCGGCACGGCGTCGACCGCGAAGCACGGCGCGCTGCACCGGTTCGGGTTCGAGCACCTGATCGACTACCACACGACGAATGTCTTCAAGGAAGTGAAGCGCCTCACCGCGGGACGCGGCGTCGACGTGATCCTCGATCCGCTCGGCGGCGACAGCTTCGCCGAAAGCTACGCCCTGCTCGCGCCGCTCGGGCGCCTGGTGATGTTCGGCGTGTCGCGCATCGCTCCGTCACGCACGCGCAGCCTGGTGGCGATCGCGAAGACGCTGTGGTCGATGCCGCGCTTCAAGGCACTCTCGCTCATCAACCGCAACCGCGGCGTCTTCGGCCTCAACGTGGGCCACCTCTGGGACGCCCGCGATCAACTCGCGCCGATCGTGTCGATGCTGATGCAGGAGTTCGAGTCGGGCCGCCTGAAGCCCGTCATCGCCGAGACCTTCCCGCTCGAGAAAGTGGCCGACGCGCACGCCTATCTCCAGAGCCGCCAGAACGTAGGGAAGGTCGTGCTGACGATGTAGGCCGGGACTTCAGGCGGTGGCGCAGCCCTTTAGGGCTCGCGGATCTCTTGACATCTGATGCGTGATGTTTGATGATAGCGCACATCATGCGGACAACTATCGACCTCGATGACGACATCCTGCAGGCAGCCAAGGAGTTAGCGCACGGCAGGCGGTCGACGATTGGCAAAGTTGTCTCCGATCTGGCCCGGCGCGGGCTCGCGCAGGCGGGGGGCTCCGAACAGATCCCTGTGCGGAACGGCGTGCCGCTGCTGCCTCCGCGTGCGTCCGGCGAACCGCGGCCGACGATGAAGCTGGTGAACGAGCTGCGGGACAAGGAGGGCGCAGTGAGCGGAGCGGGGCGCGGGGGCCCCGCGAGCGAGCGAGCCAGGCGGGGTGCAGGGGTCCCCGCCGGAGAGTAATGAGTGCCGGTGCGCCGGCGCTGCTCGATGTGAACGTGCTGGTGGCGCTGTTCGATCCGCATCACATCCATCACGACGCCGCGCATGACTGGTTCGAGGCGAACCGGCATTTCGGGTGGGCGACCTGTCCGATCACCGAGAGCGCGTTCGTGCGCGTGCTGTCGGACCCAGCGTACGGCGCGGCCGGCGAGCGCGCGGCGACGGCGCTCGATCGACTGCGCGCGTTTTGCGAGAGCGGCGATCACCAGTTCTGGCGCGACGCCCTCTCGCTGCGGGATGATGTGTTCGATCTGATGCGGGCCGGCGGCCACGGCCGCGTTACCAGCATTTACCTGCTGGGGCTCGCGGTGAACAGGAAGGGCCGTCTCGCGACGTTCGATCGATCGATGCCGCTCGGCGCGGTCAAGGGCGCAACCGCGGAGACGCTGGCGCTCATTTAAGCAGGGGACGGGTCTCTATTTTTCGAAAACTGAAAAATAGAGACCCGTCCCCATTTTTAGCGCATCGACGAATCGAGCTTCTGATCGCCGTGCTCGTCGAGCCAGGCGAGCACCTGCTTGACGCTTCCCCGTGCCAGGGCGATGCTCGAATCGGCTGCGCCGTAATACAGATTGAGCCCGTCGCCGTCATCGTCCAGCGTATAGCCGCAGGAAAAGGCGACGTAGCCGACATCCCCCTCGCGCTCGTACGGCGTCTCGGGCCCGAAGATCCACGCGTCGCCGCGCAGCAGGCAGCGCTGCGCCGTTTCGCGATCGAAGAGCGCGGCGCCCATGCGATAGAGGCAGCCGGCGCCGGTGCGCTTCACGCCGTGATAGATCATCAGCCATCCGCGCGGCGTCTCGATCAGGGGCGGCGACAGGCCGACACGGTTGGCGTCCCACCAGGCGCCGCGGCGCGCCGGCAGAATCAATGTGTGCGTGCCCCAGTTGCGCAGATCGGGCGACAGCGACATCCAGACATGCGCGCCTGACTCGGTCACCGGGCGATGAATCAGCGCGAAGCATCCGTTGATGCGGCGCGGCATCAGCGCGGCGTCCTTGTCATCCGGCTGCATGACCAGTCCGAGCCGCTCGAACGAGCGGAAGTCTTTCGTGAGCGCGAGCGCGACACCAGGACCGCCGCGGCTGAAAGCCGTGTAGGCGATGGCGTACTTGCCGAGCTCCTCGACGAATGTGATGCGCGGATCCTCGACACCCCACAGTTCCTCGGGATGCTTCGCCGGATCGGCCGGGAACGTCGGCTCCTTATCAATCACCCATCCATCGACGCCGTTCGTCGATCGCGCCGCGCACAGGTGCGACAGGCCGCGACGATCCTCGACGCGGCACAGCAGCAGCGTCGTGCCGTCCTCGAGCCTCGTCGCGCCCGGGTTGAACACCGTGTGCACCGGATACGGCCAGTCGGCGGCGGTGAGGATCGGGTTGCTGACGTGGCGCTCGAAGAGCGTTTCGTACTGCGTGAGCGTGCTCATGATGCGGGCTGAAGGACGAGCGCGGGTGAAGGTTGAATCGCCACGCGCTCGCTCGCGCGCATCTCGTGCAGGGCGAGCAGGAATGACAACGTGGACTCGGCGCCCTGGTTCATGTTCATGCGGTCGTGATGCAGCCCGTCGCGGCAGCCGCCGGTCGAGGCGTCATAGGGCCACAGATGCAGGTGGTTCTGTCCGAGGAACCAGTTGAAGGCGTGCTGCCCGCGCTGGAGCCAGCGCGAATCGCCGCTCACGCGATACGCCTCGAGACAGGCGGATGCGGTCGCGCACGCTTCCACCGGCTGCTGATCGAAGGCCGCGGGAGCGTCGCCGCGCGTGTAGAAGCCGTTCGATCCAATCGCGGCGAAATGTCCGTCGGCCGACGTCTGCACCGACACGAGCCATTCGAGCGACCGCATGCCGGCCTCGATCATGTCGGGCCTCCGCAGCCGCGAGCCGGATGCGATGAGCGCCTGCGGCAGCCGCGCATTGCAGTAGGTGACGCTATCTTCGAACCACGGCCAGTCGTGGCCGCTCGATCGCTCGAAGAGGCCGAGCAGCCGGTTCGCAAGCTCGATGCGCAGCGCTTCGATGACGCTGTCGCCGCGGAAGGCGCGCATGTACTCGTCGATGCCGAGCAGCGCGTACGCCCACGCACGCGGGCTCTTGAACGACGTGACGACCGGCAGCGCGGCCTGGAACAGATCGCCGGCGAGACTCAGGCGGCTCGGATCGGAGGCGCGGCCGACGACCGCGCCGAGCGCCCAGAGCGTGCGGCCGTGGCTGTCTTCCGATCCGCAGGGCTCGAGCCATTCGCGCGAGTACGAGAGGAAGTTCCGGAAGCGGCCCGAGGGGCGATCGAACGCGTAGCGGACGAACGCGAGATACCGCGCCGACAGCGCGCGCAGTGTGGCCGGGTCGTCGCTGCCGGCATCCTCGAGCAGCGCGACGAGCAGCATCGCCCGCGCGTTGTCGTCGATACAGTAGCCGTCTTCGTAGCGCGGCACGTTGAACGCCGCGTGCTGCAGCATCCCCGTGTCGTCGGTCATCGCCTGCAGATGGCGCAGATCGATCTCGGGCAGCTCCGCCGGGCGCGTCGCCAGCGTCTGCGCCTGGAACACCGTCCGGCGCCGGCCCACATACTGCCTGCGCGCCTTCGCGAAGCTCTGCGCGTACTGCCGCGCCACGGCCGGCCACGACATGCTGAGACCGTGCTCCGCGGCCCGCTCGCACATCGCCTCGCGCTTCTCATCGTCGCTCACGAGCGCGATGACTTCGTGCGCGATGGCGTCCGAATCGCGCCACGGCACGAGCACGCCGCGTCCGCCGGCGAGCAGCTCGCGCGCATAGATGTAGGGCGTCGAAATGACGGCCTTGCCGGCGCCGACCGCGTACGCGAGCGTGCCCGACGTGATCTGCTCGGGATTCAAGTACGGGGTGATGTAGATGTCGGTGGCCGACAGGAACTCGACGAGCTCGTCCTGGCTGACGAACCGGTTGTGAAAGATCATGCTGCCGCCGACGCCCAGCGCCTGCGCGCGCGCCTCGAGCATCAGCCGGTACGCCTCGCCGTCGCGCTCGATGATGTGCGGATGCGTCGCGCCGAGGACGATGTAGACCGTCTCGGGATGGACGGCGAGGATCGCGGGCAGCGCGTCGATGACGTGCTCGATCCCCTTGTCGGGCGACAGCAGGCCGAACGTCAGAATGACCGTTTTGCCGGCGACGCCGAGCAGCTCTTTGCTGCGCCCCACCGCGGGCACCTGCGGAATGCCGTGCGGAATCAGATCGATCTGCGACGCCGGAATGCCATGCACACGCTTGAGCAGATCGGCGCCCGTCTCGCTCATGACGATGAGGCGGTCCGAGACGCGGGCGAGCTCGTCCATCACGGCCCGCTGTGAGTCGTTGGGCTCCGACAGGATCGTGTGCAGCGTCGTGACGATCGGCATCCGGAGCTCGCCGAGCAGCGTCAGCAGATGCGCGCCGGCTTTGCCGCCGAAGATGCCGTACTCGTGCTGCACTGACAGCACGTCAACACGGTTGACGTTCAGATAGTCGGCGGCGCGGCGGTACGACGCGAGATCGCTTTCCTTGATTTCGAAGCGCACGCGCGAGGGATAGGCGTGCCGGCGGCCGGCATCGTTGACGGCCAGCACGAACCCGTCAGCGCCCGGCAGCTCTTCCGCGAGCGCGTCGGCGATGTGCGTGGTGAACGTCGCGATGCCGCAATGCCGCGGCAGATGGTTGCCGAGCACGGCGAGGCGGTTGATGTCGATCGAACGGTGGGTCTTTCGGTATGAAGGCAAGCCCTCCAGAGTACTACGTCGGGTCTGGGGGATGCTGTCCTATAACGAAACACATGGCGGCCCAGCTGGCTGGGCGCCGGCTCTCCTTACCATGGTAATATGAAAGCATGGCTATTGCCCGGTCGAGGCTCACCGCACAGGGACAAATCTCGGTTCCCGCGGAAGTACGCCGCAAGCTAGGCGTAGGCCCTGGCTCCGTGCTCGAATGGGACGAGGACGGGCAGGAGGTTGTCGTGCGGCGTGTCGGGCAGTACCGCTCGGAAGACATCCACCGGGCGATTTTTCGGAGCAAGACGCCGAGGCCCAAGAACTTGACCGAGCTGAAGGAGGGCGTCCGGCGGCAGATCCGGAAACGCCATGCGCGCGGTTGACACGAACGTCCTGGTGCGACTGCTCACACGCGACGATGCGAAGCAGGCCGCGGCGGCGGATCGGTTCGTCGAGCCGGGAGCATGGGTGCCCGCCCTGGCGCTGGCCGAGGCGTCATGGGTGTTGTCGGCTGTCTACGATCGAGGCCCGGACGACATTGCAGTTGCGATCGAAATGCTCCTCAGCCACACCAGTCTGACCTTGCAGGATGCCGATGTCATTGCCGCTGCACTCGAGCGGTTTCGCGAACGTCCCGCCCTCGGCTTCTCTGACTGTTTGCTGCTCGAGATCGCGCGAAAGGCCGGCCATCTGCCGCTGGGGACATTCGACACGACGCTCGCTCGACTCGACGGCGCCGAACGGGTCGCGTAGGCGTCACTCGATCTTCCCTGCCCGAATCTCGAGCCGGACGGTGCTCGCCACACGGTTGTTCACGACCTGGAGATACATGCGTCCGTCCGGCAGCGTGCCCGTCGTAACCGGTACATTGACGTACGTCACTTCGTAACCGGCGGGCAGCACGATCGTGGCGCGCGGTTCGAACAGCACGCGCGACCATGTAAGACCGACCGGCCGGATGTCGGCCGGCTCCCGCAGCGTACCTTCGATGCGAATGTTCGCGCTAAGGATCGGCGTGCCGGGCATGGGCGTGAGACGCGCTGAGGGGAATTGACCTCGTCCCGCCGGCGGCACAACGGCCATCGGTTCGCCGGTGTCGAGGTCGGTGACACGCACGTTGCGAAGGCTTCCAAACTGTTCCAGACCAACCGTCGTGAGCGTCGCGTCCGGACCGAAGCGCTCCGGACTCGTCCAGTGCACGCGCTCGTGCCGCACGGCGACCAGACCGTCCGCGCCGATCTCGTAGAGCGTCTTTGTCGAGCGGAACGCGTTGCTCGTCGCTCCCGCGGGCAGACGCTTCGCGCCGGCCCGGCGGGCCGCGCGAATGCTGACGTCCGACGCGTAGCTGTTGATGTTCTCGAACGACAACTGGATACGCCCGTCGCCGAGCGTCGCGACTTCAGCCGCGACGTTCGACGACACGAGCCCATATCCGGCCGGCAGGATGATGGCGTTGCGTCCGATGCCGAGCGATCGCGCGAACGTGATCGTCTCGGCGCTCGTGAAATAACTCTGCGCGTCCGCGTAGGTCTTCTCGATGCGCACGCGGCCTTCGCCGCCTGCCGGCACCGGCCGCGGGAGATGCGCGCGGATGTAGTGCTCTTCGGGCGACAGCCGTCCCGTCACGCCGGCCGCCGCAAGCTCCTTCCCCGTCATGTAGTCGAACTTGAGCGGCTCGCCCGTGCGCGGATCCGTGACCGAGATGTCCGAGCCTGCGCTGCCCGATCGCGTCTGGTTGAGCACGTACGTCAGCCCAGCCTGCCGCTGATTCAGGTAATAGACGATGTGGAAAGAGCTCGAGGCGGGCTCGAGCAGGTGATATTCCGTGTAGTCGTCATGCCAGTGGAACGGCGCCGGCGTCGCGGATGGCGGCGACGCCTGGAACCCGGGAAACATGAAGAGCAGCAAGGCAAGGAGCTTCATGCCGCATATACAATCACGCCCGAGGGCCCATGAACAGACTCCTGTTGGCCAGCGTCCTCCTCTTCACACTGCAGGCCACGCCGCCGCCTGCGCATCTGCCGCAACCGCACACGCGATTTCCGGAGGCGCAGGGGCGTCCGGCAGAAGTCGTGGCCGCGATCTTCGGGCCGGCGACTGGCTCGCCTGCACGTCCATCCGCGGTCGTGGGATTCATCGTTGGCAAGACGATCGAGATGAAGTCGTTTGGGAAGCTGTCACCCTCGGGCGACGCTGCGCCTGACAGGAACACGGTCTACGAAATCGGCTCGATCACGAAAGGCCTCACCGGCATCCTGCTGGCCGACATGGCGCTGGCCGGCGAGGTCTCGCTGCACGACACGCTCGACAAATTTCTGCCGGACGCGGCGAACTTTCCGGAGGCGGTGCGGAAGATCACGCTGGTGCAGCTGGCAACGCATGCATCCGGACTTCCGCGGCTGCCGGGCAATCTGATGTTCGGCATGAAGGACGCGACCAATCCCTACGCGCACTACGGCGCGAAAGAGCTGCAGGCGTTTCTGTTTGGCTACACGCCGCCGCCAGGCCGCACGACGATCACGCCGGAATACTCGAACCTTGGATACGGTCTGCTCGGCTACATCCTTTCTCTGAAGGCGGGGACGCCATACGAGGCGCTGCTCAAAGCGCGCGTGCTCGAGCCGCTTGGCATGAAGGACACGTCGATCGCGCTGTCGGACGATCAGCGCACGCGGCTGGCGCCCGGCCATGCGAACGGCGCCGCTGTGAACAACTGGGATCTGGATGCGCTTGCCGGCGCCGGCGCGCTGCGGTCAACGATTGCCGATATGACGAGGCTGTTGCAGGCGCTGATGCGGCCGCCTGATTCGCGCGCCGGGAAAGCCATTCGCCTCGCGATTGAACCGCGCGGTCAGCTCGGCGCCGCGAAGATCGGCTTCGCCTGGCTGACGTCGACGCCACCGAACGGCCCGGCCTTCACGTGGCACAACGGCGGCACGGGCGGCTATCGCAGCTTCATCGGCTTCACCCACGACCGCAAAGCCGGCATCGTGGTGCTGACGAACGGATCCGACCAGTCGCCGGATCCGCTCGCGGTACAGGCGCTGACGAAGCTTCGGTAGCGCTTCAGACTGCCGGTTGCGGCCTGGCCGCGGTTGCCCGCGCGGAGGCGGGCCACATCGCCGCCAGCAGCAGCCAGATCGCGATGCCGATCATGAATGGAAACAGGATGCGCGCCTGCATCCAGCCGAACCCGCCAACCAGGACAGGTGCAATGCCGTTGGCGAGCGTTCCGATCACGCCGATCCAGACGATCCACGGCGAACCGATCGCGCGCTCGCGCATGCCTTTGATGAAGAAGGCCGCACTCGTGATGCCGAACAGCGGGTAGAACAGTACCGCCATCGCCAGATGCGTCGTCAGCACCGGCGTGGCGTGCCCCGCCGCAAGATGCGCTGCGTCGACCATGGCCGCCGTATGCACGGCCATTTCCACGGTCATCAGCACGGTGCCCACAATCGCACGCCGCGTCCAGCGCTTCATCGCCGGCGTGTTCGCCGAGGTCCGCGAGAAGGCGACGAGTCCTGCCACCATCGCCGCGTATCCCAGCGTGACCAGCGCATGCGCCATGAACCAGTCGGGATGCATCAGCATCTCGAGCATCGATCCTCCGGGGTGCCGCGGACCTCCCGCGAGCATCAACACGGCCGCCGCCGCGAACCATAAACGCCACACCAGCCATGTCGAAGCGGCGTGTCAAGCGGCAGTATCACTCCCGGGTCAGAACGGCCGCGGCGGAGGGCACCCGTGCGGCGATCACCGCGGCGGCCCGGCGCCTCTTCGCCTCGCGCGGCTACACGGGCACACCAATCGACCGCATTGCTCGCGAGGCAGGCGTGGCGGTGCCGACGGTGTACGCGGCCTTCGGCACGAAAGGCGCGATTCTCGAATCCGTGCTCGACGCGATGGAGCACGAGGCCGATCTCAGCGCGGTTATCGCGGCCCTCGAGGGCGGGTCGGTCGCCAGCCAGCGCGACGCGCTCGCCAGGTTCCTGACGCAGCTCTTTACGAAGGGAGCGGACGTGATCGTGGCCGCGAGGGTGGCCGGCGACAGCGATCCGGGATTACGGATCCTCGCGCGGAGGGGCATGGAACGTCATCGCCAGGGGATGAAGAAGACGGTAGCGGCGTGGGCGAAGGCGGGCGCCCTGCGCAAGGGACTCAGTACCGCCGATGCCGGCGAGAGCCTGTCGGCGATCACGAGCTATACGCTGTTTGCCGAATTGAAGGACTCCGGCTGGAGTGCACGGAAGTACGAAGCCTGGCTGGTGGACGCAATCAACCGGCTGATAATGACTCCATGGCCTCTCGCCAATGCCACCACTGCAAACAGTGGGTCGAAGACCGCGCCGCGCATGATTGCTGGACGACGACGGAAGAGGCGCTGACGTCGGAGTTGCAGGAGCATCTGCGCGAGGCGTGGGAGCGCCTGCGCGAGACTGCGACCGAATTCGGCGAGCAGCGGATCTACGCCTCGCATCACTCGATCATGTTTTCGCGGAAGGCCTGCTACTTCTTCGTCCGGCCGCGAACGAAGGATCTGGAGGTCGTGTTCTTCCTGGGGCGCGAACTGAAATCGCCGCAGGTGCGGCAGTCGATGCGGCCGTCGCGGAGCAAGGTCGCGCACGTCATACGGATCATCCACCGCGACCAGGTGGAGCCGCCGCTGACGGAGTGGCTGCGGGAGGCTTACGACGCCTCGGAACAACTCAGTGCGAAGCGGCCCGCGGCCAAATCAGCCCTGAAATCCAGACGAAAAGTCGGGATCGCGAAGAAAAAGCCTCAGAAAAAGCGATAATTCGGGCCTGGGCGTGCGAACGGATTGCCGGTTCCATCCGTCTTACTCCCCATGACTTTCCTCAAGAAGCTTCTGGGCAAAGCTGAGCCTAAGGTCCGCGTTCGCGTGTGTGTCGAGTGCGGCATGCCGGTCGCCGAGCACAAAGACTGGTGCAGCATTCTCAAGGGGCAAAAAGAGCTCGAGGCGAAAGCCGCGCAGCAGGCTGGTCAGGCTCAACCACTGTAGCCGGCGGGCAGTCTAAGCCGGTTATGACTGAGCCGCCCGCTTCATTCACCCGGCGTACCTTCATAGGCACCATTGGCGCCGGCACGATCGGCCTCGGCGCGGCGGCCTTCTACGACATTCCGGGGCTTTTCGCTCAGGCGCTGGTCGAGACCCCGCGCCAGACGGAAGGTCCGTTCTATCCCGACCGGCTTCCGCTCGATACCGACAACGATCTGATCATCCTCGGCAGTGGCCTCACGCCTGCGGTCGGCGCGATCACGCATCTTTCGGGCCGCGTCCTCGATCGCGGCGGCTCGCCCATGCGCGGCGTGACCGTTGAGATCTGGCAGGTCGACAATCACGGCAGCTATCTGCATTCGGGCGGCATCGTCGGCGGCCGGCGCGACGCCAACTTCCAGGGCTTCGGCCGTTTCGAGACCGCTTCGACGGGCGAGTACCGGTTCCGCACGATCAAGCCGGTGCCCTATCCCGGCCGCACGCCGCACATTCACGTGAAAGTCAAGCGCGGCGATCGCGATGTGTTGACGACCCAGTGCTATATCAAGGGAGAGCCGCAGAACGATCGCGACGGGATCCTGCGCGGGATTCGGGATGTGCGCGCGCGCGAGTCGGTGATTGTGGAGTTCGCGCCGATGCCAGGTTCGCGCGCCGGCGAGCTCGCGGCGACGTTCGACATCGTGCTGGGCGTGACGCCGGACGGCTTGTAGGCCGGGACTTTAGTCCGGGCGCGCACAGCGCGCCGTCGACATATGTCAGCACGCACAATACGTGCTGCACGTATGTAACGTGCTAGGATTGGTCCATGCCTCCTCCCGGCCAGGCCGATCGCCAAAACATCACGGTAAAACTGCGCCGCGATACGTTGCGGAAGGCCAAGGTGCTTGCCGCCAGGCGCAACACGTCGGTCAGCGGTCTTCTCGAGCTTCAGATTGAAGCGCTCGTCGGCGCCGACGATGCCTACGAACAGGCGCGCCGGCGCGCGATGGCGCTGCTGGACGAGGGCTTTCACCTCGGCGGCAAGGTGACGTCGACGCGCGACGAGTGGCATGAACGATAGGACCTTCGTCGATACGAACGTGCTGATCTACGCGCACGACGTCGACGCCGGTGCGAAGCATGACGTGGCGGCGGCTCGTCTGCGCGAACTGTGGGAAGAACGATCGGGCGTGCTGAGCATGCAGGTGTTGCAGGAGTTCTACGTGAACGCCACGCGGAAGATATCGGCGCCGTTGTCAAAGCCGACCGCCCGCGGCATCGTCAGCACCTATGCGCCCTGGTGCGTCGAAGGCCCAACGCCGGCCGACCTCACTGCGGCGTATGAGATAGAGGACACCGCGAAGATCAGTTTCTGGGATGCCCTGATCCTCGCTGTTGCCGCGAGGGCCGGCGCCGCCCGGGTCTTGTCGGAAGATCTGAATGCGGACCAGTCGATCGCGGGGCTCC
The DNA here is from genome assembly GCA_040902895.1 of Vicinamibacterales bacterium. Lineage (GTDB taxonomy): Bacteria > Acidobacteriota > Vicinamibacteria > Vicinamibacterales > SCN-69-37 > JALYRV01. Next base: position 24,473 of record JBBDWL010000047.1, on the reverse strand, counting down.
TGATCGAGAACCCTTTCTGAAAGCAGAAACTCCCACATCGTCAGGCCGCCAGCTTCGCCCGCGCGCTCGACAGCCGCTCGATTACCGCCTGCCGGAACTCCTTCGGTGCGTCGGGCAGCACCTTGATGCCCGACGTCTCGGGCTTGATCCATTCGAGCCCGCGTTCGTTTCCATTCAATAAGTAGTCGTTGATGACGACGCGGTAGTCGCGGTTGGGGTCGATGGTCTTTGGATCCACGCCGGCGGACTGCAGCCCGCCGCCCTGTCCGCGGCGCGAGTCCTCGGAGCCGGCTGCCAGAATCTTCGCGAGCAGGGACCCTTTCATGCTGGTCAGCAACAGATCGCCGCGATACGGCAGCACGCGCAGCACGTCGTACTGCGTGATCGGCCCTGGGCCGAGCGTATCGTCGATGCGGATGGAGCCGCTGTTGTAGATCGAGGCATCAGCGCCGGCGAACGCGTCGATCATCGCGGCGTTCAGCACCCGAGTGAGGTTCGTGCTGCCGTTGCGCACGGCGGCCTCGCGTCCCTCGAGCATTTCGGTGAGCGTCGTGACGGTCTTGTCCGGATCGATACCGTCTTTCCTGAATGCCGCGAACGCCTTGTCGACCCACGCGCGCGCGGCGGCGGCGACTTCGGGATCTTCCGGTATGGAGTCATCGACTTCGATCAGTTTCGAGTCGATACTCAGCCGGCTCGTCTGCGTGTCGTAGCGCAGGAGGTGCACATAGACCGACTTCGCGTTCGAATCGGCCTTCAGGACCGGCACGAACTCATTGCCGCGCTGCACGTTTATGTTCTGGTGCTCGTGACCGCCGAGGATCATCGCGAGACCGGGCACTGTTTCTGCCAGTGCGACATCCTGATCGATGGCCAGATGCGTGAGCGCGACGATGACGTCGGACTTCCCTTTCAGGTCAGCCATCTGCGCGCGCGCAGTCTCGAACGGATCGCGATACCGCACATACGCCGCGGCGTTGCTGTCGATCGTGAGCCCGAACATCCCGATGCGCAGCTCGCGGCCGCCGCCCTTCGCCGCAACCACGACATTCGCCGGCACATTCGGAAACGGCTTGCCATCTTCGCCCAGCACGTTGGACGAGAACCACGTGAACTTCGACTCCGCCATCCGCTTGTCGAAGTCGGCCTTGCGCAGATCGAACTCATGATTCCCGAACGTCGCGTAGTCGAGTCCGATGCGGTTCATGATGTCGACCATGTGCTGCCCATTGAGGGCCGCGCCGCCATCGCCCGCGCGCGCACTGCTCATCGCGGACGGACTCAACACATCGCCCGCGAGCACCATGAACGTGTTCGGGTCTTCCCGCAGCAGCTGCTTCTTCAGCGTCGCCACGCGCGCCAGCCCGCCCAGTCCACTGCCGCCAAGCGGCATGATCTCGTAGACGTCATTGAGTTGCAGGATCGTGGCGGTGACGAGGCCGGCGGCCGGCTCGGACTGTGGCCCGGGCGGCGTGGTCGCGCAGCCGACGAGAAGAGAGAGAAGAGCGCCCAGGGCGGCGATGCGCTTCATGGTTCCACCAGGAGGTCCTCGGCTGTGGCTGCGGCACGGAGCCGGGCATCGAAGACGACGAATGGGATGTCGGCGCCGAGGCCGGCGCCAAGTGCCAGACAACTTGCGAGATGGATCGCATCCGATGATCGAACGGGGTGACTGACAAGAAGCCTTGCCGCGAGTGCCGCGACGTCCGCACTCAATTCGACGACGAGCATGTCTTCCAGATCGCGCGACAGCGCCTGCAGTGCCCGGTCCCGATCTTCCCGCGAGTACTTGTCCTCGCGCGAACGGCGCACGATTGCCGAAGCCACTTCGACTGCCGACAGCCTGCTGGTGGATGCCGGATGTTCGAGACGCTCCGTGACCTCTGCACTGCCCGCCTCAATGAGGTACCGCTTTGCGAGGGCACTGGCGTCGAAGTACCGCATCAGAACCTTGCGCCTGAACGTACGCTCGCCGCTGGTCCCGAGCAGGACGACCTCGTCCGGGGCCACGCGGATCAGCTGCCCGCGATGCTCCGCGCCCTGGAGGTCGGTGAGAAAGACCGTCGGCAGCCCGTCCGCCTTCACCATCGTGAGCGGGGCGGCCGGGCTCTGGGCCGCCGCAGGGACCGCCAGGCTGACGAGGAGTAACGTGGAAAGGAGTGTGTGCCTCATGCTGAGAGTATGAAGCGGCGAGGCTGGTACGTTACGGGTGGCAGGCGCTGGTGATTGTCTCCGGCTAGCGGTCAGGAGGCTTTTCGGGCCTTGATCGCCTCGTGCAGGTTCCAATCGGCCTGCAGCCGCATCCAGAACTGGGCGGAGGTCTTCAGAAGTCGCGACAGCCTCAGGGCGGTGTCGGCCGTGATGCGCCGCTTTCCCAGGACAATCTCGTTGAGCCTGTTCAGCGAGATCTCCAGCCGTGATGCCGCCTCGACCTGGGAGAGTGCGAGCGGCTTCAGAAACTCCTCGAGCAGAATCTCGCCGGGTGAAATCGCCGGTCCCAGCCAGTCCGGATCTTTAGTGATAGTCTTCGACGCGGACTTCGTAGGCATGCCCCTGTTCCCAGCGGAAAGTAATCCGAAACTGATCGATGATCCGGATGCTATCAGTTCTGGCGCGATGCGATCTCGCTGCGCGATGCGCCCTTCGATCTCTCCGGCGCGGGAGGCGCGAAGCAGCTGACGGACATCTACCTGCTGGGGCTTGCTGTGAATCGGAAAGGGCGGCTGGCGACGTTCGCTCGCACGATACCGCTCGGCGCTGTGGCTGGGGCAACGCGGGAAACGGTGGCTGTTGTCAGCCCCAACCGTAGGCCTGAGCTTCAGCTCCGGCGGGCAGCGTACACAAGGGCTTCAGGCGCGGGTCGTGAATCGGCCCCCGTCGGCTTGGCAGCACGAGGGCTCAGGCCTTGCCTGCTGACGCGCGAAACATCGTCGGCGTCAGGATGCAGACATCGTCAAGCGCGCCGTCAAGAACGTAGAGACCAGTCGAGCGTCCGAAGTCGAAGAATCGATACAGCTGATAGCGTTCCCGTTCGCGGCGCGAGCAATCGAGCTCGTTTCGCGTGAGCGCGAACGGAAAGTACTTCCCGAGACCAGTGGTCTTGACTTCAATCAATCGCGCTTCGCCGCTGGCGGCAAACGAAGAAATGTCATAACCAAGGCCGTCACCCTCGTCGCGCGCCACCCAGCGGACACGCCGAGCAAGGTCCGGACGTCCGGCCTCGTCATGCAGCCGCTGCCGTTCGAGATCGAAGGCGAATTCTTCACCGCGCTGCCCCAGCGCCCGGTTCTCGGCATCACGCCGCACAAAGTCGATCCGTCCGGCTTTGAACTGGGGCTCACGCGCCGCGCGGGCACGTTCTGGCGGTGAGGAGACGAGCGCGGAGAAGGCCGGCGACGCCGCGGCGTCAGGTGGATTCAGCACTGGACTTGTGTCGATGACATCGACCAGTTGATCGGCGCCCTCGAGCCACTCGAGTACGGCGGTCTCGAGCATACGTTGGTAGTTCTGTGCCGGCAGGTAGCCACGAATGTATCCCTGCCCCTGATTGATGAGCACCGCGGAGATGTTCTGGAACTTGTACTCGACGGCCGCCTTGCTCCGATTGTCAAGGACCGTTCTCAGCCGGGAGTTGAAGTCGGATTTCTGGTAGGGAATGCCCGCAAGCTCCAGCCGCAGCATCTCAAAGTAGGCTGCGACGGTCGCCTCGACTTCCGGGACGGACCAAGGCTGCGGAGGCACGGTCGAATCCTAGCCTGTTTGGAAGGGATTTGTCCGAGCGTCAATCGACGGTTGTTCCAGCAGATGACCCTGGGTAGCATGGGCGGCCATGGACGCCTTTCAAGAGTGGTCTGAGAGGGTTGATGCACTTTGTCGGGTGCATCTAGCGTGTAGCTGGCCAGACTTGGCGGGCGACGTCGAACCGTTGCAGGCTGCATTCCAGGCGGGCGAATCGCCAGAGGAGTTCGTGCGCTGGTTCGCGGAAAAGTACGACCTCGACGCGGTCAATCCATTTCGACCGTGGCAAGCGTAGGAGGTGCGAGGGCATAGCCGGCGGATGTTCCGCCCGGACGCCGTTGTCAGGTCGGAGATTGAACTCGGCCCGGTATCTGGCGACGTAAAGCTTATCAATCTACTACTACGAGGGAATGGACGAACGAGCGCAATCTTCCGAGATGTAGTTGTTGGACAAACGACCGACATGCCCTCGACCTCGACAGACGAGACGTCTGACTCGCGGGATCAGGACTCCAGCAGTTTGCCGATAATTGCGGCGTTCCTCTTTCTTGGCAGTGTCCTTGTAATCGCTGTAAGGAAGTACAAGTGTGGTTAGCGAGCGGAGCGCCCAAGCAGGTTCGGCTTGTCGCCAGTTTGCGCGTCGACGCAGCCCCCAGAATGCGTCGGAGGTGCCGAGCCGTCATCAATGTCTATATAGGGGTCGCGCTTCTAGCTGTCTACTAACATAGACACGTCAACCAGGCGCGCTGGGCGCACGCGGCTCCACCGTCTCCAGATACTCGTGAACCATGCTGACCGTGGCGGAGCCTTCGCCCGCTCCTGCCGCTGCTAGTGCATCCCGAACAATTTCGGCTATCGTTTTGGACGAGATTCCCCGCGTTCCGATCCCCGCGTCTCTCGCCACATCTGCGAACAGAGCGATTCGGGTACGGATTTACGACTGGCGAGTCTCAGGTCCCTGCTTATGTCGGTTCTCTTCAAACGCGGAGCGCTTTACACGCAGCGAGACGTTCTTCGACTGCTCGGGCTGCCAGAGCACACGTGGGGCGGAAACTGGTTCACGGGGTACCACGAGCACGGAGGGGCTGCGTGCGTCTTCGCCAATGTCGGTACCGCCGGGCGTACGGGCCACGACTACGCCAACGCGCGGGAGGGCAGCCACCTTCGTTGGTTCGCCAAGACGGGGTCATCGACCCGCCAGCCGCAAGTAAGGCGACTCGTAGACCCGGCGACTCCGGTTCACATTTTCTGGCGAACGAACACGAGGGATCCGTTCACGTACGCCGGACGGGGGAAGGCGCTTGAAGTGAAGGATTCCTCTCCCGTGGAAGTTCTCTGGGCGTTCGACTGACGTCACGTCAGCCGTCCAAGTCGATCACCGAACTGCGCGGCCACCGCGTCGCCTCACGCGGTCTCCAGCGTGGAACTGTCGTGGGGTGGGGGTGGGGGTGCGAACCCGTTTTGGGATATTCCAAGACGGGATAGAGACTGCCCCGGTGACGAGGTCGGCCTTCACCCGTAAGCACGAACAATTTCGAAGGGTTCTCGTCGAAGCACGCCGCGCGGCAGGCGTAACCCAAGTGGCTCTTGCGAAGAAGCTTGGACGTCCGCAGTCGTTCGTCTCCAAGTTCGAACGTGGAGAGCGGCGCCTGGATGTTCTTGAATTCATTGAGGTTGCGCGCGCCCTATCACTCAACCCCGCTGGCATCATCGCCAAACTTGAACGGTCTTAGATCTCGATCAGGAGCAGCTCGATGGCGGCCACAGCAGATAAGGAATACCCATCGGTCGACGCATCGCCCGTCAAGTCGTTCTTCGTGTCGATGCTCACGCGCGACATAACCCTCGAAGAAGCGATCCTCGACCTCCTCGACAACTGTGTCGATGGAATCCATCGACAGAACGGCACGGACGGAGATCAACCGTACGCCGGCTACAAGGCGGAGATCGAATTCAACAAAGACTCCTTTTCGATCTCGGACAACTGTGGCGGCATTCCCTGGAAGTTATATAACTACGCCTTTCGAATGGGACCAGATCCGAATCGTTCCGATCGCGCTCCGGGCACGATCGGCGTCTACGGGATTGGTTTGAAGCGGGCGATGTTCAAGATGGGCCGTCACTGCCTCATCTCCACTCAGAACGCCGACGACAGGTACGAAATTGAAATCACTCCGAAATGGCTCGCCGACGAGAACCTCTGGGACATTCCAGTCGCCGCCGCGACTCGCACCAAAAAGAAGGACGGCACCGAGATTGTCATCGGTCATTTGTACCCGGGCATCAAGGCGCGCTTCACCGAAAATGCTGAAGCCTTTGAATCCGACCTGAGTCGGATGATTGCGACCCACTATGCATTCATTATCGAGAGAGGTTTTGCGGTATCAATCAACGGAACACGTGTTAAACCCAAGCCGATCAAGCTGATCTTTGGAAGGAAAGAGCCTCGCAGCAAGCAACCGGCGATCCAGCCGTTTATCTTCAAAGCGGAAGCGGACGACGTGAGCGTGTTTCTAGCAGTCGGTCTAACTAGACCCATTCCATCGCAAGACGAAGCCGCCAGTGAGCAGGAGGAAACGAAATACTCGTCTCTCGATGCGGGATGGACGATCGTCTGCAACGAGCGAGCAGTTCTCTATTGCGACCGCACCGAGTTGACTGGCTGGGGTGAAGCCAGCGTGCCGCGCTACCACAATCAGTTCATCGCCATTGCTGGGATTGTCGAATTCAAATCCGACGACCCTTCGAAACTGCCCACCACGACGACGAAGCGCGGTGTCGATGCGTCTTCGGCGCTGTATCTGCAAATCAAAAACAAGATGCGAGAAGGCATGCGTCTGTTCGTCGATTACACAAACAAATGGAAGGGGCTCGCCGAGGAGTCACAGCAGCACATCAAGCAGGGAGAGGCGCTAGCGCTAACGCAGCTAAAAGAGCGGGCACGTCAACTCGCCTTCGTCACAACGCGCCGCACCGTACCGATCGGCCAGCAGTACACGCCGTCGCTGCCGATGCCCAAGGCCGTCGAGGGGCGTACTCGCAGGATCACGTTCAGCCGCGACATCGACGAGATTCGGCGAGTGTCAGAGTACCTCTTTGAGGATTCTGCCGTGCCTCCCTCCGCGGTCGGGGAGCAGTGTTTTGAATTGGCGCTGAGGGAGGCGACGCGGTGAGCCAGCTCAATTATCAGATCAGGCCGAATAAAGCGGTCGATCGCCTGGCATTCATGGATGTCCTTCGGCGCCTAGATCGGCGCGAACGACTGGCTGACTACACGTATCACAGCCTCGGCGGGCCGTACTTGGAGGACTTCCGATCACTTTACGACGTCGATGAAAACATTCGCATGGTGTCGATTGAGACCGATGCGGAGGTCATCAAACGGCAGAAGTTTCATCTCCCCTGCCGACACCTAAGGCTACGGCGAACGGATCTCCATTCGTTCATCGCGCAATACCAATCGCGAGATCGGAAAAGCATCTTTTGGCTCGATTACATGCGCCTCGCGTATGCGGATCTAGCAGATTTCGAAGCCCTGCTGTCGAAGGTTGCAGTAAACAGCGTGGTCAAAATCACTCTTCGATCCCGGTCGGCTGATTACCTCAGGCCAGAACAGGTGGAGTCCTTCAAGCAGGAATTTGCCGCGCTTTTGCCGGATCCGAATGCCGCTCCACCGTCTAGCAAAGAGGGATTCGCCCGCCTCGTTCAAACGATGGTGCGTGTCGCGGCCCAGCGCGCGTTTCCTGGGACGAACCCGTTTGCTTATCAGCCGCTGTGCTCGTTCTTCTACGCCGACGCGACGCCGATGCTCACGGTCACTGGAATCGTCTGCCGACGCGTCGATAGAGCTGAGATTCGCGATCACTTTGCAGATTGGCCCTTTGCGAGCCTGCACTGGGCATCACCGAAACGAATCGCCGTGCCCGTACTCACCACAAAGGAGCGTCTGTATCTCCAGGACTTCTTGCCTGCGCGGCAGAGTTCCGGACGGACTTTACGTCGGGCGCTCGGTTATCGAATAGATGAGGACCCGACTGAGAGCAACGAGATGTTCAAGCAGTACGCCACGTTCCACCGGTATTCGCCGTACTACATGCGGGGGATACCGTGACGGAGGCCACGGCACCGGGCATCCCACCTCGACTTCGTCGGCTTTCCGATGCGGCGGGATGGTATTCTGAAGGACCTAAACTCGATGTGATTTGCGCGGCGGTAACGACCCAGTTCATGCGCCATAAGTCATTGAAAAATAATAGCTTATCTGCGGCGCGTCCGCTGGCTAGCCATCCTCAGCGAGCCGCCTCTTTGCTTCTGCGAGCGAACCAACGCCTCGCTCGCCGGTATGGCACCCCTCGTCTCGGTAACAAGCGGGACGTGGTCAGCGAGCTCGTTTTCATCATTCTGTCGGCCCGGACCCAAGGCGGCAATCATGAGGCGATCTACCGCCGGCTTCGCCGTCATTTCGGCACGTGGGAAAACGTTCGCGATGCGAGCGTTTCCGACGTACAGCGAGTCATTCGCGAGGCTGGCCTGAGTCGTGTGAAGGCGAGACAGATTACGAGCCTGCTCCGCAAGATCACGAGAGACTTCGGCAGCCTTTCCGCCGGCGCGTTTCGGCGCATGGATACGGAACATCTTGAGCGTTATCTCATCACGTTGCCTGGCGTCGGCTTGAAGACTGCTCGGTGCGTCATGCTCTACGCGCTCGACCGCGCGGTATTTCCGGTCGACACGCACTGCATGCGTCTCTTCCAAAACCTGGGATTGATCCGCGCCCGCATGCGCTTCGAATACGCACAAGAGCCGCTTCAGGCCGCAGTCCCTGAAGATATCCGCTACTCGCTGCACGTCAACGCAGTCGCACACGGCCGAGAAACGTGCGTCGCCGTGTCTCCGCGATGCTCTTCATGTGCGATCAACTTGTTGTGCGTTAATCGTCGCGCCGCGGCGTCATGAGCCGTCCTATTGCAATTGATTTGTACGCGGGCGCCGGCGGGCTATCCCTTGGCCTCGAGCAGGCGGGCTTCGACGTTGTTCTAGCGATCGATCGCGATCCGTACCACGTGGCGACCCACCAGCGGAACTTTCCGCATGGGAAGGTTCAGTGTGCCAGCGTTGACTCCCTCACGGGATCCGAGCTCATCGCGCTTGCCGGGACCAAGGATATAGGTCTGATTTGTGGCGGCCCGCCATGCCAGGGCTTCAGCACAATGGGCAAACGATACGTCGCCGACCCTCGCAACACGCTCGTCGACCATTTTGCCCGTCTGGTGATGGAGGTAATGCCAGCTGCATTCTTGATGGAAAACGTCCCCGGTATGCAGAGCGGTGCAACAGCTGTCGTGTTTGAACGAACGATCGACCGACTGTCGAACCACTACAACATTACGGCGCCAGTGCGAACGTTAAACGCAGCGGATTTCGGGGTTCCGCAACGACGAGAAAGGCTGTTCGTCATCGGCATCCTGAAGGAGCGAGGCGGCGAGGCGGTCTATCCGACTGGCCCTTGCAAGGAACAGCCAGCGCGCCCCACCGTGTGGCAAGCGATAGAAGATCTCCCAGCGTTGGGCGAGCGCGAAGATCTCTTGAAGCTAGACACGAGCGAATATCGCAAAGTTGGCCACGACCTGCATCCGTACGTCCTCGCTGCCCGCGGCCTCAGGGCGGATCCGTGCGATCTCTCATGGCGACGGGATTGGGATAATTCCAAGGTGACTGGCTGCCGCCGCGTCAAGCACCGTCCAGAAATCGAACGGCTTTATGCTGCCACTGCTCCTGGTGCAACGGTGCCCGCGCATAATCTGCCGCGCCTTGATCCCGATGGTCTCGCTCCAACGTTGCGCGCCGGCACCGACAGCGAGCACGGCTCATACAATGCACCGCGGCCGATTCATCCGTACGAGCCCCGATGCATCACCGTCCGGGAAGCGGCGCGCCTTCATGGCTATCCTGACTGGTTCGACTTCTACCCTGTGAAGTGGCATGCGCACCGCCAGATCGGGAATTCCGTATGCCCGCCGATCGCGCGTGCGCTCGGTGGCTCGATTATTCGTGCCCTTGACGCTGAGGTGCTGCGGCCCTCGAAGGTATTGAAGCTCACGAACGAGTTTTCGTTGCCCCCGGATGCGGCCAAGCATCACGGACGCATTCCTCAAGTTGACGAGTGGCCTAAGGTTCTTGATCGGCTGTTGGAAAAGGCGGGAGTTATCGGCCGGGGGCGAGTCCGCCGGCCAGCATTCAGTGTTGACGATGTTCGACAGGCGTACAAGGACACAGACGCGAAAATGCCGCGAACTCCGCCCGATCGTTTTCTACAAGACATCGCGCGTAGCCGAAATAGACGCTGGATCATGTCTGGCGTTCTTGCTGAAGGACTGTCCATCGTTCCAGTAAACGAAAACGGAACATACGGTCGGTTCGTTCGCAAGGGGACGGTCGGCACTTTGGAGGCTCGCGACTTCATTACTGTCAGCAGTGAGGAGATCACGCTAGCGACGAGGGTGCCTGCTATTGGACACGGCCGGATCTCCGACGACGCGCTCGCTGATTATCTGTCGAGGAAGAAGGTGTCGGATGCGCTATTCCGGGTCGGGCAAGTCACGATCTCGCGCATAGAGTCGAACGGCGCAGCGACGCGCACGCACGCGGTGGGCACGTTCGTTCTAAAGAAGGGGGAGCGGCGGCTGCGGTCTGGAATTATCGTCCGCGGGATCGGGCAGGAACTCCCTCCGTTGACAGCGGTGACGGCCATTCTCGATAGGATGAAGGCAAACGCGGCCGTCGTGATGAGTGCAATCACTCAACGACATTTTGTTGCCGTCTTGGTGACCCGGCGCTCTGATCGTGTGCTCGAACGACGGCGCGGCGTCTTTGAAGTCGGCGCCGCGCCATACAGTGACAAACCTGGAGTTCATCCCACGATCGGAGACCAGCCCGCTACACGAGGAGGCCGATCAAGGTCGAATTGACGTTCGCCTTCACGACCTCTGCCTGCTCCGGTACGAGAAGTTCCGTGTTCGCGAGAGCGAACACCAAATAGTCGAATAACGCGATAATCTTCGTCTCGTCCGAGTAAACCACTAGCTCGCGCCAGAACGGATGGTCACGGTTATACGTGATCACGATCGTCTTGCCTTCCTGCTTCACCAAGTAAAATGGAGCTTCGCCGAAGTTTCCCTCGTTGAACGCGACCTTCAAGCCAGAAGCCGTCTTGATGCTAGTGACGTGAGGCCTCAGCCTCGCCATTCCATCTGTCGGCTTCGCCTCACCTATCGCCTTCTTCGTCGAGCGTGGGGCACGGGGCTCCGTCAGACCCTTTCCCGGTGCCTTCGGAAGAAGGGTCGCGCGATGACTGATGTTCGCCTCTGCTGCCGAATGATCCATCTTTCCGCGTTCGACACCGGCGCGCTTCTTCTTTTCGCGCTGTGATTTCGTGATCAGCCCCATCGTGGCCTGCTTGAGTTTGTCGAGGAAACTCTGCGACGGCTGAATCACCATTTTCTTGACATCAGTGTGGAACGCTGGATCGAGCTCACCTCCGAAGGCCAGTTCCGCGCGGAAGTGCGCATATTCTGGATGCTTCTTGTAGAAATCGAAGGTTTCGGCCGCCATGATCTCGCGGTTGTTCCTGACCACGTAGAATCCCGAACTGTCGGCGTTGATGCCCAGAGCTTTGTTCGTCGGGCCGCCGCGGTCTGGCAACTCGACGGCGCGAATATATGCTTTGCCGAGGCCGTCGACTTCCATGTCCATTTCGAGGGCCAATTCCGTATCGGCGTCGCCAAGCATTAACGGGTCGACCGGTTCGACCCGCTGCTCGTTCACCTCGATGACGACACCGGCCTTCAGGAATTTTCTGAATACCTGTCCGATCCGCTTCTTGAGGATGTTGGCGAATAGGCTCGGATGGCGATTGCTGATTCGGTCGGTCTTTGACAACGAGACGAGAGTCCCGTGGGGCTTCGCGAATCGCTCCTGTTGCTCGGCGTTAGCTGCCCCGAGCTCCTTGATGAAACGATCCTGGTCAGCGATGTCATCGAGATCGAAGCCACCATAAAGCAATGGGCTCCCGTCCTCGCGCGTAAGGACTTCGACCCGTCGGGACAGACCGATCGATGCGGTCACCAGGCCCATCCCGAACTTCCCAAGGTCGGTGCTTTCCCGCTCCGTATCGGAACCCAATCGCAGGGCCTCACTCAATAACTCCTCACCCATGCCGCAACCGTCATCCTCGATCGACAGGAGGATGTCGCCCTTCTGTTCGCTGATCTTGACCACTATCTGACGCGCGCCGGCGTCGATACTGTTGTCAATGATGTCGAGGATCGAGGCGTAGCTGTCGTAGCCTAGGTCGCGCAACGCTTCCATCGTGCGCCTGGCGTTTGGTGGATTTTCGATGACTTGCGGAGTGGGAACAGACGAGAGGGCAGACGTGGCAGTGGCCATGTGCAGTCTCCTTGCGTTCGATGGGAAACGACCCATCAAGCGCCTACAGATTTACGCGGCACCCAACCACCGCGGTTGGATACCAATGCGCAATGTACGATCCCTACGTCAACCATCCCAAAACGGGTTTTTAGAGGTGCCGAACGTCGGCTGAAGAAGCGACCCGAATGCTTCGCATCCATATCGCCTTGCGCAATCGTGTTCTTTGAATCACGCTCGCTCTAGGGAAGGAAGCACTCGCTCAGGACCACGAAGGCATCGGAATCGTGTAAGGAGAAGCGCGCGATGTCCTCCACGTAACCTGGCATAAAGGGCACGCGTCGCTTCAAGGATCGTTGGGCTGGGACGATAGGGTCCGCGGCCTCACGCCTTGGTGGCTATTGTGGCTCCGCATGCTAGGTCCACTGCCGCCTGAATTCCAGTACTTCCGGCTGGTTCCCGCAGCAATTTGCCCTCCCCGTCGTAAGTGAGTACATTCCTCTTTCTGTGTATACCGAGACCCTTTAAGTAAGGTGGAGGCTCCAAACGTGATTTCTCGACTCCTCAAACCAGCCGCCGTTGCGGCGGCATTCCTGATGGCCATCGTGGCGTCCTCGTCGACTATCCGGGTGACCGGACAGGCGCGGACTCCCGGCGTGGTCGCCATCCGCAACGCAACCCTGGTCACCGTAACGAAAGGCACCATCCCGAACGGCACCATCGTGCTGCGCGACGGGAAAATTGCCGCGCTCGGGACCAATGTGAACATCCCCTCTGGCGCCGAGGTGATCGACGGCACCGGGAAGTTCGTGTCGCCCGGCATCATCGACGCGCACTCGCACATCGCGGCCGACGCGATCAACGAGGGCGGCACGGTGGTGTCGTCGATGGTCGGCATCGAAGACGTGCTCGACCCGACCGACATCAACATTTATCGCGACCTCGCAGGCGGGCTGACGATCGCCAACATCCTGCACGGCAGCGCGAACCCGATCGGCGGCAAGAACGCCGTCATCAAGCTGCGCTGGGGCAAGAAGCGCGGCGAAGACCTGCTCTTCGAGGGCGCGATGCCCGGCATCAAGTTCGCACTCGGCGAGAACCCGAAGCGCCAGGGGAATCCGTCGCAGCCGAATCAGCCGGCGCGCTACCCCGCCACGCGCGGCGGCGTCGAATACGTCATCCGCGACGCGTTCACGCGCGCAAAGGTGTATCAGGCCGCGTGGCAGAACTACGAGAAGACGAAGGGCTCGAACAGAGACGCGCTGCCTCCGCGGCGCGACCTGCAGCTCGAACCGCTCGTCGAGATCCTCGAAGGCAAGCGCCTGGTGCACGCGCACTGCTACCGCGCCGACGAAATCCTGATGCTCATCCGCCTCGCCGAGGAAATGGGCTTCAAGATCGCGACGTTCCAGCACGTGCTCGAGGGCTATAAGGTCGCCAAGGAGATCGCCGCGCACGGCGCCGGCGCATCGACGTTCAGCGACTGGTGGGGCTACAAGATCGAAGCGGAAGACGCGATCCCCTACAACGCCGCGCTGATGCACCAGAAGGGCGTGCTCGTCTCGATCAACTCCGACAGCGCCGAACACGCGCGCCGCCTGAACACCGAGGCCGCGAAGACGATCAAGTGGGGCGGCCTCTCGCAGGACGAGGCGCTCGCGATGGTCACGATCAATCCCGCGAAGCAGCTGCGTATCGACAACCGCGTCGGATCGCTCGAAGCGGGCAAGGACGCCGATGTGGTCATCTGGACGGCGCATCCGCTGAGCAGCTTCGCCGTCGCCGACCGCGTGTACATCGACGGTCTGCTGTACCACGACCGCGAAGCCGACGCGGGGCGGATCACGGAGCTCGAGAAGGAGAAGGCCGCGCTGCGCGCGGTCGCCACGCCGACGCGGCCCGAGGGACCGGGGGATCAGAAGCCCGAGGCGCAGCAGGATTTGGTGATCTGGCGATCTGGTGATCTGGTGATCTCCGGACGGTTCGAAAGTTCAGGGCACGGGCCGTTCGTTGACGAGGCCCGTGTCGCACCATCGACGTCGTTCCAGGCTGCTGCGAGTCAAGCGCAAGCTCAAGTTCCTACCCCTCCCGGTTCGCCGGGCACCAACGAAGTGCTCGCGATCACCAATGCGCGCATCGTGCCGGTGACGCGGCCGACGATTGAGAAGGGCACCATCATCATTCGCGGCAACAAGATCGTCGCGCTCGGGGCCGACGTGCCGGTGCCGGCGGGCGCGAAAGTGATCGATGCCAAGGGAGGCTCGGTGTATCCGGGCTTCATCGAGACATCGACCGACCTTGGCCTCAACGAGCCAGGCGTGCGCGGCATGGAAGACGTGCGCGAGATGCTCGACTTCAACCAGAACATCCGCACGCGCGTCGAGTATCAGGCCGACAGCGACGCCATTCCGGTCGCGCGGGCCAACGGCGTGACCACGGCCGCCGTGATGCCCGGCGGCGGCATCCTTTCGGGCGACGTCGCGGTGATGAACCTCGATGGCTGGACGTGGGAAGAAGCTACCGTCAAACCCAGCGCCGGCATCGTCTTCAGCTTCCCGGCCATCGCGGGCGGCGGCGGACGCGGCGGCGGCGGCGGACGCGGCGGCGGGCCCGGCGGCGGCGAGACGAGTTTCGAAGACCTGACGCGGCGCCGCGATCAGCAGCTGGCTCGCGTGTCCGACTATTTCGCACGCGCACGCGCCTACGCGAAGGCCGGTCCGGGCAAGCCGATCGACTGGATGCTCGAAGCACTCGTGCCGGTCGTCGAGAAGCGCACGAAGCTGTACACGCGCGTCGGCAGCTACATGGATTTCGACGATGCGATTGCGTATGCGACGAAGGAGAACGTCGACATGGTGATCATCACCAGTCCGTTCGCCGCGTCGATGGGCGTGAAGGCGCTCGCCGGCAAGAACATCCCGGTCATTCTCTCGGAAGTGCAGTCGACGCCGCAGAGCGAAGACGTGTCGCACAACTTCAACTATGCCGCGGCCGACGTGCTGGCCGACGCGGGCGTGAAGTTCTCGTTCTCGACCGGCGGTTACTCCGACGTGCGGCTGCTGCCCTATCAGGCGGCGCAATCCGTGGCGTGGGGCCTGTCGCGGGACGAGGCGCTCAAGGCGCTGACCATCAACGCCGCCGAGATCCTCGGGGTGGGCGCGGCAATCGGCAGCCTCGAAGAAGGCAAGATCGCGAACCTGTTCATCGCCGACGGCGATCCGCTCGAGGTCACCACGAACGTGCGCAACGTCATCATCAACGGGCGCGATGTGAGCCTCGAAAACAAACACTGGCTCTTGTGGCAACGCTTTATGGGAAGAAAGTGAAGCGTTGCGCGAAGTTAAGAGTTGGTGAATTAAGAATTAGGAATTACTGCAACGGAGACGCTGAGTCATGAAAAGAGCTCTCACATCTATTGCCGCGCTGGCGCTCGGGTTCGCCGTGTCGATCTCCGGCGAGCAGGCGCAGTATGCGCCCGCATACGCGATTCGCGGCGCGACGATCGTGCCGGTGTCTGGCGCGGTGATCGCGACGGGCAACATCGTGCTGCGCGGCGGCCTGATTGAAGCGGTCGGCGCGAACGCGGCCATCCCGAACGACGCCATCATCATCGACGGCACCGGGCTCACCGTGTATCCCGGCCTGATCGACATGGGCAACACGGCCGCCCTCGAGGCGCCGGCAGCCGCGGCGGGCGGCGGACGCGGCGGCGGCGCTCCCGCGGCACAGGGCCAGACGCGCGAAGCGGTCGAGCGCGCAAAGCGCGAATCGATTCTGCGTCCTGATTACCAGGCGGCCGAGCACGTGCGCATCGAAGGCACCGAGCTCGCCCGCCTCGCCTCCGCCGGCATCACCAGCGTGCTCGCCAAGCCGTCAGGAAACCTGTTCCGCGGCCAGAGCGCGCTCGTCAACGTCATCGCGCCTCCCGACGATCCGCAGATCGGCTCGGTCGCCGACATCAGGAAGACGATGACGATCGTGCAGGCGCCGGTGGCGCTGCACGTCAACTTCTCGCCGGGCGGCGGACCGTATCCCGCGTCGCTGATGGGCGCCATCTCGTTCATCCGCCAGGCCTTCGCCGATGCGGCGTGGCAGCGGCAGGCGCTGGCGCACTATGAGAAGAATCCGTCGATGGTCAGACCGGCGTGGGATCCCGCGCTCAATGGCCTGCTGCCGGCCATCGACCGGCGGATTCCCGTCGCGTTTGACGCCGAGGAGGCGCGCGAAATCGCGCGCGTGCTGCGCCTGGCCAAGGAGCTGAACGTCAATCCGATCATCACCGGCGCCACCGAAGCCGGCGAGATGGCGGCAGAGCTCAAGGCGGCGGATGCGCCGGTGATCTACTCGCTGAACTTCCCGACACGGCCGCGCACACTGCCGCCCGACGCCGACGAATCGCTCGACACCCTGCGCGCCCGGGCCAACGCGCCCAAAACGCCCGGCGTGCTCGCGAAAGCGGGCGTGACGTTCGCGTTCGAGACCGGCGGGCTCTCACAGCCGCGCGATTTCGTGCGCAACGCCGCGCGCGCCGTCAAGGAAGGCCTGCCGGTCGATGCGGCCCTGCGCGCGCTCACGCTCGACGCGGCAAAGATCGCCCGCGCAGACAAGCGACTCGGCTCGCTCGAACGCGGCAAGATCGCCAACGTCATCGTCACCGAGGGCGATCTGTTCGGTGAGAAGATGACGATCAAGCACGTGTTCGTCGACGGGCACAAGGTGGTCCTCGAGGCCGCGCCGCCGCCTGGAGGGCGCGGTGGGCGAGGCGGACAGAATTAAAAATTGGTAAGTTGAAAGTTGAAAATTGGGCCGGGCGGAACGCCCGGCCCTTTTTTGTTATTCTGTTCCTCTTGCGCATACTTCTCGCGGCCCTCACCTTCATCCTCACAACCGTGCCGGCGGCGTTCGGTCAGCAGGCGGCCGCTCCTGGGACCGCGCAGCCGCTGCGCGTCTTTCTCGACTGCTCGGACTGCGACTTCGACTTCCTGCGCACCGAAATCCGGTACATCGACTATGTCCGCGACCGGAAAGACGCCGACGTGCACGTGCTGGTGACGACGCAGCGGAATTCGAGCGGCGGCGAGGATTTTCAGATCGAGTTCATCGGGATCGGCGCGCTCGCGGGACAAACGCGCACGCTGCGATACGTGTCGAGCGGCACCGACACGTCTGACGAGCGGCGCCGCGGCTTTGCGCGCACGTTTGCGCTCGGTCTGGTGCCGTTCCTGTACGGATCGCAGGCGGCCGAGCGCCTTCGCATCGAGTATGAGGTGCCGATCGAGGAACAGAACATGCCGCCCACGACGGCGTCGGCCGCGATCGATCCATGGAACCTCTGGATCTTCCGCGCCGGCATGTCGGTGAACCTGGATGGCGAGCGGGCGAACACCGGCAGCGGGATCCGCGCAAATTTCTCGGCGAATCGCACGACCGAGGTGTGGAAGCTGTCGTTCTCGTCAAACGGCGACTACAACCAGGACACGTTCACGCTCAGCGACGGGCGCCAGCTCACCAGCGTGTCGAAGAACTGGAGCGCGCGCGTGCTGGGCATCAGAAGTCTCGGCGGCCAGCACTGGGCGGCGGCGGCGCGGTCGTCAATCGGCGCGTCGAGTTTCGAGAACCGCGACCTGGCGATACGCGCGGCCGCCGGCATCGAGTACAGCTTCTTCCCCTATCGCGAATCGACGCGGCGCGCGCTGTACGCGCAGTACACCATCGGCATCAATCGGCTCACCTATGACGAGTTGACGATTTTCGACAAGCTCGAAGAGACCGTCTACGACCACAGCTTCCAGTCGACGCTCTCGCTGCGGCAGCCGTGGGGATTCATGCGGGTGTCGGCCGACGCGTCGAGCTACCTGCACGATCTGTCGCTGCACCGCATGGAGATCAGCGGCCGGCTCGACGTGCGCCTGTTTCGCGGATTCTCGCTCAACATCAACGGCAACGCCTCGCGCGTGCGCGATCAGATCTATCTGCCAAAAGGCGCCGCGACCGACGAGGAGATCCTGCTGCGGCTGCGCCGGCTGCAGAGCGGCTACCGGTACGGGCTGTCGGTGGGCTTCAATTATCAGTTCGGTTCGATCTTCAACAACGTCGTCAATCCGAGGTTCGAGGGGTTCTGAAGAAATTCAAAGTTGGTGAGTCAAGAATTCAGAATTGCTGTTTGACGCGGCCTCGGCCAGACTTGATCGCGCTGCGCTTCTTCTTGGATTCGATGCGCCGCTCCTTCGCGGCTTTGGTGGGCTTCGTCTTGCGGCGCTTTTTCGGGCGGATGGTGGCGGCCTGAATAAGCGCGGCCAGCCGCGCGCGCGCGGCTTCCCTGTTCTGCGCCTGCGTGCGGTGCTCGCGGCTGTCGATGAGCAGCACGCCTTCCTGATTGATCCGCTTGCCGGCAAGCGCGATCAGCCGCGTGCGCACTTCGTCGGGCAGCGATGACGAAAACACGTTGAAGCGGAGCTCGACGGCCGTCGAGACCTTATTGACGTTTTGTCCGCCGGGACCCGACGCGCGAACGAACCGCTCTTCGAGCTCGGCGTCGGGAATGGCGATGGCGTCGGTGATCTTCATTTCAGGACCTGGCGCAACCGCGCTGTCGCGCCATCACGATCGAGATGACCAGATGCCACATCCACCACAAGGCCTTCCCATTCCGGATCGTCCGGGGGCGTCTCGATGCCATTGAGATGCAGGAACAGGATGCACGCGCCAAGCCCTGTCCGCTTGTTGCCGTCAAGAAACGGATGGTTGCGACAGATATAGAACAGATATGCGGCCGCGATTTCCACCAGGTCGGTGTAGACAGACTGCCCGCCGAAGCCCGCCTGGGGAGCCGCCACGGCGGACTCCAGCAGCGCGACGTCGCGCACGCCGTCGAGGCCGCCGAAGCGCGCAAGCGCCCGCTCGTGAATGAGGCCCACGTCGTCGACCGTCAGATGCAGGCAGTCGTTCGCGCCTGGGGTCACGAGAGCTTCTTCAGCGTCTCCGAGTACCGGTCCATGATGCTCTCGACCGAGGCCCGGATCTCCTCGGCGGCAGGCCGCGGCCGAACAGGCGTCAGCGTAATCGTGCCGCCCTCGTGGACCTCGATATTCAACTCATCCCCAACCTTCAGGCGAGCTAGTTCCAGCAAGGCCGTGTCAAAGATGATTCCCTGGGAATTACCGACCTTCGTAATGGATTTCACCATAGTAAAACTATGTTTTACATAGGTTTGACTACGGGGTCAATAGTTCGATTTTCATATTTTGTACAATTTGATAGAATCAGGCATGGCCAAGACAAGCGCAAGCAGCCTCCGGGGCGGACTTGCCGATCTGCTCAACCGCGTTTCCTACAACCACGAGCGCGTCGCAATTGAGCGGCATGGAAAGACGGTCGCGGTGCTGGTGCCGGCGGAGGACGCTGCCCTGCTCGACGAACTCGAGGATCGTCTCGACCTGGAAGCTGCCCGCGCCGCCCTGAAGGAAAGAGGGAACATCGCGTGGAGTGATCTGAAGGCAAAGCTGAAGCTCGGATGAGCCGATGGCCGCTTATCGCATCGAGCTCAAACCTTCGGCAGCCAGGCAGCTCGAAACCCTTCCGCGCGACCTCCAACGGCGAATCGCCCGAAAGATCGATAGCCTGGCGGAGGATCCGCGGCAAGCAGGCTCGCACAAGCTTTCCGGATCAGACGGTCTCTATCGCGTGCGGGTGAGCGACTATCGAATTGTCTATCAGATCCGCGATGCGCTGCTGCTTGTGCTGGTGCTCAAGATCGGACACAGGCGGGAGGTGTATCGGTAGATTTATCTGGCTGCTGAACGCGGACTCTGAAGGGTCGCGCCACGTCCCTGAACGACGGTGCCACCGCCCGCGAAGTCCTCGTAGGTGCCCTTGAAGTCCGTGATGCGCGCGGCCTGTCCAGGAACGGCCGAAGCCTCGAAGTTCCAGATCCGGCTGCCGACTTCTTCGATCAGATCCTGGTCGTGCGTCACGATGAAGATCGTGCCCTCGAACTTCTGCAGCGCGATGTTGAGCGCGTTGATCGACTCGAGATCGAGGTGGTTCGTCGGCTCGTCGAGGATCAGCACGTTCGGCTTCTGCAGCATGATGCGGCAGAAGAGCAGGCGCGCCGTCTCGCCGCCCGACAGCGCCTCGGTCGGCTTCGAGCCTTCCTCGCCGGTGAACAGCATCTGCCCGAGCAGGCCGTGGATGTCCTGCCGCGCCGCCTGCGGATCGAACTGGTGCAGCCAGTCGACCGCCGTCATGCCCTTCTCGATCAGTCCGGTGTGGTCCTGCGGGAAATAGCCGATCGACACTTCGTGGCCCCAGCGGATAGAGCCCGAATCGCGGTCGCAATCGCCGAGCGCCGCGCGGTCTTCGAACGTCACGCCCCGCTCCGGCTTCTCGGACAGCAGCGACTTCAGCATCGTCGTCTTGCCGGCGCCGTTGCGTCCGATGAGGACGATCTTTTCGCCACGGTTGACGATGCCGCTGAAGTCATCGATGACCTGGTGATCGCCGTAGGCCTTCGAGAGATCCGAGAACTCAACGGCAAGCTTGCCCGACGGACGGTTCTGCGTGAACCTGATGTACGGCCGCGCGATGTTCGAGCGCGCCAGCTCCGTCGTCTGCAGCCGCTCTACTTCCTTGCGGCGCGACGTGACCTGCGACGAGCGCGTGCCGGCCGCGAACCGCGCGATGAACTCGTTCAGCTGCTCGATCTTCTTCTCGCGCTGGGCGTTCTGCGCCTCGAGCGTCGACCGCACCTGCGTCTTGGCCACGACCATGTCGTCGTAACCGCCCGTGTAGGTGATGATCGTCTGATAGTCGATGTCGGCGATGTGCGTGCACACCGCGTTGAGGAAGTGGCGGTCGTGCGAGATGACGATCAGCGATCCCTCGTAGCGCACGAGAAAGTCGACAAGCCAGTGGATCGAGTCGAGGTCCAGATGGTTCGTGGGCTCGTCGAGCAGCAGCGCTTCGGGATTGCCGAACAGCGCCTGCGCGAGCAGCACACGGACCTTCTGTCCGCCCTGCAGCTCACCCATCGTGCGCTCGTGCAGCTCGTCGGGAATATCCAGACCCTGCAGCAGCACGGCGGCGTCGCTTTCAGCCGTGTATCCGTCTTCTTCGCCGACAATCCCCTCGAGCTCGCCGAGCCGCATGCCATCAGCGTCAGTCATGTCCGACTTCTGGTAGAGCTTTTCGCGCTCTTCGAGGGCTGCCCACAGCCGATTGTTCCCCATGACCACGGTGTCGATGACCCGGAACGGGTCGAACGCAAACTGGTCCTGGCGCAGCACGCCGAGCTTCTTCGGGCGCGACACGACGCCGCGCTGCGGCTCGAGCTCGCCGGTCAGCAGCTTCATGAAGGTCGACTTGCCCGACCCATTGGGGCCGGTCAGGCCATACCGGCGGCCTTTCGTGAAGGTCGTGGTCACATCGTCGAAGAGAATCTTCGACCCGTACCGCATGGAGACGCCCGAGACGGTGATCATGAACCCTCAATATTAGCACCCCTTTTCACAACCGGCACCCGACCTCTGCCGTCTAAGCAGGGGATGGAGCGGCGCCTGCTATCGCGGGCGGCGTCAACCGCATTTCAGGGGGATAGATGAAGATTCGGGTGCTTGTTTTCGCGGTTCTGATGATCGCCTGGAGCGTTTCCGGGACCGCGGCCCAGACGCCGCCGGCAGGTGAAACGCCAGCGGCCGCGGGCCAGACGCAGCAGCTCCGCGTCTTCCTCGACTGCCAGTACGAATGCGACTTCGACTTCCTGAGAACGAACGTCGGTTTCGTCGACTGGGTCAGAGACCGGCAGGCCTCCGATATTCATCTGCTCGTGACGACGCAGACGACGGGCGGCGGGGGTTGGAACTGGACCCTCAAATTCATTGGCGCGGGCGCGCTCGCAGGTGTCGACGAGACGCTCACCTTCGCCACCGCGTCGACCGACACGAGCGATGCGCGGCGCAAGGAGCTCGCGCGCGTCGTGCGGCTCGGACTCACCCGCTATGCGGTTCGTTCGGGCCGGATCGACTCACTCGATGTCACCTTCAAGCCGCCGGCGGCGGCAGCGGGCGATGCCGCTCCGCAGAAAGATCCGTGGAACTTCTGGGTCTTCAGCGCCAGCGCCAACGGCAATCTCAACGGCGAAAGGTCGAGCAAAGGCCGGTCGTTCCGTGTGAACCTCTCGGCCAACCGCGTCACTGAGAACTGGAAGATCAATCTCTCGACCAACGACAACAACAGCCAGAGCACGTTCGAGCTGAGCGACACCGAGAGCGTCAAGAGCATCTCGAGGAACTGGGGAGTCAACTCGCTCGTCGTGAAGAGCCTCGGTCCGAAGTGGTCGGCCGGCCTGCGGACGAATCTCTCAGGATCGACTTTCAGCAATCACGACTACGTGCTGCGCGTGATGCCCGGCATCGAGTTCGATGTGTTTCCGTACGCCGAGTCGACACGGCGCAGCTGGACGTTCCTGTACTCGGCCGGCCTCGCCCGCTACAACTACGAGGAGGTCACGATCTTCGACAAACTCGAGGAGACGGTTCCCGAGCACTCGATCGGCACCGAGCTGGGACTGCGGCAGCCCTGGGGATCGGCGGGCGCGTCAATGAGCTTCTCGCAGCATCTGAACAATCTGGATCGGAACAAGCTATCGCTCTTTGGCCATGCCGATGTGCGTCTCTTCAAGGGCTTCTCGTTCAACATCTTCGGCGACTATTCCCGGATCCGCGACCAGATCAACCTGCGCAAGGGAGACGCTACGGTTGACGAGGTGCTGCTGCGACAGCGGCAGCTGTTCACGGGCTACCGGTACTACGTGAGTTTCGGCATCAGCTACCGCTTCGGATCCATCTTCAACAACGTTGTGAACCCCAGGTTCGGCGGCAGCGGCGGCGGCATCATCTTTTTCGGGTAGCCGGTAGAATGCGTCGCATGAAGAGGCGCTTTCTGCTCAGTCTTCCCCTCGCTGTTCTTCTCGCGCTGACGCTGGCCGCGCCGCAGGCGCAACAGCGGAATGTCTTTCCGGTCCCGGAATGGCAGCGCGTCAGCGATCCGGCTTCGGCTGGATTCTGCGCCGACCGGCTCGCGGCCGTTGAGAACACGGCAAAGGGGCTTTCGACCAGCGCGATGATGGCGGTGGTCGGCGGGCGCGTGCTCTTCGAGTATGGCGACGTCAAGACGGTCAGCTATCTCGCATCGGTGCGCAAGAGCGTGCTGGCGATGCTGTTCGGCAATTACGTTGCGAGCGGCAAGGTGCGCCTCACCAAGACGCTCGCCGAGATGAAGATCGACGACATCGGCGGGCTGACCGACGCCGAGAAGCAGGCCACGACCGAGCATCTGCTGGGCGCGCGGTCGGGTGTGTATCACGAGGCATCGAACAGCGGCGACGATCTCGCCAGCGCGCCGCCGCGCGGATCGCAGAAGCCGGGCACGTACTACCTCTATAGCAACTGGGACTTCAACGCGCTCGGCACCATCTTCGAGCAGGAGACGGGCCTCGGCATCTACGACGCGCTCGAGAAGGATCTTGCCGTGCCGATCGGGATGCAGGACTTCGACACGGCGCGCCATCGCCGCACGGGCAACGCGCGCCGGTCGCAGCACCTCGCGTATCACATGAACTTCTCGACGCGCGACATGGCCCGCATCGGGCTCGTCATGCTGCGCGAAGGGGAATGGAACGGAAAACAGATCGTGCCGCGCGACTGGGCACGCCGCATCGTGAAGCCGGTCACGCGGCAGCACGAGATGAATCCCGAGCGGCATCGCCAGGGGCCGTTCGGCTACGGATATCTCTGGTGGGTGTGGGACGGCCCGTCCGCAAAGGGCGCGTACGAAGGCGCCTACACGGGCATCGGCGCCGTCGGGCAATACATCACGGTGATCCCGAAGCTCGACATGGTCATCGCGCACAAGACCGTGCCGGGTGACGGAGGCTCGGTCACCCGGCCGCAGTATTTGTCGCTGATGCAGGGGCTCATCGACGCGAAGTGCAGATAGAGCGGGGATGACGCAAACGTGACACATTCCTGATTGTCCGGGGAGCCCCAGGATGTAGGCTGAATCGCCGTGCTGCGTCCCCCTCACTCGTTGATCGCGGCGCTTGTCGGAACCACCGCCATCGTCACCGGTGCGCTCGTCTGGGGCGGCTGGCGGCTGCTCGATCAACAGCGCGCCATCGACGAGCAGCAATCGCGCGAGAGGCTCGAGACCGCGGCTGACGCCCTCGCATCTGGAATCACAGGCCGACTGGCAGAGGCGGGCGATCGCCTGAGCGTCTGGCTTTCCAACCCGGATGGCCCCTTGCCCGCCGTCGA
>JBBDWL010000046.1:0-5552 GCA_040902895.1 Vicinamibacterales bacterium | reverse complement strand
TTCATCACGATGCGCCACATCGACAACATGGCCAAGGTCATGCTGACGACCGGCCTCATCGTCGTCTACGGCTATGCCTGCGAGGCGTTCTACGGGTGGTACAGCGCGAATCAGTACGAGCGGTTCATGTTGTGGAACCGCATGACCGGGCCGTACGGCTGGTCGTACTGGGTGCTGCTGCTGTGCAACTTCCTCGTCCCGCAGCTGATGTGGTCGCGACGGATGCGCCACAATCTGCTGGTTGTGTTCATCGTGGCGATGTTCGTCAACGTCGGCATGTGGCTCGAGCGGTTCGTCATCATCGTGACGAGCCTGCACCGCGACTTCCTTCCGAGCTCGTGGGACATGTATTACCCGACGGTCTGGGATTTCTCGACCTTCTTCGGCACGGTCGGATTGTTCGTCACGCTGTTCTTCCTGTTCGTGCGCGTGCTGCCGATGATTGCCATCTTCGAGATGCGCATGCTGCTGCCCGGCGTGCCCGCCAAACCGGCCGGCGCCGGCGCGCCCGAAGGCCCGCACGGTGATGATGGAAAGGGGCACCTGTGATGGCACATGACCAGCCGGTTGCCGCCGCGTACGGCCTGATGGCCGAGTTCCCTGATGCCGAGTCGCTGCTCGCGGCGGTGCGCCGCGTGCGCGATGCCGGCTACACGAAGTTCGATGCGTTCTCGCCGTTCCCCATTCACGGCATGCCCGAGGCGATCGGCTTCAAGGATCGTTCGGTTGCACCGATCGTGCTTGGCGGCGGCATTGCGGGCCTCGTCCTGGGCTACGGTCTGCAGTACTGGGCGTCGGTGATTGCGTATCCGATCAATATCGGCGGCCGGCCGTATCACTCGTGGCCGATGTTCATCCCGCCGGCATTCGAAACGACGATTCTGTTCGCCTCGATTGCCGCGCTCGTCGGGATGCTCGCGCTCAACGGGCTGCCGCAGCCCTATCATCCGGTGTTCAACGCGCCCCGCTTTTCGCTCGCGAGCCAGGAGAGCTTCTTCCTGGTCATCGAGTCGGTCGATCCAAAGTTTGATGCGCACGGCACTCGTCAGATGCTCGGGTCGCTGCAGCCGCGCGAAGTCGTGGAGGTGGCCCATTAACCGCGTTCAGACAGGGCAAAGGGCAGAGGGCAGAGGTCTCAGGTGCGGTAGATCGCTCCGGGCGCTCGCGCTGTTGCTCGCCCCGCTCGCGCTTGGGGCCTGCCGGCAGGACATGCACGACAACCCGCGGCAGGAGCCGCTCGAGGCGAGCCGGATGTTTGCCGACCGCAGTTCGTCGCGCACGCTTGTCGAAGGCACCGTTCCGCGCGGGCAGTTGAACGAGGACGACTTCCTGCACACCGGCAAGGAGAACGGACAGCCCGTGACGGCGTTCCCGTTCGCGATCACCCGCAAGGAGCTCGATCGCGGCCAGGACCGCTTCAACATCTATTGCGCGCCGTGCCACAGCCGCCTCGGCGACGGGCGCGGCATGGTCGTGCTGCGCGGATATCGCCAGCCTCCCTCGTTCCACATCGACAGGCTGCGGGAGGCGCCGCCCGGCTACGTGTACGACGTCATCACCAATGGCTTCGGCGCGATGCCCGACTATCGCGCGCAGCTGACGGTCGAGGACCGATGGACCGTCGTTGCCTATCTCAAGGCGCTGCAGCTCTCGCAGCACGCGACCATGTCGGATGTGCCTGAAGCAGAACGTGGGCGCCTCGCGCCAGGCGCAACCGCGCCGGCCGCCGGACACCAGCCGCCGGCACCCGGCACGGGAGGACACTGATGGCCGAGTCTCTCCATGTCGACGATGCCGCGCTGGCGGTGAGGCCCGAAGCCGAAATCAACAGCCTCGCCTCGAAGGCGCTGATCGCCGGTGTGCTCGGTCTCATCGGCCTCGCCATCGGATTCTTCGTGGATCGCGAGCAGGCCCTGCAGTCGTATCTGGTGGGCTTCTTCTTCATTGCCTGCCTGATGCTCGGCTGTCTCGGCTTGATGATGGTGCACCACCTGACCGGCGGCGCATGGGGCATGATCTGCCGGCGTGTGTGGGAGGCCGCCACACGCACGCTTCCGCTGGTGGCGCTGCTCTTCCTGCCCATCGCATTCAATCTGCCCGTGCTCTACAAGTGGGCCGCGCCCGGGGCTGCGTCGGATCCGATCATCCAGATGAAGGCGGCGTATCTGAACGACACGTTCTTCTTCGTGCGGGCGGCCGTGATGTTTCTGGTGTGGGGCGTCCTGATCTTCCTGCTCAACCGCTGGTCGAAGGAGCAGGACGATACGGCGGCGCAACTGCCCGGCCCTGCCGACCGCCGCTTTCGGATGCTGTCGGGTCCCGGACTCGTACTCTTCGTCCTGACCGTCACCGTGATGGCCGTCGACTGGGTGATGTCACTCGACCCGCACTGGTACTCGACGATGTTCGGCGTGATTGTCATCGGCGGCCAGGGCCTCGCAGCCATCGCGTTTTCGATCCTGATGGTGGTCGCACTCTCGGACGCGCGACCCTTCTCGCTTGTCGTGACCACGAGCGAGCTGCACGACCTGGGCAAGCTGATGCTCGCGTTCGTGATGTTGTGGGCCTACTTCAGCTTCTCGCAGTTCCTGATCATCTATTCGGCGAATCTGCCCGAAGAAATTCCGTTTTATCTCGAGCGTTTCCATGGCGGATGGGGATGGCTCTCGGTGGCGCTCGCGCTCGTGCACTTCGTGCTGCCGTTCACGCTGCTGCTCTCGGCCGATCTCAAGAAGAACCGGCGCAAGATCGTGGCTGTGGCCGCCCTCGTGCTGGCGGCGCGCGCGATCGACCTGATCTGGCACATCGGACCGATGTTCCATCACGACGGCAGCCGCTTCCCCATTCACTGGATGGACGTGGCCTCGGTCGTCGGCCTCGGCGGCCTGTGGCTGTCCGTCTGTGCCCGGCAGCTCAAAGGCCGCGCGCTCGTGCCGTACAAGGACCCCTATTACAAGGAAGCCATGTATGAAGCACATTGATGCCGGCGGCGATCCGCAGAGCGTGCGCGCCGGGCGCGAGCTCGCCGACGTCAGCCTGTCGACGATGATCCGCCATGGGATCTATCTGGTCATCGTGTGCGTGGCCGTGTGGCTGGCGATGGCCGGCATGTTCAAGCTCTTCATGGGCCGCTTGAACGACCGCGATCCTCAGGTGTCGTCGCTCGCGCGGCCGGCCGGCGAAGCGCCGCCCGCGCCGCGCCTGCTCACGAACGAGCCGCTCAATCTCGAGCAGTTCCTCGCGCGCGAGGCGCAGGTCCTGGATCAATACGGCGTGATCGATCAAGGCGGCGGCGCGGTGCATCTGCCAATCGAGCGCGCAAAGGAAATCCTCCTGGAGCGTGGACTCCCCGCTCGACAGACGCAGTGAATTAAGAGTTGGTGAGTTGAGAATCAAGAATTACCGCACGCTGTTCATGAGCCTGTGCGCTGCCGGCGCGATGAGCACCGGTCTGTTTGCTCAGGGCTTCTATTCTTCGCCGCCGGAGCGGCAGCCAGCCAACGAACGTCCCGCGGCGCTGCGCGAGGTGGGCCTCGATCAGAAGCTGAACGAACAGCTGCCGCTCGATGCGATGTTCAAGGACGCGAACGGCCGCGACGTTGCGCTGGGTGAATATTTCGGCAAGGGCCGTCCGGTCGTCCTGGCGCTGGTCTATTACGAATGTCCGATGCTCTGCACGCAGGTGCTCAATGGCCTGACGGGCGCGCTGCAGACGATTTCGCTCGACGCGGGCAAAGACTTCGACGTCATCGCCCTGAGCTTCGATCCGCGCGAGACGCCGAAGCTCGCGAAGGCCAAGAAGATTGCCTACATGGGCCGCTACGGGCGGCCGGGCACCGAACACGGCTGGCACTTCCTCACCGGCACGCCCCAGTCCATCACGCGCGTGACCGAGGCGGCCGGGTTCCGCTACACGTTCGACGAGGCGATCGGCCAGTTCGCGCATGGCGCGCTGATTACGGTGCTCACGCCGCAGGGCCGCATCTCGCGCTATCTCTATGGCATCGACTATGGAGGACGCGATCTGCGGCTGGCCCTGGTCGAAGCGTCGAACGGCAGCATTGCCACGCCCGTGGATCGCGCGCTGCTCTACTGCTATCACTGGGACCCGACGACGGGCCGCTATGGTTTCGTGGTGATGAATCTCGTGCGCGCGGCCGGCATCCTGACGCTGGTCGGCTTCGGCACATTCATCGGGATGAGTCTGAGGCGTGAGCGCCGCGCGGCACGCGCGGCGGCGAGAACCTGAAACGCATGGGGAGCACACTGCCGCTGTTTCCGGAGGCCGCGTCGACGTTCGCGCACGACGTCGATCTCCTCTATTTCTTTCTCATTGCGGTCAGCGCGTTCTTCTCGATCCTGATTGCCGCGCTGGTCATCTTCTTCGCGGTGAAGTTCCGGCGGCGCAGCCCCGACGAGGTCGGCGCGCCGATCACAGGATCGCTGGCGCTCGAGCTGCTGTGGACGATCATCCCGCTGATCATCTCGCTCGTGATTTTCGTCTGGGGCGCGTGGGTCTTTCTCGATCTCGCCCGGCCGCCGCGCGGGTCGATGGAGATCTTCGTCGTCGGCAAGCAGTGGATGTGGAAGGTGCAGCATCCCGACGGCCAGCGCGAAATCAACGAGCTGCACGTGCCGGTCGGCCGCAACGTGCGCCTGACGATCGGCTCGGAAGACGTCATTCACAGCTACTACATCCCCGCGTTCCGCCAGAAGATCGACGCCGTGCCGGGCAAGCTGACGACCATGTGGTTCCAGGCGTCGAAGGCCGGGGAATATCATCTGTTCTGCGCCGAGTACTGCGGGACGAAACACTCCGGCATGGTCGGCACGATCATCGCGATGGAGCCCGACGACTTCGAGCAGTGGCTCACCGGCGGCAGCGGCACGACACCGGCCGCGAGCGGCGAGAAGCTCTTCGCGGATCTCGCGTGCAACACGTGCCACAAGCCTGACAGCGGCGGACGCGGCCCCGTGCTCGCCGGCTTGCCCGGCAAGCCGGTGCAGCTGGCCGACGGCTCGACGGTGATCGCCGACGACAACTATCTGCGCCAGTCGATCATGAATCCGCAGGCGAAGATCGTGGCCGGGTATCAGCCGTTGATGCCGACGTTCCAGGGCCTGGTCAGTGAGGAAGGCCTGCTGCAGCTCATCGCGTACATGAAGTCGCTGCCGGCGGGCGGCGCGAGCGGCGCTGCGCCGGCGCCGGCGACCGGCCCGACAGCGGCACCGGTTGCGCCCGCGGCGCCCGGGCGATCGGGCGGATCGGGCGGATCGGGACATTAAGAAATGAACTCGCACTACGTACCGGCAACTGCTGCACCGGCCGTCCATTACCTGAACGCGACGCACGGCCTCGCGTCGTGGCTGCTGACGAAGGACCACAAGCGGATCGCGATTCTCTACCTGATCTCGATCACGCTGTTCTTCGGCCTCGGCGGACTCTTCGCCAGCATCGTGCGTCTCGAGCTGCTGACGCCCCAGAGCGATCTGCTGCAGCCCGGGACCTACAACAAGATGTTCACGCTGCACGGCGTGGTCATGGTGTTCTT
>JBBDWL010000045.1:25608-37384 GCA_040902895.1 Vicinamibacterales bacterium | reverse complement strand
ACCTTGAAGTCCATGTCGCCGTAGTGATCTTCGGCGCCCGCGATGTCGCTGAGCACGGCCCACTTGCCGGTCTCCTCGTTCATCACGAGGCCCATCGCCACGCCGGCCACCGGCGCCCTGAGCGGCACGCCGGCATCCATCATCGCCAGGGCTCCGCCGCACACCGACGCCATCGACGACGAGCCGTTGCTCTCGAGGATGTCGGAGACGATGCGGACGGTGTAGGGGAACGTGTCTTCGGGCGGCAGCATCGGCAGCAGCGCGCGCTCCGCAAGTGCGCCGTGGCCGATCTCGCGGCGGCCCGGTCCGGTGAAGCGGCCCGTCTCGCCGACCGAGAACGGCGGGAAGTTGTAGTGCAGCATGAAGCGGCGATACGTCTCGCCCTCGACCGTCTCGACTTTCTGCTGGTCGTCGGCGGTGCCGAGCGTCGCGCTCACGAGCGCCTGTGTCTCGCCGCGCGTGAACACACACGAGCCGTGCACGCGGGGCAGCACCGTCGTCTCGATCCAGATCGGGCGGATTTCGTCGAACTTGCGCCCGTCGAGCCGCTGGCCGCGCTCGAGAATCTCGTCGCGCGTGATCTTTTCCTTCAGGCCCTTGAACACCTTCTTCGCGTCGGCCCTCTGCTCGATCGCGTCCTCGGGAAAGCCGGCGAGCAGATCGGCGAGCGCCGCGTCGACGCTGCCGTAGTTTTCGAGCTTGTCCTTGATGCGCATCGCCGTCGCGAGCCCCTCGTAGGCCTTGTCCTCGACGCTCTTCTCGAACGCCGCGTCGACGGCCTTGTAGGTGTGCGCGAACTTCGGCTTGCCGACGGCCTTCACGAGGTCGTCAATCGCGGCGACGAGCTGCTTGATGGCCGCATGCGCCGCCTCGAAGGCCTTGACGACGTCTTCCTCGTCCACTTCCTGCGCGCCCGCTTCGACCATGACGATCGCGTCGGCCGTGCCGGCCACGATCAGATCGAGCTTGCTCTGCTTGCGCTCGGCATAGGTCGGGTTGATGATGAACTCGCCGTCGACGAGGCCGACGCGCACGCCGGCAATCGTCTTCTGGAGCGGGATGTTCGAGATGGCGAGCGCGGCCGACGCGCCGGTGATCGCCAGCACGTCGGAGTCGTGCTCGGTGTCGGCCGAGATCGTCAGCGCGATGACCTGCGTTTCGAAGCGCCAGCCGTTCGGGAACAGCGGGCGGATCGGCCGATCGATCAGGCGGCTCGTGAGCACTTCCTTCTCGGGCGGTTTGCCTTCGCGCTTGAAGAAGCCGCCGGGAATGCGTCCCGACGCGTAGGTGTATTCCTTGTAGTCGACCGTGAGCGGAAGGAAGTCGACGCCCTCGCGCGGGTTCGCGGCCTTGCAGGCCGTGACCAGCACCATCGTGTCGCCCGAGCGGACGACGACGGCGCCGTCGGCCTGCTTGGCGAGTTTGCCGGTTTCGATCGACACGCTGCGGCGCCCGATCTGGACCTCTCGTCGCTGAATATTCATTTGTGACTGACCTCTCTGTCCGATCGCGCGTGCCCTATGCACGGCCCGGACCCGCCCCCGCACACGCGGACGGCGGTGTTACTTGCGGATGCCGAGCTTCTGAATCAGCTCGGAGTACTTCGCGGTGTCTTTGCGCTTCAGGTAGTCGAGCAGACGGCGGCGCTGGCCGACCAGCTTCAAGAGCCCGCGGCGCGAGTGATGGTCTTTCGCGTGCGTCTTGAAATGTTCGGTGAGATAGCTGATGCGCTCGCTGAGGATCGCGACTTGAACCTCGGGGGATCCGGTATCGGTGCCGTGGGTGCGATAGCTGCTGATGACTTCCGTCTTGCGGTCTTTCGTGAACACGTCTCTTGCTCCTTCACGCGCGACCCAGTAGGGACAGCCTTTAGCCTGTCCGTTCGGTCAACCGGTTCGCCGTATAAGCCCTGACGCTCAGTCAGGGCAGGATCCCAAAAGGGGACTCAATAGGATACCGCAGCGGCGGTGTTCGACCCAAACCGCCCAAGTTCCAGCCCGTCAGTCCGTCTGCTTCCCCGAAAGGGCCGGCAATTCGTACGGAACCGCGTGGCGAATCGCCTCGAGCGACGTCAGCCTGGTCAGCGGATAGGCCCTGCGTACGCCCGCCGGCGTATCAACATCGAACGGCTCACCGATGCGGTGCGCCACGCCATTCGCGCTCACAAGATAGGAGCCGGCGTCCCAGCTCTCCTTGACACGTGAGGCCAGCAGTACGAGCTCCGCATCCGGCCGCGCGACTGCAGCGCCTTTCACGAGCCGGTCCGGAACCTCCGGACCCTCGCGCTGCCTGCGCGCTTGTGCGCTTCGGTCCGCGAGTTTCCTGCTTCGCCGAGTCAGGATTGCGTCATCGATGACGGTCAGCACCGGATCGCCGCGCACATCATCGGCGATGACGCCGGCGACACGCATGAGCCCGCTCGCCAGAAGATAAAACGCCAGCAGTCCCGTCCCGCTTCCGCCGAAGCCGCGATACACGGCCTGTACGAGCGCCAAGCCAACGACCGTGATCGCCACAGCGGATGGCATGGCCATACGCGCGACTGGGAAGCGTTCCTCGAAAGGTGCCCACCACCGTACGGGCAGATTCGCGAGCAACAGCGCCCCCAGCATGGTCATGTGGTGGCCAGCACGGTGGTTGGATGCAGCCCCGCTGGTGTCGCCTCGGCAATCGCCAGCAGCGATCCATCCTGCGCGAACACGCGATAGCGCACCGGCTGCCCGGCGGCCGGCGCGAGCGCTTCAACGGACGCTTCCCATGTCGCGATGTGCGTCAGGGCGAGCACATTCCCATGGCGTGCGCGCACTTCGCCCTGTTCGGTGAGGCGGACGGCAGGCAGGGAAGTCAGAAGCGCTTCCATCGGCAGCAGCCTCGCCGCGGTCTCGCGCCCTTCACGATCGACAATATCCAGCGGCACCGCATCGTCCACATCGAACCCACCGACGCGCGTGCGCCGCAGCGCCTCGAGATGCGCGCCGCATCCCAGACGGCGTCCGATCTCCTGCGCCATCGCGCGTACGTAATAGCCGGCGCTGCAAGTGAGGGTCACGTGAAGCAGGTCAGGGTCGATGCGCTTCCAATCCAGCGCGTATACGCACACGCCGGCCGGCTTCAGCTCAGGCTTCTCATTGCGCCGCGCGAGCGTATAGGCGCGCACGCCGCCGAGCTTCTTGGCGGAAAACGCCGGCGGCACCTGCTGCTGTTGCTGCCGAATGGCCTCGATCACCTCATCCACCGCCGCATCATCAACAGCCGATGGGAGGATGCCGCCCTCAATCGCCTGCGGCACGCCGGCGGCGTCGTACGTGTCGGTCTCGACGCCGAGGCGGATGACGGCGTGATAGCTCTTGATCGCCGTGTTCATCAGCGACGCCAGGCGCGTGGCGCGGCCGCAGAGCAGCACCAGCAGTCCGCTGGCAAGGGGATCGAGCGTGCCGGTGTGGCCTATCGAGCGCTCGCCGAGCGCCCGGCGCACGCGCGCCACGACGTCGTGCGACGTCGGGCCCGTCGGCTTGTCGATGAGTAAGGCGCCGTTATTCATCCATCGGCGCGCTCGACGGCGGCCACAACCTCGGCGATCACGCGGCGTTCGGCCGCATCGCCGGCGTCGTTCAGCGTCAGTCCGGCCGCGTTCTTGTGGCCGCCGCCGCCGTACTTCGCGGCTACGCTGCGCACATCAACGTCCCCTTTCGACCGCAGGCTCACGCGCCCGCCATCGTCGGCCTTGAACAGGATCACGGCGCGAATCTCTTCGGCGCTCAGCGGCATGTTGATGAGGCCTTCGGTGTCTTCGGCCGACGAGCCGGTCGACTCGAGCAGCGCCTGCGTCAGGCGCAGGACAGCCACGCGGCCGTCCGCCTCGAGCTGCATGCTGTCGAGCAGCCGTCCAATCAGGCGCAGCTTGCCGACGCTGTTGCTGTCGAACACCTGTTGCGCCGTCGCCGCCGGGTCGACGCCAGCCTCCACGCACCGGCGCGCGATCTCGAACGTGCGCGCCGACATGCTGCCGTGATGAAACGAGCCCGTATCGGTCACGACGCCCAGATAGATGTGCGCCGCGATCTCGGGCGAGACTGGCACGCCGAGCGCCTCGATCAACGTGAACACCATCTCGGTGCACGCCGCCGCGGACTCGTCGTACCAGTTGACGTCGCCGTACCCGGTGTTGCCGATGTGATGATCGATGTTGATCGTGAAGTGCGGTTCGAGGCCGGCCACGCCGGGCCGCCTGAGATCGCCGCACTCCATGACGATCAAACCGTCATACCTGCCCTCGACCGACGACCTGACCTCTATGCGGTCGATGCCCGGATGGCGCGCGAAGTGCGCCGGCGCCGGGTCGGCATTGACGATGCGCACCTGCCTGCCGAGGGCGTCAAGGGCAAACGCCATCGCGAGCTGCGATCCAATGGAATCGCCGTCGGGACGCGCGTGTGATGTCAGAAGGAAGCTGTGGCGGGCGCGAATCGCGTCGCGCGCGGCCTCGAGACCGGAGCTCACGCTGAAAGTTTACTTCGGGCCGGATTTACCCGGCTCAGTGACGTCGCCTGCTCTGCCAGGTTCGCCGGGCGTGGGCGTGGTGCCGCCGTCGCCGTCGCCCTGTGGCACCGGCGCGGCATCGCCCGGGTCTTCCGGCGGATTGGCGAGCTCGTACTGCCGCCGCTCTTCCCGCACGTCCTGCAGGAGCCGCTCGACGGTGTCGAGATCCGCGATGCTCTCGTCGTAGCGGAACTCGAGCTCGGGCGATCGTCGCAGCTGAATTCGCTCGGTGACCTGGCGCCGCAGAAACGGCTTCGCGCGCTCGAGCGCTATCCCCGTCTCCTTCCTGGCCTTGTCGTCACCGATGCTCGTATAAAAGATGCGCGCGAGCTGGAGGTCGGCCGTGACCTTCACGCGCGTGATCGTGACGAAGCCGATGCCGGGGTCCTGGACGGAGCGAGTGAGGAGTGTGGTGATTTCCTGACGGATTTGATCGGCGACGCGCTCGGGTCTGGAATGCATGTTAGAGAAGCTTCATTTCAGGAACTCGACCTCGCTGCGCGTCATGACGCCCGGTTCGATGCGGTCGATCTCATCCAGGACCGACTGCAAGACCTGCTCCGCATGGCGGTCGTCGGTCGCCACGGTGACGACGGCCAGCTCGGCGCGCTGCCAGAGATCCTGGTGATCGGTCTCCGCCACGCCGACATTGAAGGGCTTGAGGCGATCCTTCAGGCGGCGCGTCACCATTCGCTTGTCCTTCAATGACTGAGCATCGGCGATGTGGAGCTCGATGCGGAGAAGCGCTACCACCATGGATTTGGTGATCCCAAATCCACCTTACATTGTCCCTGCGACCTTCTCGACCGAGAAGGCTTCGATCACATCTCCGGCTTTGATGTCGTTGAAATTCGCCAGGCCGATGCCGCACTCGAAGCCCTTCGTGACTTCCGCTACATCGTCCTTGAAGCGCTTGAGCGATGCGATCTTGCCCGTCCACACGACCGCGCCGTCGCGCACGAGACGCGCCTGCGCGTCGCCCGAGCGGATGATGCGGCCGTCGGTGACCATGCAGCCGGCGATGGTGCCGATCTTCGGCGCCTTGAACACCTGCCGCACTTCGGCGACGCCGAGACGCGCTTCCTTGAGCGTCGGCTCGAGCAGGCCCGTCATGGCCTTCTTCATCTCGTCGGTCACGTTGTAGATGACCGTGTGGAAGCGGATGTCGACTTCCTCACGCTCCGCGACGTCGGCCGCGTTCCTGTCCGGCTTCACGTTGAAGCCGATGATGATCGCGTTCGACGCCGACGCGAGCAGCACGTCTGACTCGTTGATGGCGCCCACGCCCGTGTGAATGATCTTGATCTTCACGCGCTCGTCCGAGATCTTCGTGAGCGACGAGGCCAGCACTTCGGCCGAGCCCTGCACGTCGGCCTTGATGATGATCGGCAGCTCCTTGATGCCGCCTTCCGCCATCTGCGCCTGCAGGCTCTCGAGCGTGAGGCGGCCGCCTTTGGCGCCGAGCGCCTTGTCCTTGGCCTGCGACTGGCGGAACTGCGCAATCTGCCGCGCCTTTGCCGTGTCTTCAACGGCCTGGAACGTATCGCCGGGGGAGGGAAGGCTTGTGAGGCCCAGCACCTCGACCGGCGTGGACGGCGGCGCCTCCTTGACCTGGCGGCCACGATCGTCGATGAGCGCGCGCACGCGCCCCACCACCGTGCCCGCGAGGAAGTCGTCGCCGACTCGCAGCGTGCCGTTCTGGACGAGCACCGTGGCCACGGGGCCACGGCCGCGATCGATCTTCGCTTCGAGCACCGTGCCGATCGCATAGCGCGATGGATCGGCCTTGAGCTCGCCGATGTCGGTGACGAGCAGAATCATCTCGAGCAGCGCGTCGAGATTCTGCTTCTTCTTGGCCGACACTTCGACCATGACGGTCTGGCCGCCCCATTCCTCGGGCATGTAGCCGAGGTCGGTGAGCTCGCGCTTCACGCGCTCCGCGTTTGCGCCGGCCTTGTCGATCTTGTTGATCGCCACGACCATCGGCACGCCCGCCGCCTTGGCGTGGTCGATGGCTTCACGCGTCTGCGGCATCACGCCATCGTCCGCCGCCACCACGAGGATGACGACGTCGGTGACGCGGGCGCCGCGGGCGCGCATCAGCGTGAAGGCTTCGTGACCTGGCGTGTCGAGGAAGACGACCTTGCGATCCTTCACGTCGACCGCATACGCGCCAATGTGCTGCGTGATGCCGCCGGCCTCGCGCTCGGCCACGGTGGTCTCGCGAATGGCATCGAGCAGCGTGGTCTTGCCGTGGTCGACGTGACCCATGACGGTCACCACCGGCGCGCGCGTCACGATGTTGTCGGGGTTCGAGGCTTCCTGCGCTTCTTCGGTGAGCTCCTCCTCGAAGGTGCGCATTTCGACGTCAGCGCCGAACTCGCGCGCGATCATCTGCGCGGTGTCGCTGTCGAGCGTGGTGTTGATGGTCATCATCATGCGCTTCTGCATGAGTTTGAGCATCACATCTTTGACCTTCACATCGAGCTTGTCGGCGAGGTCCTTGACGGTCATGCCTTCAGCGAGCGTCACGCTTCGCGTAATCGGCGGCGGAGGCGGCGTGGCCACGGCGGACGTGCCGCGATCGTCGCGCGATCGCTTCGGCCCGCCTGACGAACGCTGCTGGAACGGTGGGCGATATCCGCCGGGACGGAACTGGCCGGGATAGGGCGGACGCGGCGCGCCGGGCATGCCCGGGCGCGCGGCCGACGGCGGACGCACTGGCTGCGACGGCAGCGGGCGCGGGCCGCCGAGCGGAGGACGCACGCCCATCGGCGGACGCGCACCGACCGGCGGACGTGCGCCGCCGGGCACCGCCACAGGCGCGCGCGTGATCGGCGGCGGCTGCTGTGACGGAGGACGAATGTTCTGGCGCGGCACGGTCGGACGCGCCGCCGGCGCCTGGCCGGTCGCCGGATCTTCGATGCGCAGCCGGATGCTTGGCGGCACCACGCGCGAAGGACGCGCCGACGCCGGCGGTGCGGCCGCGGCGGCGGGTTCCTGAGTGTCTTCGCCAGCCGGTGCCGCAGGCTCGGGCTCAAATTGCTGTTCGATCTGCTGCTCGCGCGGCGCACGCCGCGGTACCGGTGCGGATTCGTCGAACCTGACGCCGCGCGGAGCGGCCGGTGCGGGCGGCGGCAAGTCGACCGTGGTGGCCGCAGCCGCGAGATCCGCATCGCCGGTTTGCCGGGCCTGCTCCTCGTAGGCGGGCTCCTGCGCGGCCTCGGCCTGCTCGGGCTCGGCCACGGGCGCGGGCTTCACCGTCTTGACCAGGCGCGGACGCATCGTCGGCGCGGGCGGGGGCGCAGGCTCGGCGGCCTTGGCGCCCTTCGCGGTACCGCCGGGCTTCTTGGCTCCGGGCTTCGCGGCCGGCGTGTCGAGAAACCACTGGCTCTTGCCGGGCAGCGTAATCTTGCGCTGGCGGGCCTGCCGCTCGACGAAGCTCGCCCCGACGACCTCTTCGATCGTGCTCGAGGCGCTCTTCACCTCGATTCCGTGTTCCTTCTTCAGAAGGGCCACGACGTCCTGGCTGCTCATCCCGAGCAGCTCGGCGATCTTGTAAATCCGGACTGTTGCCAAAAGTGCCTCGCTGTAAACCGGTTGTCGGTTGTCGGTTACCGGTTGTCGGTCTGTTATTCAGCCGGCTTTGTCGCGGTCTCTTCCGCTTCGGCGCCCGGCTCTGATTCCACAACTTCCGCTGTCTCGCCGGCGGCGGCTTCCGCCGCGGCCCGCGCCGTTTCCGCTTCAGCTTCGGCCGTCACCCGCTCACGCTCGATGCGTTCAGCGTCGATTTTGTCGGCTTCCAGCTTGTCGGCTTCAGCCTTTTCAGCGGCCAGCCGTTCGGCTTCGTTCTGTGCCGCGAGGCGTTCGGCCTCGACCCGCTCCGCTTCGAGCCTCTCGGCCTGCGCCGCGGCACCCACAGCGGTGGCTTCACGCGCCGCATCGACCACGCGCGCGGCCATCTCTTCACCGACGCCCTCGATGGCCGCCAGCTCCGCGGCGTCAGCCGCGAGGATGCGGTCGTTCGACTGGAAGTTCGCCCCTCGGAGTGCCTCGACAACCTCGTCGGAAATGCCCGGCAGGTTGAGCCACTTCGATCCGCCGAAGTCGAGCTCGGCGAAATGCGCTTCCACTTCCTTGCGCTTCTCTTCCTCGCTCTTGATGTCGATCTTCCAGCCGGTCAGCTTCGCGGCGAGGCGGACGTTCTGCCCCTTCTTGCCAATCGCGAGCGACAGCTGCTTGTCTTCGACTACCACTTCCATCACGCGCTCGGCGTCGTCGACAATCGTGACGCGCTGCACGCGAGCCGGGCTGATCGCGTTCATCACGAACTGCACCGGGTCGTCCGAGAACTCGACGATGTCGATCTTCTCCCCGCGCAGCTCGCGGATGATGGCCTGCACGCGCGTGCCCTTCATGCCGACGCAGGCGCCCACCGGATCGACATCGCGATCGCGCGAGTAGACCGCCACCTTGGCGCGATCGCCCGCTTCACGCACCGCGCCGCGGATCATGACCGTGCCGTCGTAGATCTCGGGCACTT
The DNA here is from genome assembly GCA_040902895.1 of Vicinamibacterales bacterium. Taxonomy (GTDB): domain Bacteria; phylum Acidobacteriota; class Vicinamibacteria; order Vicinamibacterales; family SCN-69-37; genus JALYRV01. Next base: position 28,302 of record JBBDWL010000045.1, on the reverse strand, counting down.
CCTGCTCGAACAGCTTGATGAGCAGCGACGGATCCGTGCGCGAGAGCACGATCTGCGGGCCCTTGGCGTTCTTGTTCACCATCTTGATGACCGCGCGCACGCGGTCGGCGATGGAGTAGTTCTCGGCGCGCGACTGTTCCTTGCGCGGCAGCACGGCTTCGGTGCGGCCGATCTCCATGATGATGTCGCCCTGCTCGAAGCGCTTCACGGTGCCGTTGATGACTTCGCCTACGCGCTGGCTGAACTCGCTGTGGACGTTCTCGCGCTCCGCTTCGCGCACCTTCTGGAAGATGACCTGTTTGGCCGTCTGCGCGGCAATGCGGCCCAGCGCGTCGGTCGGCTTGGGGAACTCAATCTCCATGTCGACTTCCGCTTCCTCGCCGTACAGCTCCTGCGCTTCGGCGAGGCCGATCTCGACCGCGGGGTTCGTCACCTCGTTCACGATCGTCTTCACCGCGTAGAGCTCAACCTGCCCGGTCTCGGGGTTGAACTTCGTGCGCAGGTTCTCTTCGGTCTTGAAGACGCGACGCGAGGCGGCAAGCACCGCATCTTCGATGGCCGTGATGATCACGTCGGGCTCGATGCCCTTGTCGCGGGCCACGGCCTCGATGATCGTCTGGAGCGAATTCGTCTGCTGCTGCGTTGCCATAGTTATGTCTGCAGTTATGCTCTGCCTAAAATTCAACTTCCAGGTTCGCGCGCTTCACAAGTGCCAGCGGCACCTTGTGGGTGCGGCGGCCCTCCTCGAGCAGCACGATGCCATCCTCGACGCCGGATATGCGTCCGGCAAAAGCCGACTGCCGTTCGATCGGCTCGCGCGTCACAATCTTCGCGAGACGGCCAACGAACCGCCGATAATCCGCTTCGTGTCGAAGCGGCCGATCCAGGCCTGGCGACGACACTTCGAGCGTGTATTCATCGTCGGGGATGCCCATCGCATCCCCCTCGACGTCGAGCAGCGCGCTCAGGTCGTGGCTCACGTGCTGGCAGTCCTGCACCGTGATGCCGTCGGCCGTGCCCGCCACCGGCGCCTGTTCCACACCAGCGGCGTCGGCGCGGCGGTCGATCATGACCCGCAGCACCATGCCGTTCGACTCGCGCCGAAACTGCACGTCGAAAATGTCGAGTCCATGGCTGGCGGCCACTCTCTCGGCCGCCTGCCGAAGGCGCTCGAACTGATCGGGTGCAAGCGGGCCGCGGTGCCTTCGGGATTCCATGCCGGGAAAAAGGTCCCTAAACAAAAAAAGTGGGCACCGGCCCACTCAGCAAGATCCTGCTAAGTTCCTCTAAACAGTATAGCGCCTAGCCAACCGGCGCGGCAACGACGTCGTACCCCCGAGAGCCGTTGATACGCGCCTGGACGATGGTTCCCGGCACGAGGGAACCGGGGTCGCACTGGTCGAGGTAGACCACAGCGTCGATATCGGGCGCCTGCCCCTCGAGTCGGCCCTGCCAGACGAGCGGCGAATCGGCCGACGGTCCGTCCACCATGACGCGCACCACGTCGCCTGTGCGCGCCTTCTGGCGGGCCGCGACGATCCGCTTCTGCAGCCGCATGAGGGCGTCGCGGCGCCGGCGCTTCACCGCGGGCGGCACATCGTCTTCCATGGCATGCGCCCTGGTGCCTTCCTCGTGCGAATACGTGAAGACGCCGACATGGTCGAAGTGGGTGTCGCGGATGAACTGCTCGAGCTCGGCGAACTCCGACTCGGTCTCGCCCGGGAAGCCGACGATGAAGGTGGTGCGCAGGGTGACGCCGGGCACGCGCGTGCGGATGCGCGCAAGCAGCTTGTCGTAGGCCTGCCGGTTGCCCGGGCGGCGCATGCGGCGCAGCACATCGGCCGAGGCGTGCTGCAGCGGCAGGTCCACGTATTTGCACACCTTTTCACACTCCGCCATCGCATCGAGCGTGTCGTCGGTGATGGTCGTCGGATAGAGATAGAGCAGCCGGATCCACTCGAGGCCGTCAATGGCGTTCAGCCGGCGCAGCAGCCTTCCGAGCGCGCCTCGCTCTTGGCGGACACCACCCGGCATTACGCGGTCGTTGCCGTAGAACGTCGTGTCCTGCGAAATCAGCAGCAGCTCTTTGACGCCGCGAGCGGCGAGCGCCTCGGCTTCCTGCACAACCGAATCTTCAGTGCGGCTGCGATAGCTGCCGCGCAGCGTCGGAATGATGCAGAACGCGCACGTGTAGTCGCAGCCTTCGGCGATCTTGATGTAGGCGTAATGGCCGGGAGTGGCGAGAATACGAGGCGTGGAGGCATCGTACAGGTATGTTGGGGACAACTTAGAACTGAAAACTTCAAACTCAGAACTGAGTTCTGAGTTTCGAGTTTTGAATTTTGAGTTTACATAGAACGTGAGGGGCGACGCGCCGGCGGATTTCACACCGCTGATGGCCGCCACAATTTCGGGCACATCGCCGGTGCCGAGCACGGCGTCTATCTCGGGGATTTCCTTCTTCAGCTCGTCGCGATAGCGCTCGCCAAGGCAGCCGGTGACCACGAGCCGCCTGGCGCGCCCGCCGGCTGCGGTCTTCTTACCGGCCATTTCCAGAATCGCGTCGATCGATTCCTGCTTCGCCTCGTCGATGAACGCGCACGTGTTGACGACAAGGATCTCGGCATCGTCCGCATCGTGCGTAAGCTCATGCCCCGCCTCGCGTACGAGCCCCATCATCACCTCGCCATCGAC
>JBBDWL010000045.1:0-25508 GCA_040902895.1 Vicinamibacterales bacterium | reverse complement strand
GCGTAAGCTCATGCCCCGCCTCGCGTACGAGCCCCATCATCACCTCGCCATCGACGAGGTTCTTGGGGCATCCGAGGGAAACGAAACCTACCTTCATTAGCAATCGCACTTCGTCAATCTGCAATTCTTAAGGATACAGGCGATACAGCATCCGCGGGTAGGGTATCGCTTCTCTGAGGTGGTCGAGCTTGCAGATCCAGCTGACGACGCGCTCGATGCCCATGCCGAAACCGGCGTGGGGGACCGAGCCGTAACGGCGGAGGTCGAGGTACCACTCGAACGCTTCCTGGGGCAGCTTGTGCTCGTGAATGCGTTTGATGAGCAGGTCGAGATCGTCGAGGCGCTCGCCGCCGCCGATGATTTCGCCGTAGCCTTCGGGGGCGAGGAAGTCGACGCCGAGCGCGACTTCGGGGCGCTGCGGATCCGGCTTCATGTAGAACGCTTTTACCGCGCTGGGATATCTGTGCACCGCGACGGGCCGATCGAAGTGCTCGGAGATGGCGGTTTCGTCGGGCGCGCCGAAATCGCCGCCCCATTCGAACGGCAGGCCTTTGGCGGTGACGATCTTCACCGCGTCGTCGTATGAGATGCGCGGGAATGGCGCCTTCACCTTCTCGAGCATCGTGGTGTCGCGCTCGAGCACCTTCAACTCGCGCTGCCGGCGATCGAGCACGCGCTGCACGACGCTGGCAATGAGGGCTTCGCCGAGATCGATGGTGTCGTCGAGGGTCGCGTAGGCGACCTCGGGCTCCACCATCCAGAACTCGGTGAGATGACGCCGCGTCTTCGATTTTTCGGCGCGGAAGGTCGGGCCGAACGCATAGACCTTGCCGAGCGCCATCGCGTTCGCTTCGTTGTACAGCTGCCCGCTCTGCGTGAGATAGGCCGTCTGCTCCTCGAAGTACTGAACCGGGAAGAGCGTGGTCGTGCCTTCGCAGGCCGATGGCGTGAAGATGGGCGTATCGGCGAGCACGAAACCACGCTCGTTGAAGAAGTCGCGGACGGCGTTGATCACTTCGTGCCGGATGCGCAGCACGGCCTGCTGGCGCGGTGCGCGAATCCACAGATGGCGCCTGTCCATCAAGAAGTCGACGCCGTGCTCTTTCGGCGTGATCGGATAGTCCTGCGCTTCTCCCACGACCTCGATCGACGCCACGTCGATCTCATAGCCGCCCGGCGCACGGGCGTCGGCGCGCGCCTGACCGTGCACGACGATCGAGGATTCCTGGCCGAGATGATCGGCACGCTTGAACATCTCGTCGCCGACGGCCTGCTTCGACATCACGGTCTGGATGAATCCGGAGCCGTCGCGCACCGTGAGGAAATGGATCTTTCCGCTCGAGCGGCGGTTGTGCAGCCAGCCCTTGATCGTGACCGGCTGTCCTTCGTGCTTTGCGATGTCTTCGATGTAGACCTGATTCATGGACGTGGTGCGAGTGTACCCGAGGAACCCTGCCGCTAAGGTCCCGGCACAATCTCCAGGCGCAGCGGCCCGGCCAGCGGATTGAAGTGCCGGCGATCCGTTGTGGCGATGCGCCGCAACTGCCGGGCCTCTGCGATGGCAATGACTGCCGCGTCGACGAATCCGAGATCGTCGTACCGGCGGTTCAACGCGACGATGCGAGCATATCCGTCAGCTGGAACGCTGGCGACGATGTAGGACCCGTCAACAAGGCCGTCGTAGAAGACGCGGCAGGCCGCAACACCGATGCGATGCCGCAGCAGATGATCGACTTCAGGAATGACCGGCTCCGGCAGCACCAGGCTGCCGCTTTCCGCAATCAGGAGCGCCTTTGCGCGCGCATGCCAGTCGTCGCTGCGGTCGTAATACGCGTAAACGATGCCGGTATCGAGAACAACGGGCATCAGCCGGGCTCGCCGAACCTCGATTCGTTCAGCGCGGGCCGCGTATCGCCGGCTGTGCCGCTCTCGCCGCTTTCAAAGGCGCCGGCTCCAGGCGGTCCCTGCGGGATGTCGGCGAGCAGATAAGCGCGCACAGCCTCGCGGACCAGTGCCGCCATCGGCTGTCCACGCCGCCGGCTCTCACGTTCGAGCATGAGCTCGATATCCGGCTCGAAATAGACGGTTGTCCGCTTCATATGCTTATGTCGTATTCTTATGTCGACATACGCAGTATGACATAGACGGAAATGTGTTGCAAGCGCCGCCGGGCGGCCTCGGGTGTCAACGCGCGGGCTAAAACTGAATCGGCTCGCCGAGTTTCTCGAGGCGGCCTCGCGCGGCGGCGGCCTTCGCCAGCGTCCGGTCGCGATCGGCGCCGTTCGGCAGCGCGATCTCGAACATCCAGACGCCGTCGTAGCCCACCTTTTCCATGGCCATGACGAGCGCGCTCCAGTTGATAGTGCCCTCAAACGGCACCAGGTGATCGTCGCGCTTGCCTGCGTTGTCATGGATGTGCGTCGTCACCAGATGGCCCCCGAGCGTCTCGGCCGCGTCGATGGCTCCGCCATCGCCGGTCTTGCCGGTGCCCGTCATCAGATGCGCGTGGCCGACGTCGAGGCAGACGCCGTGGCCGACGATCTCGTCCGCCTCTTCAGACGAGTCCGAGGCCGTTTCGAGACGCTCGACCAGCGCCTCGGGCGTCGACAGCCGGTTGGGGATCACTTCGAGCGCGAGCGTCAGTCCATGGGATCGTGCATCGGCCGCCAGCGTGCTCAGGCTGCGCGAAAGTGCGCCCGGGTCGTTGTCGGGGCCCGGCGTCTGCATGCCGTCGGGCACGCCCAGATGCGCGACCACCAGCCTCGCCCCTATGGCGGCGGCGAAACTCATCGCGCGCTGCGATTCCGCGACTGCAGTCTGGCGCCGGCCCGAGTCGGCGGCGGCTGTGGACCACACCTGGCCCCATTCCCCCTTCTTGAATGCATTGGTAAGGGGCGCGTGGATGCTGTGCGCCGTCAGGCCCGTATTCGCCAGCCATGTGCGCACGCTCTCGGCGACGCTGTCGCTCGCGTAGTCGACGTGCGTTTTGGTCGCGAAGATTTCGACGCGATCGAATCCGTGGCGTTTGACGGCCGCCAGATGGGCCTCGGAGAGCCGCTCATCATGAAAGAGGTGGGTAGAGATTCCGAACTTCATCGGAGTTCGTCGACGTTGCGCGCGAGAATGTCGTGCAGCCGCGCGAACCGCTGGTTCCGCGTGAGATTCGCCTGCACGTATGCCAGCGTGCGCGGAATGTACTGGATATACACGGTGTTGCTGCGCGCCAGCGTCTGATAGCCGAACGTGCCGAGCGCCTTCATGCTGCGCTGCAGCGCCATGAGATCGAACCGCGCCTTGAACACGTCTGGATCGTTGCGCTGCCCGCGAAGCGCCAGGAAATAGGCGATGAGCTCGTGCACCGTGCGGTCAGGCAGGTCGACATAGGAGTCGCGCAGCAGCGAGACCAGATCGTACGTGTCGGGCCCCATCCGCGCGTCCTGAAAGTCGATCACGTACAGCTTCTCGTCGCACACCATCAGATTGCGGCTGTGATAATCGCGGTGGCACAGCACCGTCGGCTCGGCCGCGAGCTCTTCGACGATGGTGGTGAATTCCTCGGTGAGCGCGGTCCGCTCGGCAGGGGAGACCGTGACGCCGCGATAGCCTTCGAGGAAATGCCGGTAGAAGAACTCGAGCTCCCACATCAGTTTCGTGGTGTCGAAGGAAATTTGATACGGCAACCACTTGATCGATTTCAGCTCCGCGCCGCGGCGCTGAATCAGCTCGATGATGCCCACCGCCTCGCGATAGCGCGTCGCGTGCTGATCCTCGGTGGCCGTGCCGAGGTTGGCCTGCAGCGTCACGTCGCCGAGGTCCTGCAGCGCCAGCACGCCGAGGTCCGCCGCATGTCCCACAATCGCCGGCACCGGCACGCCCATCGTCGTGAAGAGCTCCGAGACGTTGATGAACGGCATGGCCTGCACGTCGAACGCCTGCTGGTGCACCGCCATCACGAAAGGCGGAGCATCGCTGGGCAGCACCCGGAAGTAGCGCCGATCCGACGCGTCGCCGGTGAGTGGCACCACGCGGGCGTCGGTCTGTTTGGTGCGCGCGAGATAGCCCTGCACACACAGCCTGACGCGCGCGCCTTCCTCGGTTCGGCGATCCATCAGGAGACAGGATACAGGAGACAGGAGACAGGAGAAGCTACGTGAACGGTGTAATCTGCACGCCGCTCTGAGAGGGTGTCAGGCAGGCATTCTCAACCACCGTATCAGGCGGCACGTTCGCGCCGGCGACGATGCAGTTGGTGAGCGTGGCGCCGGGGCCGACACGGCTGCCGTCCCAGAGAATGACGCGGTCGAGCCGCGCCGAGGAATCGAAGTGCGCGTCGCCCTCCACCATGACCGCACCCAGCTCGCCTTCCTCGCGCGCAACGGCAAATGCCGTGTCGAGATAATCGTCGGACCGGCCGATGTCGCGGAACAGCGCATCGCTGCGATGAGCGGCGATGAGGCCCTTCGCGACGAGCGGTCGATAGATGCCGCCGATCGAATCGGCCGGCTCGTTGTCGGGCAGAGTCGCGAACACTTCCGCCTCGACCACCTGCACGCCGATGTAATGCCACAGCGGACCGTCCGCGGTGCCGCTCCGCCCTGTAAACGCGTCGATCCGTCCGTTCTCGTTCACGCGCACGCCGCCATAGCGGCCAGGCGCCGGATGCGGCACGAGCGCGAGCGTCACCAGCGCACCCGATCGGATGTGCGTGTCGAGGACGTCGCCGATGGCCACGTTCGTCAGCGTGTCGCCATTGACGATGAGGAAGCGAGGACCGACGAGCGGAAGGGCGTGGCGAGGACCGCCGGCCGAGCCAAGCACCGGCTGCTCCCATGAATATCGGACGCGGATGCCGAACTGGCTGCCGTCGCCAACGACGCGCGCGACCGTTTCGGGAAGGTGCGAAAGATTGAGGACGGTGTCGGTGATGCCCTGCGCGGCAAGCCATCGAAGGATGCGCGCGACAAGCGGCTGTCCCGCGACCGGCAGCGCAGGCTTCGCGAGCAGATCGGTCAGCGGACGCAGTCGCGTGCCGAGTCCGGCGGTGAGCACCAGGCAGGGGAGCATCAAGGTCGATTGTATGAGCGGGCGATTAAAAGAGCATGTCGCCGGCGTCGGCCCCGCGCGCCTGCTGATGCTTCATCCAGATGCCGTGATAGGAGTCGAGAATGAAGGCGGATGGCGCGCGCTCGAGCCGCGCGGCGAGATTCAGAATGCCCTCTTCGTCGCCTTCGAGCTCGATGAATACGCCTGCGGGTGTGTCGTCGACGGCGGCAACGACGCCCGCGAAGCGGAATTCCTCGCGGTATTTCTGGTACCGGAACCACGGACGGAATCGGAGCCGCGCGAGCAGCAGCGCCGTCGCGTCATGATCGTCGACGAGGGTTTCGATTTCTTCCCGGGTTTTCAGCAGGCCCGGCTCGACGGGCCCCTTGAAGGTGAGCAACGCGCGGTCGCCGTCGCGGCGCAGCCGCAGAGCGGCGCGTTGCGCGAAGAGTACGTGGTCGTCGGTGTCGTAGAGCAGGTCGTCCTGCAGGCGGCGGGCGCCGTGTGGTTCGGCGCCCGCGGCCACAAGGGCCGCGCGCGCCGCCTCCACCGAGGGCATCGCCAGCTTGATTTCGCGCTCGATCACACGAACAGCTTACCGGCTTACTCCTAGCGCTTGCGGATCATGACTGCAACTTCTCGGCCCTGCCGCCACACGCCGACAATCGCCGAGGATGTGACGGCTTCCAGCGCGGTCGACACCTCATCGACGTTTCGCATGGCGCGCCCGTTGACCGACAGGATGACGTCTCCCGGGAACAGGCCCGACCGCTCGGCGGCACTGCGCGGCGCGACATTGCTGACGACCGCCCCGCCCTGGCCGGCCGGCACTTCGAGGCGGCGCGCAATCGGCGGCGTCAGCGCTTCCAGCCTGATGCCAAGCCCCGAGTCGGTGCCGTCACGGGACTCTTGTTCCTCCTCGCTCGATGCCAGCAGATCAAGTTCGGCGACTGTGACGTTGATGGTCCGCTGCTGCCGGTTACGCACGATCTTCACGGGTACCGTCGTGCCCGGTTTTGTCTGCACGACAAGTGACGTCAACTCGTTGCTCGAGCGCACCGGCTGGCGGTTGAACTCAAACACGATGTCGCCTGGCCTGAGGCCTGCCTTCTCGGCCGCGCTGTCTTCGGTAACGGTGACAATGAGCGCGCCGCCCGTTGCAGGCACTCCCAACTCACGCGCGTCTTCGGCCGTGAGCGGCGCAGGTTGAACGCCGACACCAAGCTGGCCGCGGATGATCCGTCCGGTGCGAAGCTGCGGCAGGAGATTGCGCACGGCGTTGATCGGAACCGCGAAGCCGATGCCGATGTTTCCCGCTGCCTCACCGGTGAAAATCGCTGTATTGATGCCGACGACCTCGCCCCTGACATTCAGCAGCGGTCCGCCCGAGTTGCCTGGGTTGATTGCGGCATCGGTCTGAATCATCACCTGCGAGCGGCCTTCCACCTGCTCGAAGTCATCCCGGCCGACCGCGCTCACCACGCCGACCGTCACGGTGTGACGGAAGTTGTACGGATTGCCAATGGCCATCACCCAGTCGCCAGCAGCGATCTGATCGGAGTCGCCGAAATTAATCTGCGTGAGCTCCCGGCTGGGACGCGACGTGAGCTGAATGAGCGCGCTGTCGGTCAGCGGATCGCGGCCGATGACCTTGGCGTCGAACGTGTCGGCATGGCGGCTGTCTCCGAAAAATCCGACTTTGATCTTGTCGGCTCCTTCGACGACGTGGTTGTTCGTCAGGATATAGCCGTTGGCCTTGTCGATGATGAAGCCCGTGCCGGAGCCCGGTCGCGGCTGCGGAGCGCCGCGCTGCGGACCGCGCGGGATGCCGAAGAACGGATTGTTCTCGAAGGAGTCGGTGGTCTCGCGCTGGCGGCTGGCCACCTCGGTTTGAATGCTCACAACCGCGGGTGAGACCGCCTCTGCCATCCGCCGGAACGTCGTCACATCGAGCCCGCCGGTGATGGGGTCGCTGTTCGCGGCCGGAACCTCCATGGGCTGCGCCTCGGAGCCCGGCGTGAAGTCGAGCCGCGAGGCCAGCACGAGACCGGCCGCAAGCGACATGATGGCAATGAGGACTGCGGTAAAAACAGATGTGCTCTTGGTCATGTTTCCTCGTAAGCGCCGGAACTAAAGTTCCGGCCTACAGCGTGGCTATCTCCTTCTGACGCGGGCCCGTCACCGTGGCCTCGCGCTCGCCCACGACCATGTTGATTTCGGTGCGCATGCCGAACGTGTCGGTATAAATCCCCGGCTCGATCGTGAAGCCGGTGCCCGGAATCAGCCGGCGGTCGTCGTGCGTCTCGTAATCGTCCATGTGCACGCCATTGCCGTGCACCTGCTCGCCCAGACTGTGGCCCGTGCGGTGGACGAATCTGTCTCCGTATCCGGCGCGTTCGATGACGTCGCGGCACGCGCGATCGACCTCGAACCCCCGAAGCTGGCGGCCGTCGCGCGCCGCCTGCTCTACCAGCGCGATGGCGGCATCGCGTCCGCCCGTAATCGCCGCAAACGCCTTCCCGTACGGCTCAGGCACCGTCTTGCCTGTGTACGCCATCCACGTGATGTCGGCGTAGACGGCGCCCGGTTTGTCGAGCTTGCCCCAGAGATCGATCAGCAGCAGCTCGTCTTTCCGGATCTCGCGAGGCTTCGTGGCGTTCGGCTGATAGTGCGGATCGCCCGCATTCTCCTGCGCCGACACGTTCGGCTCGTCAGCGGCGACGAGGGCTTCCTCGCGAAACCACTCGAGCATTGCCTTCTGCACGTCGTATTCCGTCGTGCGCTCGCTGCGGCCGAGGCGTTCACCAACCATCGCGAACGCGCGATCTTTCACCCGGTAGAGCTTCTCGGAGGCCTCGCGATGCGTGGCTATAGCCGCTGCATCCCAGACCGCCTCGAACTCCTGAATGAGATCGCCCGACGGCACCACCTCGACGCCGAACCTGCGCACGAGCTCGATCGTGCCGGCGTCGACCCGCGCGACGTATGGGATCGCGCATTCGGGTGAGTATTCCATTGCGACGCGTTTCGCGCCCTTAAGGATCTCGGCGAGGCCTGACTCGAGCAGCCGCCGCTGACCATAGACGCGTTTCGTGCCCGGCAGCGCATCGAGATTGTGGCTCTCGATCGCATGCACGAGCGCGCGCGGCTCGCCCTCGTTCGGAATCAGGTAATACCACCGCCGTGTGGTCATCTTGCCCGCGCGATCGAGCCCGGTGATGCGGCCGGCGATCGGATTCGACCCGTGAAAGTCGTAGAGCAGCCAGCCGTCGAGCCCTTCGCGCGCGAGCGCTTTCTGTATCCCCTTAATGTCGAGACCCATCCGAGCAGTATAGCGTCAGGTTAATGACTAGGACGTCGGTTGGCGGTTGTCGGTTTCTGGCTACGGGTTACCGGCTACATTCGAGATATCGTAGAGACCGTGACGAGACCGGGCGCCAGCACCAGCAGCACGGGACTTCCGCCGCCAACGGCCGCGGCCTTTTCGTACATCGCCTGGTGGGTGAGCGGGCTGCTGTTCTATCTGGTGGAGCACGAAAACCGCTTCGTGAGATTTCACGCCGCGCAGGCGCTGGTCGGTCTTGGGGCGATCTGGGCGCTCGGGCTCGTCCTCTGGCTCTTTGCGTTCGGCATCGCGCTCTTCGTCTCTGCCGCGCTCTTCAAGGTCTTCGTGTATTCCGCGTATGCCGTGTGGGCTGCGGGCATTCTGGTGTGGGCCTACTGCATCGTGCGCGCCTGGCAGGGCATCGAGTTCGAGCTGCCGTGGGCCGGCCGCATCGCCCGCCGCATGTCACAAAAATAGGGGACGGGTCTTAATTATTCATCGCGCTCAGAGAATAATTAAGACCCGTCCCCTATTTTTGTCACATCTCCCCGTTCCAATCCTCCGCTTCATCCGCGGCCGACCGGAACACTTCGAGATGCCACTTCCCGCCGCCCCACGGCTCGATGACGTCGGCCGCCACCACGTCTACCAGAATCTCGGCAAACGTCCGGTGCTCGGGATCGCCTTCCAGGTGATACGCCGCCTCGTCCCACGCGAATGCCGGATACAACACCATCGTGAGAAACAAATCGTAGCCGTCGTCGACGACGATGAGCTGACCGCACGGACGTTTCTGGGTCGAGTGATAGATCAGGTATTTCTCGGCGCTGTGCGCGCGGATGTAGCGCTTGAGCGTGAACTCGCGCGCGACGACCTCTTCGACGGCAATCTTCTTTTCCCAGCAGTCGCGGCAGTAACGCTCGTCGCCTCTGGGCTCTGACACGTCCTTGGCCGTGCACAGCGCACAGTGGACCTCGGTGGCGGTCTTTCGAGACATGAAGTCAGTATATCTGCCTACAGTTCATACCTTCATCTGCGTGGCCGCCGCGTACGCGGGCGCGTAGGCCTGTTCGACATAGTCGATGACCATGCGCCGGGCGCTGAAGCGCGGCGTGACGGTGCGGATCGACTGCCTGACGACGTCGAGCCAGCGATCGGGAATCCCGGCGCGGTCGCGGTGATAGAACGCCGGCACGACCTGTTCTTCGAGCAGCGCGTACAGCGACTCGGCATCCGCGGCGTCGACGGCGTCGTGCGATCGGTCGTCGGTCACGCCTTCGATCAGCCACCCGTTCGCGCCGGTATAGCCTTCGGCCCACCATCCGTCGCCGATGCTCAGGTGCGGCACGCCGTTGATGGCGGCCTTCATGCCCGACGTGCCGCTGGCTTCGAGCGGCTTGCGCGGATTGTTCAGCCAGACGTCGACGCCGGATACCAGGTAGTGCGCGACGTGCAGGTCGTAGTCATCGACGAACGCGACGCGCCCGCCGAAGACCGGATCGATCGCGCGCTTGAAAATATGGTGCAGATGATGCTTGCCCATGTCGTCGGCCGGATGCGCCTTGCCGGCAAAGACGATCTGCACCGGCCGCCGCGCTTGATTGAGAATCTTCGCGAGCCGTCCGGCATCATGAAAAATCAGCTCGGGCCGTTTGTACGAGGTGAAGCGCCGGGCGAAGCCGATCGTGAGCGCGTTCGGATCGAACAGCGTGCCGGCCGACAGCACACGCTGCGGGGTGGCGTGCTCGCCGGCCCAGCGCAGGCGCGCGCGCTCGCGAATAAACGAAAAGAGATCGTTGCGCAACAGCTGCCGCGCGGCCCACAGCTGGTCGTCCGGAATCGCGGCGACCGCCTCCCAGAACGACTGGTCGTTCGTACGCTCGCGCCAGTCATGGCCGAGAAAACGGTCGTAGAGCGAGGCCATCGCCGGCGATACCCACGTCGGTACGTGCACACCGTTGGTGATCGCCGCGACCGGACTCTCGGACGGTGTGTTGCCGGGCCAGATCGGCGTCCACATGTCCGCGGTGACATCGCGATGCAGTTTGCTGACGGCGTTGGTGAACCCGGCCGACCGCAGCGCGAGCGCGGTCATGTTGAACAGCGGGCCGCTGCCACCGCCGGGGTTGTCGTACATCCCGAGCGCGAGAAACGCGTCGCGATGCTCGCCGAGATCGCCCCAGCAGCCGGCCAGATGCTGTTCGACCAGTTGAAAGGGGAACGCGTCGTGCCCGGCCGATACCGGCGTATGCGTCGTGAAGACGGTGGTTTTCTTGACGTCGTCGAGCGCCGCCTCGAATGAGAGCCCCTGCTCGATGTGTTCGCGGATTCGCTGCAGCACGACAAACGCGGCGTGCCCTTCATTGAGGTGCCAGGCCGCCGGGTCGTAGCCCATCGCGCGCAGCATGCGCACGCCGCCAACCCCGAGGATCACTTCCTGCTGAATCCGCGTTTCGCGATCGCCGCCATACAGACGCGCTGAGAGCTCGCGATCCCACGGGGCGTTCTCTTCGAGGTCGGTGTCGAGCAGCAGCAGCGTGACGCGTCCCATCCGGATTCGCCAGACCTGCGCCAGCACCGTGCGGCTGCCCAGTGGCACGGCCACGACGCAGGGATGTCCTGCGGGCGTCAGCGCCGGCTCCACCGGCGCATCGCTCCAGTCGAGGCGCACGTAATCTTCCTGCTGCCAGCCTTCGGGCGAAACCCGCTGCTTGAAGTAGCCCTGCGGATACATGAAGCCGACGCCGATCAACGGCAGCCCGAGGTCGCTCGCTTCCTTGCAGTGATCGCCGGCGAGCACGCCAAGACCGCCTGCATAGATCGGCAGGGACTGGTGCAGCGCAAACTCGGCAGAGAAGTAGGCGATGGGGCGCGTCGCCTCGGCGCCCATGCGCGCACTCCAGAAGGTCTGCGCATTGTGGCGAGCGGCATCGAGCGCGGCCAGCGCGCGATCGAAGAGCTCGAGCCACGGTTCGTCCTGTGCCGCGCGCTGAAACGATTCGGCGGGCATCAGGAACAGCATCAGGACGGGATTGTGCGCGGTCTGACGCCACAGAGAGGAATCGAGCCGCTTGAACACGTCGCGAGCAAGCGGATTCCACGTCCACCACAAGTCGTACGCGAGATCGTTGAGCCGTGCCAGCCGTTCGGGAAGGGCGGATTGGAGTAGGTGTTCCATCTTGTTAATTGTTCGCGGCCCCTGCGCCACCATCACAGGCGCCGACGAGTGTGGCAAAGCGCGCCAGATCGATGTTACCGCCTGACACCACGGCGACGACGCGGCGGTGTCCGGCATGGCGGATGCGGCTCGACAGTGCCGCGGCGATGGCGCAGGCGCCCGCCCCTTCGGCGATCACATGACAGCGTTCCGCCGCCAGCTTCATCGCCGCCGCTGTCTCGGCGAGGGAGACGACGATTGATTCGTCGACGTACCGCTGCAGCAGCGGCCACATCGACGGAAGCACCGAGCGGCCTCCAGCCCCGTCGACGAACGATGGCGTCCAGCCGTCGAAGGCGACCGGCTTGCCGGCCGCAAAGGAGGCGTGCAGCGGCGCTGCGGTCTCGGGCTCGGCTGCATAAATCTTCACATCGGGCTTCAACGATTTAATCGCGCAGCCAATGCCCGACAAAAGGCCGCCGCCGCCGACGGCCGCAATCACGGCGTCGACCTCCGGCAGGTCGTCCATGATTTCGAGCCCGGCGGTGCCATTGCCGCTGATGAACGCATCATCGTCGAACGGATGCACGAAATGGCCCGTCATGCGCGGGCTGCCGTGGGTCTCGACGGCCTTCCAGCATTCTTCGTAGGGCGCCTGAACGATCTCGGCGCCAAGCCGGCGGATGGCGTCGAGCTTTGCGGCGGGTGCGGTGTCCATGACGAGCACCGAGCAGCGGATGCCGGCGTGTTTGGCCGCAAGCGCCACGCCCTGGGCCGCGTTGCCGGCGCTCACCGTCCATACTTCATTCTCCGGCGGGGACCCCTGCACCCCGCCTGGCTCGCTCACTCGCGGGGCCCCAACGCCCCCCTCCGTTCGCTGCGCGATGAGACCGCGCTCGATGAGCGAGGCGATCGCGTTGGCGGCGCCGCGAATCTTGAAGGCGCCAATCGGCTGCAGGGTCTCGAGTTTCAGCCAGATTTCTATCGGGGGATCCGAGGATTCACGCCCGTGGCCTTCCGTAACGTTCAGCCTGACGAGCGGCGTGCGCACGGCGGCGCCATAGACGTGAGGTGCGGCGGCACGGATGGTATCGAGAGAGATTGCGCGGGACAAACCACGAAATCATATACTGCCCGCGGTGCAATAGACTGCGCCGGGAGTCATCGATGGTTGTCTTGCTGATCGGTTTAGTGCTGGCACAAACGCCCTCCGCGCAGCAGCCCCGCACGCGCGAGCTCGAGCGCATCAACTGGATGGAGTTCAAGGAGTGGGTGCCGGCGCGGGTGCAGACCGTGCTGCTGCCGCTCGGCACGCTCGAAGCGCATGGCGTGACGGCGAACGGCGCCGACATTCTGGCGCCTGTCGCGATTGCACACGCGATCGCGCCACGGCTGAATGCGTTCATCGCGCCGGTCGTGCCGTACGGGATCACCGGCAGCATGGACGGCTTCGCCGGCACGTTCACGATCCCGGAAGAGGCCTACCGCCCGTACGTACGTGCCGTCATCGCGGGTCTCGCGCGTCAGGGGTTCCGCAATGTCATTCTGCTCAACGGCCACGGAGGGCCGCAGACGGCAGTGCTCAATGACGTGGCGCAGGCGGTGGGCCGCGAGCTCAACGTCCGCACCCTGGTCATCAATTGGTGGAGCCTGGCCACGGACGTCACGATTGCGACGTTCGGCTACGACGGCGGACACGCGGCCGAGAACGAAACCGCGTTCATGCAGGCGATTGATCCCTCTCTCGTGCTGCGCGATCGTTATGCAGGGCCCGGCATGGTCACGCCGAATGCGCCGCCCGGCACCTACAGCGCGTATCCGGCGCCCTCGTCGATCACGTTATACAAAGCGGGTGAGGGTTATCCGACGTTCGATCAAGCCAAAGCCAAGGTGTACTTTCAGCGCGTCAACGACAAGGTTGCCGCGTTGATCGAAGACATCATCCGGAAATGGAATCTCGCGGGAGTCTGATATGTCATCCATCGATCGCCGAACGTTTCTCGCTTCGACCGCCGCCGCAGGCGTGGTCGCCGCCGCGCGTCCGTTGTCAGCCAAAGGGCCCGAGATGCTGATCCCGCAAGGCGTCAAGCCGATCGTGGTGGCGTCTGCCAACGGCCATCGCTATAAGAACGGCGGTTCAAGGACCGGCGTCGAGATCGCATTCGAGAAAATCACGAAGGGCGACGACGTGCTCGATGCGCTGATCGCCGGCGTGAATCTGTGCGAGCTCGATCCGGCCGATACCAGCGTCGGCTACGGTGGCCTGGCGAACGCCGACGGCGTCGTCCAGCTCGATTCGTGCTGCATGCACGGCCCGAAGAAGCGGGCGGGCGGCGTGGGCGCGCTCGAGGGCGTGCGCACGCCGTCGCTGGTCGCGAGGGCGGTGATGGACACGACCGATCACCACCTGCTCGTCGGCAAGGGCGCGCAGGCGTTCGCGCGCAACATGGGCTTCAAGATCGAGGACGATCTGAACACCGAGACGTCGCGCAAGGCGTGGCTCGAATGGAAGCGGCGCACCGACCCCGGACACTATCTCGACCCGATCAAGCGCGAGGCGCTGCACCGAGACGTGATTCGCCAGATGGTCGCGGAAGGCTGGGTCGACGAGCAGCACGTCTATGGCACCATCAATTGCGACGGCATCAACGCCAAAGGCGAAATCGGCGGCGTGACGACGACGAGCGGGCTGGCGTGGAAGATTCCGGGGCGCCTCGGGGACTCGCCGATTCTGGGCGCCGGCTTGTATGTCGACGGCGCGGTTGGCGCGGCCGGATCGACCGGGCGCGGCGAGGCCAATCTTTACAGCTGCGCGTCGTTTCTGATCGTCGACCAGATGCGGCAAGGCAAACACCCGAAGGACGCCGGGCTCGAGGCGCTGCGACGCATCAAGGCCAACACGATCGAAAAGCGTCTGCTCAACGCGCGCGGCGAGCCGAATTTCAACGTCAACTTCTACATCATCGACAAACAGGGACGGCATGCCGGCGTGGCGATGTACGCCCCGACCGACCGCAGTCAGTTCGCCGTCTGCGATGACAAAGGCGCGCGGCTCGAGCGGCTCGAGCCTCTGCTTGCGGGAGCCCCACAGTGATCAGGACACCATTCGCCGTCATCGGCATGCTCGTCACGGGCGCCGTGCTGACCGCGCAGACACCGCAGCGCACGTACCGCGTGGCCGGCGGGCATCGCGATGGGGTATCGGTGTTTCAGCGCGTCGAGTATCCGCAGGTCAAACCGGTGAAGGAGGGTGAGGTCGATTTCCAGCACTTCCACACCTATGAGGAGGCCACGGCGCTGCTGAAGACGTGGGCAGCGGCACATCCCGATCTGGTCGATCTGTATTCGGTGGGCCAGTCGCTCGAAGGCCGCGAGCTGTGGCAGATCACCATCACCAACAAGAAGACCGGCAAGGATACCGACAAGCCGGCTTTCTTCATCGAAGGCGGGCGTCACGCAGGCGAGATCTCCGGCATCGAGGCGACGCTGTACTTCATCAATCACGTGCTTTCGAACTACGGGAAAGATCCGGCGATCACGAAGCTCGTCGATACGAAGGCGCTCTACGCGAAGCCGCACAACAACCCTGACGGCGCATCGCTGTATCACTACACCGCGCAAACGCTGCGGTCGACGGTGCGGCCCGATGACAACGACGGCGACGGTCTGCTCGACGAAGACAGCGGCGAGGATCTCGACGGCGACGGCTTCATCCGCCAGATGCGCACGTTCGTGGGGGCGGACAAAGGCACCGCGCGTGTCGACGCGCGCGATCCGAAGGGGCGCATCATGCAGCGCGTCGCCGCAGGGCAGGGGGATTACGAGCTCTATTCCGAGGGCTGGGACAACGACGGCGACGGCCGCATCAATGAAGACGGCATCGGCGGCCTCGATCTGCATCGCAACTATCCGGAGAACTGGCGGCCGATGCGCGAAGAGACGGGGCGCGGCTATACGCAGGGGGGCGCCGGCGCCTACCCACTGTCCGAGCCCGAGACCATGGCGGTGTTCATGTTCCTGATGAAGCATCCGAATGTCGCCATCGTGCAGTCGCTCGACACCGCGGTGCCGATGATTCTGCGCGGTCCCTCGGTCAGCAAATCGGAAGAGACGATGTTTCCCGAAGACCTCGCGCTGATTCAGAAGTTCGACAAGAAGGGGCTCGAGATCACCGGATACCCGTGGGCGGGCGATACGTTCTTCGTGTACTCGACGCGCGGCCGCACGGCGCCGGCGGGTCAGGAGCTGCAGGGCTCGCCGCTGTTCGGTCACGGCCCTGATTTTGGCTACACGTACTACGGCAGCGTCTGGTACGG
Source organism: Vicinamibacterales bacterium (assembly GCA_040902895.1). GTDB lineage: Bacteria > Acidobacteriota > Vicinamibacteria > Vicinamibacterales > SCN-69-37 > JALYRV01. The sequence goes on along the minus strand of JBBDWL010000045.1, from coordinate 9,667 downwards.
CAACGAGATCTGGAACGGCGGGCGCATGGTCGATTACGACAAGAACGGATCGATCGACGAGCTCGAAGTGCTGCGCTGGAACGACGAGAACCGCGCCGGCAAGGGCGACTTCCAGATGTGGACGAAGGCGCACCATCCCACGCTCGGCGAGGTGGAAGTCGGCGGCTGGAATCCCAAGTTCTATTCGCAGAATCCCCCGGCCGACATGCTCGAGACCTGGGCGAAGAACGAAGCGATGTTCAATGTCTATCTCGCGCAGCAGCTGCCGCAGGTGAAGATTCTGTCGGCGGCGGCAAAACCGGCGGGCGAGGGCGCATTCGACGTCACGGTGGACGTGACGAACGAAGGGCTGATGCCGACAGCGCTCGAGATCGCGAAGCGCGTGAAGATGGTGCGGCCCGACACGGTGACGATCGAGCTTGCCGAGGGGCAGTCGATCGTGCAGCCGACGCCGGCCGCGCCACCCGGGGCGCGCGGGGGAGGCGCCGCGGAGGGCGCCCGCGGCCAGGGCGCCGGACGGGCAGGCGGTCCGGGGCAGCCCGGCGCGGCACCGGCGGCGCAGCGGCGCGCCAGCGAAGCCATCGGCTGGTTGAAGGCGGGCGAGAAAAAGACGGTGACGTTCAAGGTGCGTGGCACCGGCAGCGCTAAAGTGACAATCGGATCGACGCGCGGGGGTGTGGATACGCGGACGGTGGAGATTCGATAGAGATCTGCGATGAGGATCGGGCGTCTGGCATTCGGTGCTCTCGGAATCCTACTGGCAGCAGCAGGCGTTTTGGATCGCATCGACAGGGAGCTGATTGTTGAACTTCGAGAGGATTTCTCGATCGGTAGGGCGCGATCGTTCCGGATGATTGCCGGGCACGTTCTTCGCGCTACTCTGGCCGGCCAGAGTACGGCGAGTTCCGTGCCAGCCATTGCATAAGCACGCATGCATCAGCAACTCAACATGCTCGCCACGCACCTGACGATGGCGCAGCTCGAGGAAGGACTCGATGACATTCGTCAATCGCCAAAGGATGCCGGGGAGCTGAAGCTGATCGTGCGTCGGCCGGGTGTCGGCCACCGCGAGGTGCTCGACGAGGGACAGCTCGATACGGGCGAAGGCCTGGTCGGCGACACGTGGCGGTTTCGCGCGAGCTCCCGCATGCCCGACAAGACCTCTCCGCATCCCGACACGCAGATCAACATCATGAACGCGCGCGCGATCGCGCTCGTGGCGAAAGATCCGGCGCGCTGGGCGCTCGCCGGCGATCAGCTCTACATCGATCTGGATCTGAGTCAGCGCAATCTTCCGGCGGGCACGCGCATCGCGATCGGCTCCGCAATCCTCGAGGTCACCAGCCCGCCGCACACCGGCTGCGGGAAGTTCGTCGAGCGCTTCGGGCTGGATGCGATGACGTTCGTGAACTCGCCGGTCGGACGCGAGCTCTGCCTGCGCGGGATCAATGCGCGCGTCGTGCACAACGGTATCGTGCGTCGCGGCGACGTCGCGCGGAAGATCTGAGCCCTCACGTGCCGCGCGTGACGCTCGAAGTCTTTGCGGATTACGTCTGTCCATTCTGCCGTCTCGCCGAACCGGCGCTTCTCCAGCTCCTGCGCGACACCCCGGACATCGACGTGATCCGGCGGTCGTTCGAGCTGCGTCCCAACACGGTGCCGCCGCTCGATCCGAATGCCGAGTATCTCCACCGCGTGTGGAACGCCTCTGTGTATCCCCTTGCCGAGAAGCTTGGCGTCACGATGACGCTGCCGCCGGTGCAACCGCGCACGCGCCGTACTCACGAGGCCGCGCACTGGGCGCGATCGATCGGTCGGTTCGACGAGTACCACTCGGCGCTTCTGGCCGCCTTCTTCGAACGGGGCGAGAACATCGGCGAGATCGACGTGCTCGTGGCGCTCGCCGGCGCGCTCGGGATGCCAGGCGATGCGCTGCGCGCGGCTCTGGTGGCCCGCGAGTTCGAGCAGCACGTCATCGATGATGAGGAGCTCGCCCGCGAGACCGACGTCGGCAGCGTGCCCGCCTTCGTCGCGAACGGCCGGTACGGCGTGATTGGCGTGCAGCCGGTGGAAGAGCTCCGAGAGCTGGTGGACCGCGCGCGGCTGGGACCGGTAAACTGAGATGCCGCGTCTCCATGGGTCAGCCATGTCGTTGCTTGTGCTCTGCCGTTCCGCTCTCGTGTTGTTCGTCGTGCTTGCGTCCGCCTGCGGTGCGAGCGTGACAGGTCCCGGGCAGGTGGGCCCGGTGCGTCTTACGGCGCACGTCAATCGCATCCAGATCGCTCCCGGCGCCACTGCGGTCGTGACGCTCCGCCTGGAGAACCTCACCTCCAGCCCGGTGACGCTCGATTTCGGCAGCGCCTGCCAGGTCATGCCCTATGTCGTCAGGCGCCCCGGCAACGAGATCGTCTACCCGTCAGGCGGGGGCTGGGGCTGCGCCGCCGTCGTGACCTCGCTGACGCTCCCGGCCAACGGCGTCGTCGACAGAGAGCTCGAGGTGATTGCCGGCGAGACCTCTGGCGATCGGGTGGGCCTTCTGCCCGGCGACTATGTGTTCTTCGCGCGGCTCCACGACCGCGTGTACAAGCTCGAATCGAATCGCGTCACGCTCCAGGTGCTGTGATCGCGGGTATTCCCGGGCGATAATGATCGGCTGTGCCCCTGCTCACGCTCGATCACATCTTCATCAGCTTCGGCCGCGAGCCGCTGCTCGACGACGCGTCGCTGCAGATCGACGAGGGCGAGCGCATTGCCGTCATCGGCCGCAACGGCACGGGCAAATCGACGCTGCTGAGGATCCTCTCGGGTGAGCTGGCGCCCGACGCCGGCGCCATCTGGCGCGCGCCGGGCTCTGAGGCTGCGCGTCTCGCGCAAGACACGCTGATCGGCCCGCGCGATGGCACCGACGCCGCGCCCGCCGACGCCCGGCATCCAGACACCGTGTTCGAGATTGTCGCCGGCGGCCTCGGGCCGCTGCGCGATCTCGTCGTCGGCTACCACCACGCGGTGGCCGCGCTCACCCACGATCCCTCTGAGCAAAACCTCGAGCGGCTTGGCCGGCTGCAGCACGATCTCGAAGAGCAGGACGGATGGAGCGTCGAGCAGCGCGTCGAAACGGTGCTGACGCGACTCGGGCTCGATGCCGACGCGCGCTTCGAGACGCTGTCGGGCGGGTGGCGCCGCCGCGTGCTGCTCGGCCGCGCGCTCGTCGCCCAGCCCGCGGTGCTGCTGCTCGACGAACCGACCAATCATCTCGATGTCGAGACGATTGGATGGCTCGAAAGCTTCCTGCTCGACTACGCGGGCGCCATCGTGCTCGTGACTCACGATCGCGCCTTCCTGCAGCGCCTCGCCACCCGCGTCGTGGAGCTCGATCGCGGCCGTCTGACGTCATGGCCGGGCGACTATGCGTCGTTCCTCGAGAAGAAAGCAGCCTCCCTCGAAAACGAGACGATCGCGCATGCGAAGTTCGACAAGCTGCTGGCACAGGAAGAAGTCTGGCTGCGGCGCGGAGTCAAGGCGCGGCGCACGCGCGACGAGGGACGCGTCAAGGCGCTCATGGCGATGCGCGCGGCGCGCGCCGCCCGGCGCGCCGAGATCGGCAGCGTGAGGCTGCAGATTGGTCTCGCCGATCGCTCGGGGCAGATGGTCTTCGAGGCGGAGGCCATCTCGAAGTCGTATGCGGGCGAGCCGATCGTGCGCGACTTCTCGACGCGCATCATGCGCGGCGATCGCGTCGGCCTGATCGGACCGAACGGCGCGGGAAAGACGACGCTCCTGCAGCTGCTGATCGGGGAGATCGAACCGGATGACGGGCATGTCCGGACGGGCGCGAATGTGCAGGTTGCATATTTCGATCAGCAGCGCGAGCAACTGGATCCGGAGCGCACGCTCGTCGACACCATCGGCGACGGCAACGACACGGTGATGGTCGCGGGCGAGCCGCGGCACGTGCATGGATATCTCGAAGACTTTCTTTTCTCGCCGGATCGCGCGCGGTCGACAGTGAAGGCGCTCTCCGGCGGTGAGCGCAGCCGGCTGCTGCTGGCGCGCCTCTTTACGCGGCCCGCCAACCTGCTCGTGCTCGATGAGCCGACCAACGATCTGGACATCGAGACGCTGGAGCTGCTCGAAGCGCGCCTTGCCGAATTCCCAGGCACCGTGCTCATCGTCAGTCACGACCGAGCGTTTCTCGACAACGTGGTGACGAGCACGCTGGCGTTCGAGGGTCGCGGCGTCATTCGCGAATACGTGGGTGGCTACGAAGACTGGGTGCGGCAGCGCAAGGCGGAGCAGCAGGGTGTTGTTGAGCCCATGAAACCAGCCGCGCGGGGGCCGGTGCCGAACGCGAGCCCTAAAGGGCTGCGCCACCCCAGAAAAAAGCTCTCCTTCAAGGAGCAGCGCGAGCTCGAGTCGCTGCCCGCGCGCATCGAGGCGCTCGAAGCAGAAGAGCGGGCCCTGCACGAGCGCACGGCGTCACCCGGCTTTTACAAAGAAGGCGCCGATTCCATCAGACAGGCGCTGGCCCGTGCCGACGAGGTCTCCGGCGAGCGCCAGCAGGCCTACGCAAGGTGGGTCGAGCTCGACGAACGCTCCTAGACTCCCGCTTGCGCCCACCTCGGCTGTTGTATAGCATTCGCGCACTCCCCCGGAGGCTCCCATGGTCCCATTGAGCTCGCTGGCAATTCCGATCGTGCTCTCGGCCGTGTTCGTGTTTCTCGCAAGCTTCGTGCTCCACATGGCGATCGAGCAATGGCACAAGGGCGATCTCGATCGCCTGCCCGACGAAGACCGTGTGATGGACGCGCTGCGTCCGTTCAACCTGCGGCCCGGCAACTACGCGATGCCTCTTCCCCATGGCCTGGCCGAGATGAAGAGTCCAGGTTTCGTCGAAAAGATGAAGAAGGGGCCGGTCGCATTCATCACGGTTGCCGAGCCCGGGCCGCCGACGATGGGGAAGCAGCTCGTGCTCTGGTTCCTCTATTCGATCGTCGTCAGCATCTTTGCCGCCTACATCGCGAGCCGCGCGCTGGGTTACGGCGCCGACTACTTGGACGTGTTCCGTTTTGCGGGGACGACGGCGTTCGCCGGATACTCGCTCGCCCTGATGCACGAGTCGATCTGGTGGCGCCGGAAGTGGAGCGCGACGATCAAGTCGATGATCGACGGACTGATCTACGCCCTGCTGACGGCGGGCACGCTCGGATGGCTCTGGCCGCGCATGTAGCCCCGTGACGCTCGTCTTCGAGCTCGGCACCGAAGACGATGCGCCGGCGCTCGCTGCCCTGCACAGCGCCGTCGCGGGACGGCTGACGCGCGACTTCGGCGCGGGGCACTGGTCGCCGAACGCTTCGGAAGCAAGCGTCGTGCGCGGCATCCGGACCTCACGTGTGATCATCGCCCGCGACGAGTCCGGGATTGCCGGAACGTTGCGTCTTGCCACCAGGAAGCCGCTCGCCATCGATCCGAAATATTTCCAGGCGGTTGCGCGCCCCATCTATCTGCTCGATATGGCTGTCAGGCCGTCGGCGCAGCGCACCGGGACCGGCCGCCGGTTGATCGAACAGGCTGTATTGATTGCGCGAGACGCGCAGGCCGGCGCTATCCGGCTCGATGCGTATGATGCGCCGGCTGGCGCGGGCGGGTTTTACGCGAAGTGCGGGTTCCGCGAGGTGGGCCGCGCCGAACACCGCAAGGTGCGGTTGATCTATTACGAGATGCTGTTGGAGCCTTAGCGGCGGGCCGGGCGCTGCTCGAGCGGCGCCACGAACACTTTCTGGCCACGAATCTTCGTCGCGCGCAGCGCGGCCACGATGTCGCGCATCTTCGACGCCGGCACCTCCACGTACGACTCATCATCGTCAATCTTGATGCGGCCCAGAAGGCTCGAGTCGATTTGCGCCTCGCCCGCAATCGCCCCAACAAGATCGCCAGGGCGGATCCCGGCATTGGCGCCGGCGCCGATCTTCAGAATCGCGAAGGGCTCAGGACGATCGCTGCGCTGGCGGTCGCCGGGCGGTTCGGCAGCCGTGTCCGTCTGTGATGCCGCGGCGGGAGCCGGCGCGCCGGAGCGGCCGCTGTCGTCGAGCATCGCCAGCGACGCTGCCGCGATGTCGACGACGTCGAATTCCTGCGCGAGCGATTCGACGACCGAGCGCAGCTCGCTGAATTCGCCCTTTGCGAGCGTCGCCCGCAACGCTTCGATGGTGGAGCTGACGCGCCGCGCGCGTAAATCCGCGGTCGTGGGCAGCGCCGCGATTTCCACTTTCTGGCGCGTGAGCGATTCGATGTTGCGCATCAGCCGCGACTGCCGTGGATCGACGATGGTGATGGCCACGCCTTCGCGGCCCGCGCGGCCCGTGCGGCCGATGCGATGCACGTACACCTCGGGCGACAGCGGCACGTCGAAATTGAACACGTGCGACACGTGCTCGATATCGAGGCCGCGCGCGGCGACGTCGGTGGCCACCAGGATGTCGGCCTTCTGGCTGCGGAACAGACCCATCACACGATCGCGCTGCTTCTGCAGCATGCCGCCATGAATCGCCTGTGCTCCATAGCCATGCGCCTGCAGCGTTTCGGTGACTTCCTCCACTTCCAGGCGCGTGCGGCAGAAGACGATGGCTGACTGGGGATCCTCGTACTCGAGAATGCGATCGAGCGCCTGCATCTTCTGCGGGCGCGCGACGATATAGGCGGTCTGCCGCACTTTCGGCAGCTTGCCGGCGGCGCGCTTCTCGGCGGCGATCGTCACGCGCGCCGGGCCCTTCAGGTGCTTCGCGGCGATCGACTGGAGGCGCTTGGGGAACGTCGCGGCGAAGAGCGCCGTCTGCTTGCCTTCCGGCGTCTGCTCGAGAATCGCCTCGAGGTCGTCGGCGAAGCCCATGTCGAGCATCTCGTCCGCCTCGTCGAGCACGAGCACCTGCACGGCGGCCAGGCTCAGCGTGCCGCGCTTCAAGTGATCGATCGCGCGGCCCGGCGTGGCGACGACGATGTCGGCGCCGCGGCGCAGCGATCGGATCTGCTGATCCATCGGGGCGCCGCCGTAGATGGGGACGACGATCAGCGTCTGGCCTTTCGCGTACTTGTGGGTGGCCTCGGCCACCTGCATCGCAAGCTCGCGGGTCGGCACCAGGATGAATCCGCGCGTCGTCCCTCTCTTGGCACTCTCCTTCGCCAGCCGGTGCAGCATCGGCAGCACGAAGGCGGCCGTCTTGCCCGTGCCGGTCCCCGCCTGTCCGAGCACGTCGCGTCCCTCGAGCAGGAACGGAATGGCCTCGCGCTGAATCGGCGTCGGCTCCTCGTAGCCGAGGGCCGTGACGGCGGAGACGAGTGACGAGGTCAGGCCCAGGGTGGCGAAATTGGTGGTATCCACAACCTCCCATTATGGGCCGGGATCAGCCGCCGCCCGCCCGTTTAATCCGATCCGGCGGCGAATCGGCCTGAGGCGATGAAGCCGGCCACGCGGCCGGCCTCGGCTTCGGCGCGCTCGACGAGCGCCGAGACGCCGATGCGCCCGAGGTAGTTGCCGCACACGCCGAGCCAGGGCGGAAGGGTGGCAGAGGCCGCCGCGGCCTCCGCCACCGCCTCGTCATAGATGGGAAGCGCGGCCCGCCAGCCCTTCGCATGCATCGCGATCGGCCTGTCGCGTCTGCCCGTGAGCAGCTCCCGATCCTTCTGAATCGCCTCTTCGATTTCGCGCGCGGGCGCATCGGCGAGCGCCGCGTCGCCGTAGAACCAGCGCTCCGATCGCAGCGCGCCGCCGTGATCGAAGATCTCCGTGTTGAACAGCACGCCGAGCGCGCGGGCCGTGCCGCGCGGGAAGAGCACGCCGAAGCCGCGCATGTCGGCCTCGTGCGGCTCGAAGAACGCGGTGGCCGTGACGAGCGGCGCGCTGCGAATGCGCGCCGCGGCCTGCGCGAGCGGAGGATGGTGCGGCGCGACGAGCGGCGCCGCCGCGGCTGCGCCGGTGCAGACGAGGGTGGGGACGCCCGGATCGAGCGCCGCAACCGGGCGATCGAAGGTGAACGTCACGTCGCGCGCCGTCAGCTCCCGGCGGAGCGCCGCAATCACCGCGCCCATCCCGTCGCGCGGCGCGGCCAGACGCACCCGTTCACGTTTGCGCGCGATGCCGATGGCTTCGGCCGACAGATCGGCGGCCGGTGCGCCGTAGATGCCCTGCAGCGCGGGCGCGAGCAGCCACGCCGTTGCCGCCTCGCCCAGCACGCGATCGCCCCATGCGGCCGCCGACTCGCCGGGCCCCGGCTGGACACGTCCGCGCAGCCAGGCGCCGCCGAAGCGTCCGACGGTGACGGCCGTTTCGCGCGCGGTCAGCGGCCAGCGGCGCGGGCGGCCGCCTCGAAAAATGCAGCGGCGGCGGCTCACGCGGCGCGCGAACATCGGCTCGATCGCCAGCGCCGCGAACAGGCGCTCGACCGCCGGCGCCCAGACGAACCCGTTCGCCCCCGTTTCAACAGGGCCTTGCGGGAGCTCGATGGTCTGGATGAAGCCGCCCGGCACAGGCGCGGCGTCGAGCACCTCCACGCGCACGCCCTGCCGCGCGAGAAACCACGCGGCCGACAGGCCCGAGATGCCCGCCCCGACGACCCGCACGCGCGTCATATCGCGCTCGAGGGTCCCTGCAGCCGCGCCAGATCGCTGGCGCGCGTCAGAATCCTCAGGCGCACAGATCGTCCCAGCCGAACGGGCGCAGCTGCGGCCGCCCGTCGAAGGCCGCCGCCATGCCGCGAATGTCGCGCCGCGCGCGCTCGACCCGCGCCGGTGTGTCGGCCGCCGACGCCTCGACGCTCGCGAACACATCGTCGAGCGTGACGACGGACAGGGCGGAGTCGAACGACTCGTGCGCTTCCGCGCTTCGCAGATCGATGACGCGCGCGACGCGCGCGTAGCATCGCGCGATCCGGCTGACGGCCTCGTTGCGGATCGGCGCCGCAATCACGAGCACGGCGGACACGGGGGCCGCGCCGCGGCTCTCGGCGCGCGCGATGTCCTGCCGCGTCCACTGATCGACGCGGCGGCCGTCCGACAGGTACGGCAGAAGCTCGGTGGCGAGTGAGCCGGCGCCGACGAGGGCAACGGTGTCCGCGCCGTCGAGATGCCGCCTGACGGCGCTGCCGTACGACCGCGAGCCGAGGCCGCGCAGGTGGCGTTCGCGAATCGTCCGGGCGTCGGTCAGCAGCTGCCGGCCGAGGGGGCCGAGCCGCGAGGCATCGGCCGGCGGCAGCGAGGCGAGAAACGTGCGGAACTGCCCGAGCACCTGTGTTTCGCCGAGCATCGGCGAGTTGAGGCCGCAGATCGTCTCGAGCAGGAACACGTAGGCCCCCGCCCCGGTGAGGGGCCGCGCATCATTAGGCGCCGGGGGCGCCGCGCCGGGCGCGTCCGGATCGAAAAACGTCACCTCACGCAGGCACGTGCGCCAGGACACGGCGGACGCGCTTCCTTGCCCGGGCGGCGCCGACGTGATGGGCCGATGAACGATTCCGAGGGCCACGCCCGCATCATAAGCCGGACCGTGAGAAGTGTCACGGAACAGTCAGGAGTTGGCCGGCATGGCTCGCGGTGTTACGGTGTCTGGCATGCGATCTGGTCGACTCGGCGTGGTGCTTCTTCAGCTCGGCACGCCCGACGCGCCGACGGCGCCGGCGCT
>JBBDWL010000044.1:0-6002 GCA_040902895.1 Vicinamibacterales bacterium | reverse complement strand
GGTTTGCGTTCACGATGCTGGTCGGAATCGTGGCCGGAACGTATTCGACGGTCTTCATCGCAGCGTCCGCCGCGACGCTCCTGAGCGGGAGGAAGGCGTTAGGTACACGCTTCCGATCCGCGAAGCGCGACGCGGCCCCTGCCTGGACGTCGCACTAGTTGTCATAATCTGGTCGTTGAATGTCATCATCCTCGCTGAAAGCCGGCGATCGGGGACAGGAATGCCATGACTGATGGGGAGATGCTGCGCCTGATACTCACGAGCCGTGTCTACGACGTGGCGCGCACGACGCCGCTCGATGCCGCGCGACGACTCTCGCGACGGACGGGCAACACCGTGCTGCTCAAACGCGAAGACCTGCAGCCGATCTTTACCTACAAGCTGCGCGGCGCCTACAACCGCATGGCGCATCTGTCGGGGGAGGAACGGGCTCGCGGTGTCATCACGGCCAGCGCCGGCAACCACGCGCAGGGCGTGGCGTTCTCGGCCCGTCACCTCGGTATCAGCGCGTTGATCGTGATGCCGCAGACCACGCCGGAGATCAAGGTTGACGCGGTCCGTGAGCTCGGCGCCGACGTGGAGCTGGCCGGCGATTCGTTCGCCGAGGCCAGGGCGCGATGCGACGAGCTAATGGCGACCACGGGCCGATTCCTCGTGCATCCTTTTGACGATCCAATCGTGATCGCCGGTCAAGGGACCATTGCACCTGAAATCTTCAGCCAGGGACCGCACGATCTGGCGGCGATTTTCGTGCCGGTCGGTGGCGGCGGCCTAATCGCCGGCATCGCCAGTTACGTCAAGGCGGTCAGGCCCGAGGTCAAGGTGATCGGCGTCGAACCGCTGGAAGCCGATGCGATGTACCGCTCGCTCGAGGCCGGGCGGCGCATCGTGCTCGATCGTGTCGGCATCTTCGCCGACGGGGTCGCGGTCCGCGAGGTGGGCGCCCTCACGTTCCCGATTGTTCAGACCTCGGTCGACGAGGTCATCCGCGTCTCGAACGACGAGATCTGCGCGGCGATCAAAGACGTCTTCGACGACACCCGTTCGCTCATGGAGCCGGCGGGCGCGCTGTCGGTCGCGGGCCTCCGCGCCTGGGTCTCGCGCACGGGCGTCACGGGCGGCAACCTCGTGGCAGTCTTGAGCGGCGCCAACATGAACTTCGATCGCCTGCGCTTCGTCGCCGAGCGCGCGGAGGTCGGTGAAGCAAGAGAGGCCCTGCTGGGCGTCACGATTCCCGAGCGGCCCGGCGCGTTTCGCGATTTCTGCGCCACGATCGGCAGGCGCGTGGTCACCGAGTTCAACTATCGCCTCAGCGGCCGTCGCGAGGCGCATATCTTCGTCGGGCTCGCCACGCCGTCGCGACAGGCGGCTGTGGAGCTGACCGCGCTCCTGCTGAGCAAGGGCTACCCCGCGATCGATCTCACCGGCGACGAGATGGCGAAGCTGCACATTCGCCACATGGTCGGCGGGCGATCGCCGGACGTCGAGTGTGAGCGGCTCTATCGCTTCGAGTTTCCCGAGAGGCCTGGCGCCCTGATGGACTTTCTCGACCGCCTCGGCGGGCGCTGGAACATCAGCCTGTTCCACTACCGCAATCACGGGTCGGACTTCGGCCGTGTGCTGGCCGGCTTCGAAGTGCCCGACACCGAGACCGCCGCATTCGCGGAGTTTCTGCGCGAGCTCGGGTACTTTCATCAGGCTGAACGCGATAACCGGGCATACCAGATGTTCCTGGGGAGTGAAGGTCGCTGATCCAGGAGCCCTTCGGACAACGATCGGTTTCATCACACCACTGTTTTGGTGAATCAGCGATAGGACGTCACAGCCCGTTGGCAGCAAGTCCGCTGGAGTCGTCGCTGCCAATCGACATGGTTCGGGCTCTTGAATTCGACGCAAAATTCAGCGACCTGAGCCTCGGCCTCGTTGATGGCACAGTGGCGGCCCTGGCCGAGCGGCGAAAGGTTTACCGCGTCCTGACCACGGACCGTCGGGATTTCGGCGCCATCCGTATTGGTCAACGCTACACGCAGGCGCTCGAAGTGCTCCCGTAGCACTTGGTTGCGGTGGCGCGCAACACTCTCTCCTTCTTCGTGGCTCGGACAGCCGCTTCGCGAGCGCGCGTGAGAGTGGAATCGTCGGGGGTGCCACGATTCACCACCGGCGCACCAGGCGGAACCCGACGTGAGAGGAGCCGGTATCGGGCGCGGTCCCCCGCCGCGCGCTCGGGCGGTAACTTTCGCAATACGACTCGTGGCAGAGGAACGAGCCCCCCTTGATCACCCGGCGTGGCACCGGCGATCCGTCATCGTCGCCGGCACGATACCAATCCGCGGTCCATTGCCAGACATTGCCGGCCATGTCGTACAGACCATACCCATTCGCCGGAAATGACTTGACCGGCGACGTCCGGAGAAATCCGTCTTCCCCGGAATGCCGGTACGGGAAGTCGCCCTGGAACGTGTTGGCCATGTGGTGATTGCCGGGCCTTGCCTCATCACCCCAGCTGAATCGCTTGCCGTCAAGGCCGCCGCGCGCCGCAAACTCCCACTCCGCCTCCGTCGGCAGCTCCTTCCCTGCCCACTTCGCGTACGCCACCGCATCGTCCCACGCCACATGAACCACGGGATGTGCCGCGCGATTGTCGACGGTGCTGCCGGGACCTTCGGGCTGTCGCCAGCTGGCGCCCGGCAGCCAACGCCACCAGGCCGACACATCGTCGAGCGGCACCGGTCCCGGCGGCGGCGTGAAGACGGCTGAACCGGCGACCAGGAGGCTCGCGTGGGGTTTCGGCGTACCTGGTGGCAGCTGTTTCTCGAGCTCCACCCAATCCGGTACCCGCTCGGCGATCGTCACGTAGCCGGTAGACTCGACGAAGCGCGCGAACTCGGCATTCGTCACGGGGTGCTCGTTCATCCAGAATCCCTTCACGCGGACGCGATGGGCGGGCCGTTCGTTGGCCATGGCGCGCGCATCATCGGTCCCCATGGTGAACTCGCCTGGCGGAATCCACCGCATCTCGGACGTACTGGCGACCGCAGGGGTCGAGGGCGGCCGTCGCCAACGCCAGGCGCCGACCAGCGCGAGCGCCGCCACCAACACCAGCACGATCCGCACGAGCGACGGGCGCATGCGGCGATGGTAAACCAGAACTCGAGCGGCGGCGCGATTCGCGGCGTGTATGCGCTCATAAGAAAGACCTTCGTTGCGGCGTGGGGCCGGCCGCCTTAGTATCGCGATGGCCATGTCCATGAGAACGCTGGCGGCGGTGTGTGCCGGGTTGGTAGCCGCGGGATGGCTGAGCGCCGGCGCCGTCGACGTGGCGGCGCAAGCCGCACCTCCGAACATCGTGCTGATCTTCCCTGACAACCTCGGGTGGGGTGAGGTCGGGGCGTACGGTTCGGTGCGGGGCAATCTGACGCCGCGGCTCGACAAGCTCGCGTCCGAGGGCATCCGCCTCAACAACTTCAACGTTGAATTCTCGTGCGTCGTGTCGCGCGCCGCGCTGATGACGGGACGCTACGCGATTCGGACCGGAGCGACACAGCCGAGCGGCATCACCTTGTGGGAGGTCACCCTGGCGGAGGCCCTCCAGTCGATCGGCTATGCGACCGGGCTGTTCGGCAAGTGGCACCTCGGTGGCGACCGGCCCGAGGGCCAGCGGGAGCCGACACATCAGGGATTCGACGAGTTCTATGGCATCCCGCGAACCAGCAACGAAGCGTCGACGACCATCGCCCAGGGGCAAACCACGCCGGGCACGTCGTTTGTCTGGGAAGGGCGAATCGGCGGGCCGACGCGGAACGTCAAGCCGTTCGACATCGATGCCCGCCGGACCATCGATCGTGAATCCGCCGATCGCGGCATCGCCTTCATGGAGCGCAACGCTCGCGAGCGCAAGCCGTTCTTCGCCTACTACCCGATGACGCACGTGCACTTTCCGACGTTGCCGCATCCCGACTTCGCGGGCAAGACCGGCGCCGGCGATATCGGCGATGCGATGGCCGAAGTGGATCACAACGTCGGCCTGGTGCTCGACGCGCTGGATCGGCTGAAGATCGCCTCCAACACGATCGTCCTGTGGTGTACCGACAACGGCGCTGAGCAGCGGCGGCCGTGGCGGGGATCGTCGGGACCGTGGTCCGGCTTCTACAACACGGTCATGGAAGGCGGCGTTCGCACGCCGTGCATCATCCGCTGGCCGGGCCGGATTCCCGCGGGCCGTGTGACCAACGAGATCGTGCACCAGGTTGATCTGTTGCCGACGCTGGCGGCCGCGGTCGGCGCCGACCTGGTGCCGAAGGATCGGGCGATCGATGGCGTCAACCAGCTGGCCTTCCTCGAAGGCAAGCAGGCCAGGTCGAATAGAGACACCGTGCTGTTCTTCGCCAACTTTCAGCTGCGCGCGGTGAAGTGGCGTGACTGGAAGCTGCACTACATCTACTTGCCGGAAGCCGGCGCGCCGCCGGTACCTCCCGTGATGCGGCTGTTCAATCTCTTGTCGGATCCCAAGGAAGAGACCGACATCAAGGACGCCAACCCGTGGGCGCAAGGGGCGATCGACAAGCTCGTTGACGCGTTCACGGCGACAACGGAGCGCTATCCGCACGTGCCGCCCAACAGTCCCGATCCGTACGTGCCGCCGAAGCGGAACTGATCGACCCAATCAGTTCTTCCGGTAGATCGTCCGGGTGGCCGTCTCCCGTCCACCGAGGGCGGCGCCGCGCGTCGCCTCGACGATCAGCGTGGTCGGTGACTCGAGCGACAGGCGGTGCGTCACCTCGATCGTGAATGGCTGTCCCGAGACCGGATCCACCCCGGGATAGCGCGTGGTGATGCGGAGCGCCTGGCCCTCCCACACGGCGCGGGACGTTCGCACCTGTGTGGCGTGGCCGATCATCACGTTATTGCGCGTCTCGGACCCGTCGAGCGGGTAGACGAAACGCGGCTGCGGATTGGCATCGTAGCGGCTGAAGAACGTCTGCTCGACGAGGAGCTGCTTCGCGTCCTGCGTGATCGCAAGCGGCGATCCCCACCCGCTGCCCATGTCCCCTGGCGCGAGGCGTCCCTGATCGGGTCGCCCGGCAGGCGCGCCCGCTGGAGGTGGCGTGGGTGCGGCTTCCAGCACCCACCGCCCCGAAAAGTCCGGCGGCGCCTGGAACGCCGCTGCCACCGACAGCCATCCACCGACGGCGATCCCCGCAGCCGCAAGGAAGTTTCGTTGCTGCACAGTTCCTCCGCCGTGAGCCTACCCACCTCACGGGGCGCTCGTCCAATCGATTTTATGGATGGCCGCTCGGTGGTCGATGTGCTCGACGACCGCCTGGGAAAACCCCCACGCCCGGCGTCGTTCCCGGTGCAGTGGCCGATCGTGCCGCTCGATCGGATCTGGGTGCATCCGCGGCGCGCGCTGCGCCGCATCGGCACGCACGCCACGCCCGCAGCGCGATGCGCCTCGGATCACTTTCCCGTCGTCGCCGACATCGACCCCAGCGCCAGCGAGTCTGGTTAGCACCAGCAGCGGCCGGCGCGAGCCGCCCGACTCAACTAGTCATCGAGGACGAACGTCACCATCATGTTGACTTGAAATTCGGTGATGCGGCCGTCGGTCAGGCGCACCTGCTGCTCCTTGATCCACGCACTCCGGACATTTCGCAGCGTTTTGGCCGACCTCGCGAGACCCTGCTGGATCGCGTCCTCGAAACTCTTCGTCGACGTCGCGCTGATTTCCGACACCTTGGCAATGGACATCACGTCCTCCTTCGTAGATCCGGCGATGCTATCAGAGCTCACGCCGCGCGGATTCCGCGCTAGCGGAATGCGGCGTCTTCGACGGCGGTTTCGAGCCGCTCTTGAATGGCGTTGCGGATGTCCATCGGTCGGCCGGCCGGCACGGTCAGCGACAGCGTCGCGCCGGCGTGGTCACAGACCACGATGTGCCAGGCATTGGCCGCCGCCGACACCGAGTGGAAGGTAAACGGTAGCTGGCGATGCTGGAGGACGTT
>JBBDWL010000043.1:36655-38755 GCA_040902895.1 Vicinamibacterales bacterium | reverse complement strand
AGCGGCGACGTGATCACGAGGAAGCGCGCGGCCGCATCGACGTCGAAGTGCGTATGCGTGTCGCCCTGCGTGCGGCCGAAGGTATCGGCAAACACAGGCGCAGGCGCCGAAAACTCGAGCGGACCGATCGCCGACGAGCTCAGCATCTGTCCGCCGCCTCTGAAATACAGACGCCTGCCGTCGCGAGACCACACCGGCTCAAAGCCGCCGCCGGTCGAGACCGTCACCCGTCTCGCAAGCGAGGGGAACTCCTGCACGTAGACCTCGTCGCGCCCTGATTCATCCGACGTGAACGCCAGCCATCGCCCATCCGGTGAGAGCCGCGCCTGACGCTCGCGGAACGTCGACGCCACGAGCACGCGCTCCTTGCCCGTCTCGACATCGATCGCGAGCAGGTCGTTCGCGGTGCCCGAACGGCGCACTTCGACGATGATCGTGCGGCCGTCGGAGGACCAGTCGTTCACATGGAAGTGGTCGGGATGCTGCCAGATCACGCGCTCGGGCGACGCGGCGCCGCCGTCAGCCGACTTGCGCACGAGTGCGCGCGGCGCCGGGCTGCGATCGGACGCGTACGCGAGCTCGCGGCCATCGGGCGACCAGACGGGCGTCTCTTCTTCGGCAGGCGTGAAGGTCACGCGCGTCAGCGTGCTGCGCGCGAGATCGGCAATCCACACATCATTCTGCTCATCCCACAGATGCGCCGCGACCCTGCGGCCGTCGGGCGAGAGGCGGAGGTCCGAATACACGCGCGGCACACTGAGCGCGGGGGCCGTGCGTCCGTTCGCATCGGTCCAGGCCAGCGACGTCCGGTTCTCGCTCGTACGGGTCGAGATGAACGCCGCGGTGCCGTTCGCCGAGACGTCAATCTGCGCCCAGTCACTCTGCGCCGAGACGACAACCGTCTCGGGCACGGGAACGGCGGGCCCTGTAATCCGCTCCCGCTCGAGATCGAACGGCACGAGATGCGCGCGGCCTTCGGTGGCATAGAGCAGAAACCCGTTCGGCAGATAACGCGCCGAGTGCCCTTTCAACACCGTCACCGCATTCGACCCGTCGCGATTGCTGATGATCGAGCCGCCCTCGATGCCGCTGCCGACGCCCCGCCACTCGGTGTACAGAAGCCTGCCATTCGGCAGCGCCTGAGGAAAACTGAGCCCCGCGTCTTCCGTGGACGTCCTGATGATCACCTCCGGAGATCCGCCAGTCTCGGGAATCCGGAGAATCTCTTTCGTTGTCGAATAGATGATCGTCCCATCGTCGGCCCAGCTCGCACCCGAGAGAGTCGGGGCCGCCACGAGATCCTCGGCCGGGCCGCCGCGCACCGGCAGCCGCGCCAGCCCCGACGGCGTGCGGATGAGGATCCATTCGGCGTCAGGCGACAACCAGAGACCAACCGCGATGAGACGGCCAACCTGGCGCGGCTCTGGGTCGGCGAGATCGCGAACGAAGATGGCCTGGCCCGTGCGATAGGCAAGGCGCCGACCGTCGCGCGACAGGGCCACGGCCGGCAGGTTCACGGCGTTGAGCGAGTCGCCGTCGGCCCAGAGAATCGCGAAGCGCGCGAGGGGACGATCGGCCACGGGCGCGGGTTTGAGACTCCAGGCAATGGTTGCGCCCGCCGCGAGCAGCACGAAACCTGCGGCCGCGGCCGCCGCGAAGAGCCGCCACCGGGGCGCAGCGATCGCCGTGGAGGCCGCGCTGCGATCGGCGCCTGGTCCGGCCAGCGCCTCATCGATCTCGAGGCGCGCGGCGGCCATCGAGTCGAGGCGCTTCGATCGATCCTTCTCGAGACAGCGGCGCAGCAGGCGCCTGATCGACGCGGGTGTGCCGGCGGGCAATGCGTCGTGAGACGGATCGTCTCTGAGCACCGCGACGAGCAGCTCGGAGATGTCGGCGCCCTCGAACGCGCGCTTGCCCGTGAGCATCTCGTACAGCACGGCGCCGAACGCCCACAGATCCGCGCGCCGATCGACGGCGCGCCCCTTGGCCTGCTCGGGCGCCATGTATGCGGCGGTGCCGAGCACCATGCCCATCTCGGTGGCGGGGCTCGTGATCGTCGGCGAGTTCATGAGGTCCGCCGCCGCGGGGGGGGGGGGGGGG
>JBBDWL010000043.1:0-36645 GCA_040902895.1 Vicinamibacterales bacterium | reverse complement strand
CGCTCGCGCCGTCGGGCGCGAGCGCTTTCGCGAGACCGAAATCCAGCACTTTCACCACGCCGTCGCCACGCAGCTTGATATTGGCCGGCTTCAGATCGCGGTGAATGACACCGCGCTCGTGCGCCGCCTCGAGCGCGTCGGCAATCTGCCGCGCGATCGGCAGCGCCTCGTCGAGCGGGATCGGGCCGCGCGCGATGCGCGCCGCAAGATCTTCTCCCTCGACGAGCTCCATGACGAGCGCGGTGATCGCAGGGCTAAAGCCCTGCGCTACCTCCAGGCCGTAGACCTGCGCAATGTTCGGATGATTGAGCGCGGCAAGCGTCTTCGCCTCGCGCTCGAATCGCGCGAGCCGGTCAGGATCGGCAGCAAATATACCCGGCAGAATTTTGATCGCGATATCGCGACCGAGCTTCGCGTCGCGCGCGCGATACACCTCGCCCATGCCGCCGGCGCCAAGTGGACTGAGGATCTCGTAAGGGCCGACGCGCGTGCCCGCGGGAAGTGTCATCGCTTCACTTTCGCGCGCAGCTCCTCGAACCAGTTCAGGATGATCTTGATTTCCCTCGGCCGCGATGCCGCGGCGGGCGAGGCAGGCGTGCCGGCCGGCACAGGCAGATCGTCGAGGCTGAGCCCGAGAAACTTCAAACCGGGCGCCGGATCGTAAGGGCGCGTCGAGGCGGCGCCGAATTCCAGGAATGGCCGCTGCAGCATGACCGGCTCACCTGGAGAGAACGCCGGCGACAACGTGAGGGGCACCGCGACGAGCCGTTGCCCGCCGGGCGAATACACCAGCTCCTTTCCCTGGTTCGCCCAGATGGGATGGCGGGCGTCCTCGGCGCTCCTGGAGATCTGGAACAATGCGCCGGTTGCGGGAAAGGGCTGGACGAAGACCACGCTTCTGGCGCCGGCCGCCTGCGCCCTGGTGCTGTACGCGATCCAGCGCCCGTCAGAGGAAAACACCGCGCCCGTCGGAGTGGTCGATCGCACGTCGGCGAACGGCGTCACCGACTTGTCGCGCGGGCGCCACATCATCAGACGATGCTCGCCGTCCTTGACCGCGTCGAACAACAGCACTTCGCCATCGGGCGACCACGCCATCGGCGCATGCCTGACGCCCGGCTCCGGCGTCGTGAGCTGCTCGGCGGATCCGCTGCCATCGGCGCGTTGCCAATAGATGGCCATATCGCCGCCGCGCTCAGACAGGAACGTCACGCGTGTGCCGTCAGCCGACCACACGGGACTGAGGTCTGCCACCCCGAACGTCAGCCGCCGCGGCGCCGACGTGCCTCTCAGATCGTAGATCCAGATGCTGCGCTCGCCCGGCTCATTGGTGACGAAGGCCATCGTGTGTCCGTCAGGTGCGAGACGCGGCGCGGTATACGTGGCGGGGGGCACCTTCAGGAACTGGCGCGCGCCAGAACGGTCGGCGACAACGAAGCTTCGCCTGATCGTGCTCGTGTCAGCCGATCCCTCGACGTATGCCAGCACGCCGCTCGAGCCGATCGCGAACTGCGCATTCGCGGCCGTCCGGCGTACGCCCTCGACCAGCGGCACCGGCGCGCCGATGACGTTCAGCGTGGACGGATCGAACGCGGTCGCGAGAAGTACGCCCTCACGCGCGAAGACCAGATAATCGGGCGCGATGAAGCGTGCGTCGGCCGCGGGCTCCAGGATCTTCGTGCGCGCGGTTTCGCCGATCCGTTGCGCCACGAGCGCGGTGCGCTCGAACGCGTCGCCGCCGCCGGCGGGATATACGGTGAAGAGCAGGGTCCGGCCGTCGGGCAGCAGCTGCGGACGCCATGGCCTTTCGTCGGCCGGTAACTCGAGCAGCGTCTCGGGATCGCCGCCGCTGGCCGAGACACGCTGGATTTTCTGCTGATGCGCGAACACCAGCGACTCACCGCTCCAGGTGATCCCGAATGGCGTAACCGGGCCTGCCGCCGCGATAGTCACCGACGGGCCGCCCGTTACCGGCACGCGCAGAATCGATCCGCCCGACCAATACACCAGCGACTGACCGTCCGGTGAGAATGTCAGGTTATAGAGCGGGCTTTGCGCGTCGGCCGACAGGAGCGCCAGGGGGGTGAACTGCGACAGCGTTCGCACATAGATCTGTCCCTGTGTCGAGTACGCCACGCGGGTGCCGTCGGGCGAGACCGCGAGCCCCTGCAGCGCGGTGTCGGCCAGCGCCCTTCCCTCGGGCGGCGTGATCGTGAAACGCGTGACAACCGGCGGATCGGGCGTGGGCCTCGCGGCCAATGCGGCCGCCGCGACGATCAGCGCCGTGAGCAGCACCGCCGCGACGACCGGCAGCGCGCGGCGCCACAGCGGGAGTGGCGGCGCCACGGCCGCGGCGTGTTGAGGCTGCGCCGTCGCGCGCGGGTTCGCCATCAGCGCTTCGAGCTCGTATCGGACATCGCCGATCGCCTGCCACCGGCGCCTGGCGTTCTTCTCCAGACATCGCCTCAGCAGATCGATCAGCCGCGGCGACAGATCGGCCGGCAGCGCGCCGAGATCCGGATCGCGCGCGAGCACCGACGCGAGCACGTCCGAGATCGTCTCGCCCGGAAACGGCTGACGGCCGGTAAGCATCTCGTAAAGGAGAATGCCAAACGAAAAAATATCGCTGCGGTGATCGGCCGCGTAGCCGCGCGCCTGCTCGGGCGACATGTACGACGCCGTGCCGAGAATGAGGCCGGCCTGCGTCCCGAGCGCGCTCATGGTCGGCGACTGCGCGATGTTCGACGCCGACGGCGCGTCGCGCTCGGCGACCTTCGCGAGGCCGAAGTCGAGCACCTTGACCTTGTCGTCGGGCGTGATCTTCACGTTGGCCGGCTTGAGATCGCGATGCACGATCCCTTTTTCGTGCGCGGCTTCGAGCGCTTCCGCGATCTGTTTCGCGAACTGGAGCGCCTCCTCGAGCGGCAGGCCGCCGGGGTGGCGCGCGATCCGCTCCGCGAGCGTCTCGCCCTCCACGAGCTCCATCACAAGAAAGTGGCGGCCGGACGCGTGCTCGAAACCATAGAGCGTCGCGATGTTGGGATGATTCAGCGCCGCCAGCGCGCGCGCTTCGCGATCGAATCGTGCTGCGCGATCGGGATCGGCGACGAACGAGTCGAGCACCAGTTTGATGGCGACCTGGCGATCGAGCTTCGCGTCACGCGCGCAGTAGACCTCGCCCATGCCGCCGGCGCCGATGAGCGCCACGATTTCGTAAGGGCCCAGCCGGTTACCCGCGGGAAGTGTCATCAGGGAGTGCGCGGATTATAGCTCCATCAAGTCCTTCCCGACGATTACCTTGCCCTTGAAATGCTGCTGCGCCGCGGCGGCCCACATCTCGTCGGTGATCGACATGTCATCCGCGGGCACGCGGTGACTCAGCACCAGGGTCTTCACGCCGGCGGCCTCGGCGACGCGGCCGGCGTCTTCCACTGACGTGTGGCTGTTGATGATGTGCTTCTTCAAGTCCGCGGCATTCGGAAGCGCGCGGACGATGGCGTCGACGGCCGGCACCCAGAGCGCCTCGTGCACGAGAACGTCGGCGCCGCGCGCGAGCTCGATGAGCGCATCCGAGCGCGCGGTGTCGCCGGAGATCACGATCGACCGATCGGGCGTGTCGAAGCGATAGGCAAAGGCCGGCACGACCTCGGGATGCGGCACGAGCGCCGACGTCACGCGCACCTTGTCGTCGCGCATCACTTCCCCGCCGGTGCTGCGCTCGTGCGGATGCACCAGCGGCGCCAGCGGCGGCCAGCCCTCGTCGCTGACGCGCACGTCGATATCCGCCTTGCTCATCTCGAGATACAGCTGCGTCATGCGCGCGAGCGGCGGCGGGCCCCAGGTATCGACGCGCGTCGCGAGTCCGGACGCCCACGCCAGCAGCATGAGATTGCCGTAGTCGGCGTTGTGATCGGAATGATGGTGAGTAATGAAGATATGGCGCAGCGCGGTCCACGGAATGCCCGCGAGCCGGAACTGGCGCGCGACGCCGTCGCCGCAATCGACGACGTAGGCGACGCCATCGACGAGAATGACCTGCGAGGATGCCGAGGCCGAGCGCTTTGGGGTTGGGCCGCCGGCGGTGCCCAATAGGATCAGGCGCGTGCGCAGTAAGAGAGTAAGACGAGTAAGTCGAGTAAGGGAGTAAGGCGCCGCCAGCGACGCTCGCGGCGGCAGTCAGGAAGGCGCGGCGGTCGAGGGGCTTCGGCGACATGGCGGGAATTATAGGGTTGCCGCCTCGGAGTGGTCACGCAACCGGGAATAACCAGTGCACAATGCATCTCATGACCAACAATCACGAGACGCCGCACCGGACCCGGATCGCTGCTCCGTTCATCGAAGAGTTGACCAGCGAAGCCGAGACGACCCGGCGGGTGCTCGACCGCGTGCCGGAAGACGAACTGTCGTGGAGGCCGCATGCGACGGCATGGTCGCTCGGGCAGCTGGCGCTCCACACCGCGCGGGTGCCGGGAGCCTTCGCGCATCTGCTGCAGGAGCTCTCAGTCGATGCCGGGCCGCCTCCGCAGCCCGAGGCGGGCTCGCGGGCCGAGATTCTGGCGGCGCTCGATGACTCCATCACGCGGGCGAAGGCGAGCCTTGCCGCGTGGAGCGATGCCGACATGCTCGCAATCTGGCGCCTGCAGCCGGGCGGCGAGACGAAATTCGCCGCATCGCGCGCCGCCATCGTCCGGTCCTTGATGCTCAATCACTGGTACCACCACCGCGGCCAGCTCACGGTGTACCTGCGCCAGCTTGGCGTGCCGGTGCCGATGGTGTATGGCCCCAGCGGAGACGAGAATCCGTTCGTCTAGAACCGGGACGATACGCGCCATGAACCTCTATCTCATTCGCCACGGCCAGACGGAGTTCAGCCGCGAGAACCGGTTCTGCGGCACATCCGATCCGCCGCTGACCGGTGCGGGTGCCGCGATGGCGGAAGCGTTCGCGCGGGCGTATGCGTCAGTGAAGTGGGACGCGATCTATACCAGTCCCATGCTCCGCAGCCGCCAGACCGCCGACGCCATCGCGCGATTGACCGGCGTGCAGGCAACGGTCGAAGAC
Organism: Vicinamibacterales bacterium; assembly: GCA_040902895.1. Classification (GTDB taxonomy): domain Bacteria; phylum Acidobacteriota; class Vicinamibacteria; order Vicinamibacterales; family SCN-69-37; genus JALYRV01. The sequence goes on along the minus strand of JBBDWL010000043.1, from coordinate 31,584 downwards.
GGCTTGAAGGAAATCGCCTACGGCGAGTGGGAAGGCCTGACGGTGGACGATGTCAAGGCGCGGTGGCCGGGGGCGTACGCGTACTGGGCGGCCGATGTAGCGAGCCGCGGTGCGCCCGGCGGCGAAACCGCGTTCCATGTCGCGGCACGGGCGATGCGCGTCGTCGAAGCGATTCGCACGCGCCACGAGACAGGCAACGTGCTGATCGTGTCGCACAAGGCGACGCTGCGCATCATCACGTGCGCGCTGCTCGGCCTCGACGTGCGGCTGTTCAGGGAACGCATCGCGCAGCCGGTGGCGGCCGTGACGATGTTCGTGCTCGAGAACGGGACGGCGAAACTGGCGATTCTTGGCGATCGCACGCATCTGTCAGAAGATTTGAGGAATCAGGAAGGAACTTGAGAATGACCTGGCTGACCTGGCTCCTTATCGCCATGCTCATCGCCGCCGTTGCGGCGGTCACCGGCTTCAAAGCCAAAGACACTCGTCACGTTTCTCGCACCCGCCTCATGGGCGTCGCACGCATCGCGCTCGTCGTCATCATCGCGATCATCGCCTACGCGGCATACCGGAGCCGATGAAGTAAGAGGCCCCTACCGCTTCTTGGTCCTCCGCCTCTTGGAGACCTTGCCCTTGCGCTTCACGCGCTCGGGCAGCTTCCTGCCGCCCGTCTCGCGGTTCCACTCCTCGAAAGTTTCGGGCGAGATCTCGCCTTTCACCAACAGCTCGGCGAATTTCCGCCGCTGCGCCTGGGATTTGAACGGCATCGTCTTTGTCGAATCCTCGCTCCTGTGTGTGGCAGTTTCTGGCCAGAATGGCACGGCTCCGTCGGGCTTGAACATGATAAACCGATGAAAGTATGCTTATGGCATGAAGGCTACGATGGTGCAGATTCGGAACGTCCCGTCAGAATTCCATCGGCGCCTGAAGGCGCGCGCGGCGATGGAAGGCATGTCGATGTCCGAGTACATCCTGCGCGAAGTCGGCAAGTCACTGGACCGCCCCACGCGCAGCGAAGTGCTCGAGCGGCTGCGCACGCGGCCCGTCGTCCGCCTGAAACGGAGCCCGGGAGACGTCATCAGGGCTGGACGCGACGCACGGTGATGGTGCTCGATGCGTCGGCGCTGGTGGAACTCGTGTTGAACACGCCAACCGGAACGATCGTCGCTTCACACATCGCCGATCCGGCTGAAGGCCTTCACGTGCCTCACCTGGCCGATCTCGAGGTGGCCCAGGCGCTCCGCCGGTACGTCCGGGACGGGAACGTCACCGCGGCCGCCGCGGCAGACGCGCTCGACGATTTTCGCGCACTCGATCTGCAGCGCCACGCACACGAACCGCTCCTGGAGCGGGTCTGGGAGCTGCGGCAGAACCTCACTGCCTATGATGCCGTGTATGTAGCACTCGCCGAGGTTCTCGATTCCATGCTGGTCACAGCCGACGCGCCGCTCTCGCGAGCGCCGGGCGTGAGTAAACGCGTCAAGCTCGTCGCGCCAGACAGGCGGATTTGAAGGCTGGCGCCCGCCGGGACTAAAGTCTCGGCCTACGTCCCTACCGTGAACGGCACCATAGCAATCGTTCTGTCCCACGCGATGGCCAGCTTGCCGGCATCCTTCGTGACGTCACAGAAGAAGATCGTGAGCTGATCGAGGCGCGACGTCAGCGAGGTGTCTACGTCCATCTTCACGCGCACAACGTCGTGCTTGGGATCGTAGTTGGTCGCGCCGATCAACTCGGTCTTGTTGTTCGCGTCGAACGCCGCCATGCGCGGCTGCGATGTGAGGATCAGCGTCCAATCGGTCGGGCCCTTCAGGTCGACGAGGAGGCCGTACTCACCTGCGGGCACCGTCTTGCCGCCGATTACCAGCGGCACTTCCGTCTTGAACAGCGTGGTCGCGTTCGCGCCCGCGCGCCAGACCGTCGCCCCGGCCAGCACGGTCTTGCCGTAATCAGCGCCGGTGCCGAAGATATTTTCGCGCTGGCGGAGCATCGGCCGCGAGTAAATCACTTCGATCCACTTGCCGCCGTCATAGACCGGATTGCCCTGCGCGTTCTTCGTCCACGTGCCGCCGAGCATCGTGGTTGCCGTGCCGGGAGGGCTCAGCGGCCGCTGCGGCGGTTGCTGAGGCTGCTGCGCGGCGAGTTGCTGCGCGGGCGGTTGCTGCTGGGCGAAAGAAGCGGTGGCCCCGGCGGCGGCCAGAACCGTAGCAAGGAAGACAGTTTTCATACAGGCATTATCTCCGACCCGGCCCGCGACGGAGCTGACCTGTAGCGGCCCCGTATCTCCGCTCAGTCGTAGGTTCGCTCCGGCAGAAGATCGAGGATCCGCAGGTCGGAGGGGGTCAGGGAGCTGGAACGAGGCGTCCGGCGCAAATGGACGCGCGCGAAGGTGAGGAACTCCGCGTAATCCTCGTGCACGCGAATGCTCCGCTCGAGCCGCTCGCGCGTCAGGTCGTCCAGGCCGCTCTCAACGCTCTTTGTCACCAGACGGGAGAGCATGTCGCGCTGCCGCTGCGCCAATTGACGGCGGCGCACGGCGCGCGCTTTGGCGCTCTCTTCTTCCTGTTTGTCTTTGACATCGGCTCCTTCCATCCAAAGAGGAGGACGATCTCATCGTCCGCGCGGCGCGCGCAAGACAGAAACGTACGGAAAATCAGCAACGCATGTAATTGGGCATGTGGCTGAATTAGCAACGCATCAAATGACGGCCGCTGAGATCGCGCCAGGATTCGCGCGATGCGCTGTTGGCATTCCGCGTGCGAGAGGACGATGGTATTCTCGCGGAGGTCATGATGGCGGAAGTCGCTCCCGACAAATCGGACAAGCCGGATAAATCGGATCCAGTGGTCGAACACTTCATCGAACTGCGGAAGTACATCGAGCACTCGCACGACGGGCTTTCGAACCGGCTGGAGAACGTGGAAGGCGGCCTGCAGCGGCTTGAAGGCCGCCAGGACAAGGTTGAAGGCCGACTAGAGCGACTCGAGCGCAAAGTCGACGCCGGGTTCGATCGGGTTGGGCGCAAGATTGACGCGCTTGGGTCGGTTCGCCGCGGGGCGCCGCGCCGCCGGAAGCCGTAGCCCCCAACCGGGGAAAATCAACCGGGTAGAATTTCAGCCCCTCGTCACGACCACCGGCGTACCGAACGATAAGCCGTTGATCTCGGCGGCGCTGGCGCCCTGCGCGGCGAACTCGAGATGGTCGGTGCTGCCGAAAAGCGCGCACACTTCGCCCTGGCCGATCTCGGCATAGGTCGCGACCAGGCGATCCACCGGCTTGCCGCCCGCGAGGATGACGACGCTGCGGCCGGCGGCGAGGCGCTCGAAGGTCTTGCGATCGATGTTGCTGATCGCATTCCCGAAGCGATCGATGCGCACGATGGCGCCCGTGATGTCTTCGCGCGTTTCTTCGAGCTTGGGCAACGTGAGCTCCACCAGATCGTGCGCGGGACGTCCGAGCGCGGTCATGTTCGTGCCCTTCGCAAGCCATGCCGCGGCGGGCGCGAAACGATCGCGCCCCTCGAACGTGCGGCTGATCGTCGGCCGCGCATAGCGCCGCTCGGTGAGCTCCACCGCCATCTTCGCCGGCGTTTCACGCAGCACCAGCGTGAGCACGCCATTGTCGGGCGCGATGAACTTCCATTCCCCCGCTTCCACCGCAATGCCTCGCCGCGCCGAGCCCACGCCGGGATCGACGACGGTCACGAAGATGGTGCCGGCCGGAAAAAACCTGTACGTGGCCGCGAGGTGATAGGCGGCCGCGGTGATGTCGTGCGGCGGCAGATCGTGCGTGACGTCGACCACGGTGGCGTCGGGGCACAACGAAAGGACGACGCCCTTCATCACGCCGGAATAGTGATCGCGCGTTCCGAAATCGGTGAGGAAGGCGATTATGGGGCGCATAGTTGCTAGGCCCTCGGCTCTAGGCCCTAGGCGCTGGGCCTGATCCGTCGGCGACAACGCTTCGCGGGCTAAATTTCCTGGTCTAAGGCCCAGGGCCTAGCGCCTAGGGCCTTCTGAATAACGTCTCCCGCATATTGGTCTTCAGCAAAAACGATTCGTTGACGTTGAGCGGCTCGAACATCTTACCGATGTCGCGGTTCTGCAGCACGTTGCGCCGCACCGGCGTCGCGGGATAGGTGCGCACGCGCAACGCGGTCTCGCTCTGAATGAAATATTTCGAATAGTGCGTGAGCTCCGCGGCGCCGGCGCCGAAGTAGGCGAACGCCGCGCCGCCCGGACGCACCATGCGCGCGACTTTCGCGGCCAGCGCCACCGCCGCCGCGCGATCGAGAAAATCAAACAGGTCCCAGCAGAGCACCCCGTCGACGCTCGCCTCGTCCTGCGACAGGCGCGTCTCGAAGAAGTGCGACAGCTGGCCGCGCGTGTTCGCGCGCGCGTGGCGCTCGACATCCGCGAACAGATCCTCCACGAAGATCTTGCAGCCGAGCCGCTCGCCGAAAAACGACACGTTCGACCCAATCACCGGGCCGAAGTCGACGATGACGGGCGAGTCGCGCTGGCTGACCGCGTTGAGGAATTTCGGGAACGCACGGGTGGCCAGCGCCGCCTCGGGCGGCAGCGCGGCCCGCGCCGTCACCGGCGCGGCCGCTTCATCCTGCCGTTCGCTCCGCTTGAACCAGGCCAAGAGAGCGTCCGGCGCCTAACGGTTCCCCGACGGATTCGGCAGCGTGCTGTGCTGTGCAGCCTTCGGCTGTTCTCCTGACGGTGCGTTCGCGCCGCTGGATTTGGTGTCGACCGCCTTTGCCTGGGGCGTCTGGGCGCCGGGCATCGATGCGGATCCGCTCGACGCCTGGCCTGGCTGCGTGCCCTGTGCGGCCTGCGTGCCCTGCGCCGGCTGCGTGCTCTGCCCCGCCTTCGGGGCTGCGCTCGCGGCCGCCGGCTTCATGTCGATGCTGCCGCGGAAGTGCGCGCCGTCGGCAATCGCAATTCTCGGCGCCGCGAGATCGCCGTCGACCGATCCGGCATCGCGGATGTCGACCTTCTCGGTTGCCGTGATGTTGCCGACGACTTCGCCCTGCACGATCACGGCCTTCGCGTTGATCTCGGCCTTGATGCGGCCGTTGGGACCGATGGTCAGCACGTTCTGCCGCAGTTCGATCTTGCCGTCGACCTGACCTTCGATGGTGAGGTCTTCGCTGCCGGTCAACTCGCCTTTGATGATGACGGATTTGCCGATGTTCACCTTGGTGCTCTCCTGGCGATCAGACCGCGCGGCCTGAGGATCGTTGGTCTGAGGGCGGGCAGGAGTGCCCTGCTGGGGCTGCCCCGCCGGGGCGTCGTCGCGTTTCCACATAAACGTCACTCCTGTCCGAACGGTGGCTGCTGCCGTCGCTCGGTGTGATCCTGCCGAGCTGCGGCAGGCGGTCTGCGGGGAGCAGAACGGCCAGTATATGGGCCGGGCTGGCGGCTGTCTAGTCCTTACGGATGTTAGACTTAGAGGGACGGTGGTTCCACGGGTTCCACAGGTTCCACAGGTTCCCCAGGTTCTAAGCGCTTGCGCATTTACTTTGACCACAACGCCACCTCCCCGCTCTATCCGGAGGTGGCGGCGCTCGTGGGGCGGCTGCTGACCGAGGAATTCGGCAACGCCTCGTCGGTGCACACGTTCGGACAGCGCGCGAAGGCGGTGCTCGACGAGGCGCGGTCGCATGTCGCGGCGCTTATCGAGGCCGAGCCGGGCGATGTCGTGTTCACCAGCGGCGGCACCGAGGCCGACAACTTCGCGATCCGCGGCGCGGCCGAAGCGATGGAGGCCGCGGGGCGCAAGCATCTGATCGCGTCGAGCATCGAGCACGAGGCGGTGCTGACGTCGGTGAAGTCGCTCGAGCGGCGGGGATGGTCGACGTCGCTGCTGCCGGTGGGACATTCCGGCATCGTCGATCCCGATGCGCTGCGCGCGGCGATGCGCGACGACACGGCGCTGGTGTCGGTGATGCACGCGAACAACGAGATCGGCACGATTCAGCCGGTGCGCGAGCTGGCGGAGATCGCGCACGAGCGCGGCGCGCTCTTTCATACCGACGCGGTGCAGACGGCCGGCAAGATTGCCGTGTCGACGCGCGAGCTCGGCGTGGACCTGCTGTCGCTGTCGGGGCACAAGTTCAACGGACCGAAAGGCACCGGCGCGCTGTGGCTGAAGCGCGGCACGCGGCTGACGGCGACCATGACGGGCGGACGGCAGGAAAGAAATCGGCGGGCCGGGACCGAGAATGTCCCGGCGCTGGCGGGGCTGGGGGCCGCTGCGCGGATTGCCCGGGAGAAGGTCGTCCACCTTCGCTCGGCTGCGCCGGGCTTCGGCGGACAAACTCCAGGCGCCGACGTTGCGACCCTCAGGGACCGCCTGGAGTTTGGCATCCTCGCGAACGTGCCCGACACCGCGGTGAACGGCGCGCGCGACACGCGCGTGCCGAACACGACGAACATCAGCTTCGAGGGCATCGAGGCCGAGTCGCTGCTGATTGCGCTGGATCTCGAGGGCGTTGCGGTGTCGACCGGCTCGGCCTGTTCGTCGGGATCGCTCGAGCCGTCGCACGTGATCAAGGCGATGGGACTTCCCCAGTACCGCGGCACGAGCTCGATCCGATTCAGCCTGGGGCTGGGCAACACGGTGGAAGAAGTGGATTTTGTGATCGCTCGCCTGCCGGCGCTCGTGGACAAGCTGCGCGCGCTCACCGGCCGAGCACGAAGACTCTGATGCGCACTGTCGTCGCCATGTCGGGAGGAGTCGACTCCTCGGTTGCCGCCGCGCTCGTCGCCGATCGCGGAGACGCCGTAGGTCTGTCGATGCAGCTCTACGATCAGCAGGATGGTGACAGGCAGTTCGGGCGCTGCTGCTCGCTCGACGATCTCTCCGATGCGCGGCGCGTCGCCACCACCATCGGCATCCCGCACTACATCGTGAACTTCGAGAAGGAGTTCGCAGCCAAGGTCATTGGAAATTTCGTGGGCGAGTACACGGCGGGACGGACGCCGATCCCGTGCGTGCACTGCAACGGCGATCTGAAGTTTGCGACGCTGCTCGACCGGGCCGAGGCGCTTGGATCGGATCGCGTGGCGACAGGACACTACGCGCGCGTGCGGTTCGACGAGGCGACGGGGCTCCACCAGCTGCTGCGCGGCGTGGATGCAGACAAAGACCAGTCGTACTTTCTCTTCACCCTCACGCAGGCGCAGCTGTCGCGCGCCGAATTTCCGATTGGCGGGCTCGCGAAGTCCGAGGTGCGCGCGATCGCGCGCGAGCGCGGACTGCCGGTCGCCGACAAGCCCGACAGCCACGAGATCTGCTTCATCCCCGACGGCGATCACGCGTCGTTCGTCGAGCGCCACGCGCCCGAGGCCGCGCGCGCGGGCGTCTTCGCCGACCCGTCCGGCACGGTCGTCGGCACGCACGAGGGCGCGCACCGCTTCACCGTCGGTCAGCGCAAGGGCCTGCGCCTCGCGACCGGCGTGCCGCTCTATGTGCTCGAGATTGATGCCGCGTCGCAGACGGTCACTGTGGGACCGAAGGACGCGCTCGAGAAGACCGAGCTCGTCGCCACGGATGTGAACTGGATCAGCGGCACGGCGCCGAGCGGGCCGATTCGCGTGACGGCGAAGATCCGCCATCGCGCGAAGGACGCGGCCGCGACGGTGGTTGCCGGGGCTGAAGCTCCGGCCTGCCGCCCCGGCGCCACCCTCGTCTTCGACGAACCGCAGGTCGCCGTCGCGCCCGGCCAGGCCGTCGTCTTCTACGACGGCGACACCGTCATCGGCGGCGGCTGGATCGCGTAAATTCCTCGAGCCCTTCTTCGAGCTCTGCTTCATAGCCGTTATGCGGCCGGCATCGCAGCTCAATGTTCTCGACGGTTGTTTTGCCGCCGCTCGCAAATGGCACGACATGGTGATACTCGAGCAGTCCCGTCTCTGAACAGCGGTGGTTCACACTCGCCGGAATGTGTCGAGACACCTCGCTCGTCGTCCGTGAGTCGCGAGGGCGCGCGACCGCGCCAGCTTTCGTCTTCATTAAGTCAACCAGCAGGGCATCGAGCGCGCGCTCCAGAACGGTGGCGAGATCCCCGCTCGGCAGCTGATGTCGCAACAAGGCTTGAGCGCGCCGCAATTTCTCATGGGCCATACGGCCGAATGTCACTTGCACCCTGTAGCGTTCCTCTGACAGCGGAGCGACCACGGGCCGGCGCAGCGGCGAAAGAGGCGACGCGACGGCAGAGGGCTGAAAATCGAAACCGGAGTCTGACGTTTGCTCCTGTGCCGGCGGAGGTGTTTCGGCACCGCGGGATTTGGGCAACGCCAGTCGTTCAAGAATCACAGGGAACACGACAGCTGCTCGTGCCGCTTCGATCCGGTTCAGCGCCTCGTGCTCGGATAGATGGAGCCGTTCAGTGCAGAAGGCATAGAGCGACGTGTACCCAAGATCGAGGTACAGCCGGCGCCTATCGATCTCCGCAAGCGAAGCGACCAGACGTGCCTTGGACTGGCTTTCGCCGAGTGCGGAACCATCGGCGTGTTCCAGCAGTTCCCGATCAGTGAGATGTTTGAGCGATTCGAGGTCTTGCATGCCTCTGTATAACACGGCGATTTTCGACGCGATTACATGGCTCACAGAACGCGATCGCGCGTGAACCGGCGCCTGATGTTTCACTCGCCAACAGGAGCTCGCACAGCGGCGCTGCGCGCGTTAATGGGGCGATGACGACGCGGGTAACGAGATCAAAAACGCTCGATGGGAAAACCTGGTCAAGAACTTTTTCAAGCGCGGAAAGAAACATTGGCGCTCGGGCTACTTCTTCTTCGCTGAAACAACTGTGATCTTCCGCGGCTCCTGCCCAGCTGCGGTGAACGTGGCCTCCGTCACGAGCTGCCCCTGTGCGTTCAGGGAATACTTCAGCGTCGTGTCGATCTTCCTGCCATCCGGATACTCGGCGATCTGATCAACCACGAGCTGCTCGCCCTTCCATGAGGCCGTGTATTTGTTGACGATCGTGTCGCCATGCGACGGCATCGAGTTGACGGCCGGCGCGCCATCGAGCCTGTAAACGGTCTCGTGATGCCCGCCGCTGGAACCGTGGCGAAGCGTCAGCGCGCTTTCGGTATGCGTGATCGTCTGCTCCTGGCCGGCCTGCTCCGCCGGACTCACCGCGACCCAGGTGCCTGAGAAGTTCGGCTTCTGCTGCGCGACGACGAGAGCTCCCAGCGCGACGACGGACACGACCGCGGCGAGTGTGACCAGTCTTTTCATATGTGCTCCTGAATGCCGGAGCTAAAGCTCCGGCCTACCTTCAGACGCTCACGCAGTCGCCGCGGCCTCGCCGAGGTGCTGCGGCAGTCCTTCGAGATACTTCTCGGCATCGATCGCGGCCATGCATCCCGATCCCGCCGCGGTGATCGCCTGGCGATACACGTGATCCTGCACGTCGCCGCAGGCGAATACGCCGGGCACCGAGGTGCGCGTGCCGTCGTGCGTGCAGATGTAGCCGTTCGGGTTCATCTCGAGCACGCCCTTGAACAGCGACGTATTCGGGTTGTGGCCGATCGCGATGAAGACCCCGTCGACCTCGAGCGTCTTCTGCTCGCCCGTCTTCGAGTTGCGCAGCTGCATGCCGGTGACGACGCCCTGGCCGGTGTTGAGGATTTCGTCGATCTCGGTATTCCACTCGAAGCTGATCTTCGGATTCGCGAAGGCTTTGTCCTGCATGATCTTCGACGCGCGCAGCGTGTCGCGCCGGTGAATCACGGTCACCTGGCTCGCAAATTTCGTCAGGAAGATGGCCTCTTCCATCGCGGAGTCGCCGCCGCCCACGACGGCGATTGGTTTGCCGCGGAAGAAGAATCCGTCGCAGGTGGCGCAGGTCGAGACGCCGTGGCCGATGAGCGCGCGCTCCGACGGCAGTCCGAGCAGCCTGGCCGATGCGCCGGTCGCGATGATCAGCGCGCGGGTCAGGTAGGTGTCGCTCGACGTGCTGACCTTGAATGGATGCGAGGAGAGATCGACCGACTGCACGTCGCCCTGCACAATCTCGGTGCCGAAATGCTGCGCCTGCGCGCGCATCTCGGCCATCAGCTCGGGGCCCATGATGCCGTCGCGATGTCCGGGAAAATTCTCGACGAGCGTCGTGAGCATCAGCTGCCCGCCCGCTTCGAGACCTTCAATCAGCAGCGGCTCGAGATTGGCGCGGGCGGCATACAAAGCGGCGGTCAGGCCCGCGGGGCCGGAGCCGATGATCAGGACGTTGCGCATGAGGGAATTGTAAATTGTAAATCGACCCGATAGCGCTGAACCCGAGCTCAATCTGCGCCCGTAACCCGTGCTAGACGTGTCGATCGATCACGCGCTTCAGCGAGTCCTTGTCGACGAGCCCGACCACCTGGTCGACCATCTGGCCGCCCTTGAAGACCATCACCGTGGGAATGCCGCGCACCATGTACTTCATGGCTGTCTCGGGATTGTCGTCGACGTTCAGCTTTCCGACCGCAACCTTGCCGGTGTATTCGCTGGCCAGCGTCTCGATCGTCGGCGCGAGCATGCGGCACGGCCCGCACCACTCGGCCCAGAAGTCGACCACCACGGGCTGGTTTGACTTGAGCACCGAGCCGTCCCAGTTGCCGTCCGTAAAAGTCTGCACAGTCTCCGAAGCCATGTGTGTCCTCCAGCGCGGGATCAGCTCAACGCGCTTCTATACACTTTGACATAATCGCGCGCGGATCGGTCCCACGAGAAGTCGAGCTTCATGCCGTTCTTCTGCAGCGCGCGCCACTTGCGCGTGTCTTTCCAGGTGGAAATCGCGAGAGCAAGACTTGCTTGCAGGTCCTCTGGCGTGGGCTCGCTGAACTTGAAACCGTTCTTCGCGTCGACGGTGTCGTTGAGGCCGCCCACCGCGTGCACCACCGGCGGCGTGCCATAACGCAGGCTGTACATCTGATTGAGCCCGCACGGCTCGTAGCGCGACGGCATCAGAAAAATATCGGCGCCCGCTTCCACGAGATGCGCGAGCCGCTCGTCGAAGCCGATGTGCACGGCGATGCGGTCGGGCCACGCAGCCGCGAGCCGCCGCCACGCCTCTTCGAGCGCGGGCTCACCCGCGCCCAGCACCACCAGCCTGGCGCGATCCACGAGATGCGGCATCACTTCGCGCACGAGGTCGGTGCCCTTCTGATGCGCGAGCCGCGTGACCATACCAATCAGCGGACCATCCGGCCCTTCGCCCGACGTGAGGCCGAAGGCCTGCAGCACTTCGATCTTCGATGCCGCCTTGCCCGAGAGATCGTCGGCGCGGTAGGTCGCCGGCAGATACGTGTCGGTGGCCGGATTCCACACATCGGCATCGATGCCGTTGAGGATGCCGACATACTGCTTGCCGCGCGCGCGCAGAATCCCCTGAAACCCGAATCCGAGCTCGGTCTCGATCGTCTCTCTGCAATACGACGGACTCACCGTCGTCACCCAATCGGCAAAGACGCAGCCGCCCTTGAGCGCGCTGGCGCGGCCCCAGTACTCGAGCGCGTCGAGCGCAAAGAGATCCGGATCGAGGTCGAAGAAGGGCAGCTCGCCGACGTCGAAGAGGCCCTGGAAGGCCAGGTTGTGGATCGTGAAGACGGACGCGCGCGGCGCGGCGGGATTGCCGGCATAGCGCGTGCGCAGATAAACGGGCGCAAGCGCGGCATGCCAGTCGTGCGCGTGCACCACATCGAACGGCCGAAATTCTACCCGGTTGATTTTCTCCGGTTGGTTTGCCGCAGCGTCAGTCGCCTCGCGCACGGCGAACTGCAGCGCGGCGCGCGAGAGCAGCGCGAACCGCGCGGCATTGTCCGGATAATCGGTGCCGTGCTCGCCATAGAACGTTTCGCGCGTGGCGAACGCGGGGTCGTCGACGAGAATCAATCGCACGCCGCCCGGCGTCTTCATCTCGCGCAACTGCACGCTGCGCGTGGCGAACCCGGAAGACCCTCGAGGTCCACTGTGGCCGAGCGGCACGAAGACGTAGCCGGCATCCGACGAATCGGCGGCAAGTCCGCGATAGCCGGGCAGCACGAGCGTGACGTCGTGCCCAAGCCTCGCGAGCGCGTTCGACAGGCCCGCCACCGCATCCGCCAGCCCGCCCGTCTTCGCAAACGGCGCGCACTCGGAGGCGACCATGAGCACGCGCAAAGATGCAGCGCGTGGAGCCCTCTGCCCTCTGCCCTCCGGAGAGGCCTTAGGCCTTAGGCCATGGGCCTTAGGCTCGAGCCGCTCGCGCAGTGGCGCTCGCGGCTTTTTCTTGTGTGCACCGGTTACCGGTGACCGGCTACCGGTGACCGTCGCCTGTCGTTTTGCCACGCCTCTCCAACGCCTTCCCCAGCTGTGCCTCGCGCGCCGACTCCACGTGTTTGCCCTGGCGGCTATAGACGTCGGCGAGCACGTAGTGCCCGAGCGGCGCGTACTCGGAGCGGGCGCCGATCTCGAGTCCCTTGCGCGCGTTGAAGCCCGCCTCGTCGAGGCGTCCCGCATCGAGGCAGAACTTCGCGAGATAGAAATAACCCTCGGCGAAGCGCGGATTGAGCTCCAGCGCCTTGCGATAGGCCTGCTCGGCCTCGGGGCCCTCGTTCAGCTGCTCATGCAACCTTGCAAGATTGAACGCAGCTTTCCAGGCGTCGGGCTGAGCGTCGATTTCGGCACGATACTCGAGCTTGGCGCGCGCCGGATCGCCCCGCTGCTCAGCTATGAGCGCGAGGTTGTAATGCGCGAGCTTCACGTCGGCACTTCGCGCGAGCGCCGCCTTCACGTGCTGCTCCGCTTTGTCGAGCTGCCCGCGCTTGAACGCCACGACGCCGAGCGCGTTCTCCGCCGATGCCACGCGATCGTCGAGCGCGATGGCCGTCCTGAAGATCTTCTCGGCATCGTCGAGCCGGCCCATGTCGAGATAGAGCTCGCCGAGCTGATAGTTGACGTACGCGTTCTTCGGATCCCTCGCAAGATAGCGCTCATAGCCGACGACCGCCGCGTCGTAGTTGCCCATCGAGCGATACGCGGTCGCGAGATTGATGGTCGCGAGGTCGTAGTCAGGATTTATCGCCAGCGCGCGCTGATATTGCTCGATTGCGGCGCCGTACTCACGCGTCTTCATGTACTCGTTGCCGAGCATGACCCAGGCATCGAGCACGTTCGGATCCTGCGACAGCACCTTTTCGAAGCGCGCGATGGCCTGCTCGGACGTTTCCTTGCCCGCATGCTCATTCGCGGCAAACATCATGTTGAAGATGCCGATCTTGTCTTTCGGATCGGCCAGCTTCTCGCCCTCCACTTTCGGCGCCGACACGAAACTGCCGATGTAGCCGAGTGCCGCGAGCCGCTCGCGCGTCTCGGGATCGACCGTGGCCTGCGGCGCGCCGCCGGTGACCTGTTCCGCCGAGGCCTTCAGCAGCGCAGCGCCGAGCCGCTCCGCGAGGGGCTTGCGCGCATCGAAGAGATTCTCGGTCTCGCCTGGATCCTGCTCGAGATCGTAGAGCTCGGGTCGCGGCGCCTCGATGTACTTGAAGCGGCCGGCGCGCAGCGCCTTCAGATCGCTCCAGCCATAGTGATGGCGCGCGTACAGGCTTTCGCTGTAGGCGTCGAGCTCCTCGGTGCGGCCGCCGGCCAGGAACGGCGCAAGGCTGCGTCCATCCATCGCCGCATCATTCGGCAGTCCGAGCAACTCGAGCACCGTGGGCGCGAGGTCGTGCGAGCGCACGACATCTGTCACGCGCCTGCCCTTCGTGGCCCCGTAGGGCGTCTTGATCACGAGCGGCACGCGCATCGTCGCGTCATAGATGAAGAGACCGTGCGTGCCCTCGCCGTGCTCGCCAAGCGACTCGCCGTGATCGCCCGTGATGATGACGATGGTGCGATCGAGAAGGCGGCGGGATGCGAGCCAGTTGGTGACGCGCGCGATCTGGCCGTCGACATACGCAATCTCGCCGACGTAGGGACGATCGGGAAAACGCGATTTGTACGGCTCGGGCGGCGCATAGGGCGTGTGCGGATCGTAGAAGTGCATCCATGCGAAAAATGGACTGGCGGCGTTCGCTTCGAGCCACGGCATCGCGGCGTCGACGACTTCCGAGGCGGTGCGCGCGACGTCGCCCAGCGAGATGCGCTTGTACTTTCTGAGATCGAACTCGTCGAAGTACGTGTCGAAGCCCTGATCGATGCCCCACTTGGCGTCGAGCACATACGCACCCACGAACGCGCCGGTCTTCCAGCCGCGATCCTTCAGCCGCTCGGCAAGCGTGACGTGGCGTGGATCGAGCACGAAGCCGCCGTTGTCGCGTACGCCATGCTTCGGCGGCAGCGTGCCGGTGAAGATCGTGGAGTGCGACGGCAGCGTCAGTGGCACCGACGCGACGGCGCGGTCGAAGATCACGCCGTCACGGCCGAGGCCGTCAATCGCCGGCGTGGGGTTCCCCGCCGCGCCGGCATATCCCATGGCATCGAACCGCGTGGTGTCGAGCGTGATGATGACGACGTTGAGGTCGCTGGGCGAAATGCCGCGCGGCAGCGCGCCGAGCGAAGCGCCTTCGGGCGTCGTCAGCGACTCGGTCGAAAACGCGCGCCAGCCGAGGAAGCCAGCGGCCGCCATGACGACGAGCGCAAGTCCAAGCAGCCAGGCGCGCTTCACCGTATCCTCGCCAGCGCCTTGCGCGCCGCGTCAAGCTTCGGATTGGCCTTCAGCGCCGCTTGATAATGCGCGCGCGCCGCGGTGATGTCGCGGCGCGCCTCGGCAATCACTCCCAGATTGAACTGCGATTCCGCGACGCGGTAGTTCAGAGCCACCAGCTTTTCGTACTGCGCGCGGGCGACTTCGAACGCGCGCAGGCGCATGGCGGCCGAGGCCAGATTGGCGCGCGCGCGCGGATCATCGGGATTGAGTGCGACGGCTTTCGCGAGCAGCACCGCTGCCTCGGTCGGCTGGCTGGCGCGCAGGCGGATCGTGCCAATGGTGTAGTGGCCGTAGAACGACTGCGGGTCGAGCGCCAGGCCCTCGGCGCCGCGTTTGACGGCGCCGGCAATGTCGCCCTTCGCGGCAAACGCCTTGGCCGCTTCGAAATGCGGCTGCGCGTTCGACGGGTTCAGCAGAGACGAGGCGTCGAACTCACCGAGCGCGGCGTCGTATTTTTTCTGCGCCGCGTACGCCTGTCCCAGATACAGATGCGCCTCGTACGCCCGGACGTTGCGCTTGACGAGATCCTGCAGCAGCAAGGCTGCGCCGGCCGCGTCGCCGCGCGCCAGCAGGCCCAGCGCGCGATTGAAGCGCGTGCGATACGCGATGTAATCCTGGAGCCGATCTTTGGGATCATCTCCGCCGGTTGTGGATGCCGCCGGTGCCATCGATCCGACATAGCCGAGCGCGCGCAGGCGCGCGACGGCTTCCGGATCGGGCGTCGCGGCGGCCTCCGCCGGCGCGTCGCGGAAGCCGGCGGTGACGCGCTGCATGTCGGCCGCCATGCGCGCGGCAACCGGCGCGCGCGCCGCGATGACGTTTTTCAGCTCGCCTTTGTCGGTGCGCAGATCGTAGAGCTCTGGCTTCGGCGCGGCGATGTGCTTCCACTCGCCGACCCGCAGCGATCGCAGCTCGCTCCAGCCGAAATGCAGCTTCGGGTACCAGCTTTCGGCGTAAGAGGGCGGAATCTCGCGCCGCGCCGCGCCGTTCATCACGCCACGCAACGACTCTCCGTCTTGCCCTGAGCGAGCGCTGTTGTCCGCGCGAGTCGAAGGGCCAATCCCCGCCAAATCCGCCAGCGTCGGCGCTACATCGATGACCCGCACCTGCTCGGCCACTACGCGCGGCGCGATTCCCGGCCCCGCAATAATCCACGGCACGTGCAGCGTCGAGTCATAAATGAAGTAGCCGTGATCGGCTTCGCCGTGGTCGCCAAGCGCTTCGCCATGATCGGAGGTCACACTCACGAGCGTGCGCGCGGGATCGATTCCGCGCAGCAGCCGTCCGAGCTGCTGGTCGACGAACGCCACCTCCGCGTCATAGGGTCGGTCCTGAATATTAAGACCCGTCCCCATTTTTGGGGGGTCGTACGGCAGATGAGGATCGTAGTAGTGGACCCAGAGGAACCATTTGCCGCCTTCGCCAAGGCTTCGGCGGCCAGGACCGTGTTCCTTCAGCCACGCCAGCGCGCGGTCGGTGACCGCATCGGCTCGGCGCTGCAGGGTGCTCAACGCAACGTCGCCGCTCGGCGCCGAGATGCGGTCGTCGTACGACTCGAAGCCCTGCGACAGGCCGTAGGCCTCGTCGAGAATGACCGACGCCACCACCGCACCGGTCGCATAGCCCGCCTCGCGAAACCGCTCCGCCAGCGTCATCGCCTCTGGCGGCATGGGCGTCATCCCATTGAGCCGAATGCCGAACGCGCCGGGATAGCGGCCGGTCATGATGGCGGCGTGCGAGGGATGCGTCAGCGGCGCGTGCGCGGTCGCATCAGCAAAGCGGACACCCCGGGCCGCCAGCGCATCGAGCACCGGCGTGCTCGCGAACTTGTGGCCATAAGCGCCAACGCGGTCGGCACGCAGCGTGTCGATCGTGATGAGCAGAACGCCGTGTGGGCCTTGGGCGCCAGGCGCTGGGCCTAGGGCCCCACTCGCCGCCAGCCAAAGCGCCCCGACGAACGCCAGAACTTGTTTCAAGGCGTCTAGTTTAATGGACCGGACCGCCTGACGGCGGCCCTCCAACTGGCCAGGAGTTGCGAAAACAGCCCATCAGGGGCAGAATTCCCGTGCATGCATGGGCTCAGGTGCTCCGGAATTGGTCCGGACGCCGGGTCATTAAGGAGTGCTTGATGCGTAAGAGGCTCCTATCGTGGCTGGCGCTCGCCGTGATGTTGATCATCCCGGCAGCAGCAGCCGCACAAGTCGGTCAGACGGCCGTGCTCAGTGGCACGGTCACCGACACTTCGGGCGCCGCCGTTCCGGGCGCCACCGTGACGGCCACGAGTCCAGCTCTGATTGTGGGCTCACAGGCGACCGTCACCGAAGCGAATGGATCGTACCGGTTCCCGGCCCTGTCTCCCGGTCTCTATACGGTGACCGCGGAGCTCCAGGGTTTCTCAGTGGCCAGACGCGAGAACGTCAGGCTGCTGCTCGGGCAGATCATCACCGCCGACTTCACGCTGGCGGTCGGCACATTGCAGGAAAGCGTCATGGTCTCGGGCGCCGCGCCCGTGGTCGACGTGCGGTCATCTTCCGCGCAGAAGAACCTGCCGCAGGAGGTGATGGAGTTCATTCCGTTCACCAACCGGTTTGGCCCGGCGGCCATGGCGCTGGCGCCCGGAGTGAACCCGAACAATCTCTCGTCGTATGGGTCGGGCGGCTCCTCGTCGAACTCGTACATGATCGACGGCGTCGACGTCGGCGATCCCGAGGGCGGCACGATCTGGGTCTTCGCGAACCATAACTGGATTCAGGAAGTGCAGGTCATCGGCCTCGGCGCGAACGCCGAGTTCGGCGGCTTTACGGGCGTGGCCTCCAACAGCCTCTTCCGGTCGGGCAGCAACATCTTTACGGGGCTCGTCGAAACGCTGTTCGAGAACGACAAGCTGACCGATGACAACACCACGCCCGAGATTCTCGAGCAGAACCCGGATCTGACGGCGCCGACCACCGACTACGTCACCGATTCGACGTTCCAGATCGGCGGGCCTATCAGGAAAGACAAGCTGTGGTTCTTCACCAGCTTCCAGTACTACCGCCCGAAGACGGCGCCGGCCGGCTTTCCGCCGCCGATCAATGAGTTCTACTCGGCGGCGCAGTGGAACGCGAAAGGCGCCGACGCCCGTCTCGAGAAATCGCCGCGCTTCCTGTTCAAACCCACGCTGAAGCTCGGGCAGAACGATCAGCTCACGGGCTTCTTCGAGACTGACAGCTATACGGTCGACGGTCGTACTGCGGGATCCCGACGGGCGCCAATCGCCACCCTGCATCAGGATTCCCCCGAGTTTGCGTGGAACATCAACTACACGAAGGTGCTCTCGCCCTCGTCGGTGTTCGACGTCAAGTACTCGGGCTTCTGGGGCTACTACTACCTCAGCCCCTACAACGGCGACGATGTGATGGGTTGGTATGACGTCGACGAGGACGTCTTCGCGGTCAACTCGTACTACTTCTACAACGCCGACCGCACGCGCAACCAGGCAAATGCCAGCATCACGCAGTTCGCAACGGGCTTCGCCGGCGATCACAACCTGAAGTTCGGCGCCGAGATCGAGCGCAGCACGGTGAAGAGCGAGCTCGGATATCCGGGCGGCGGCTACGTGCTGGCCTACAGCGGCGTGCCGTACTACTCATACACGTGGGATGGCTATCTGCGCGACACGATCGGAACGCGCGTCTCGGCGTTCGCGCAGGATTCCTGGCAGATCGGCAACAGGCTGACGATCAACCCGGGCATCCGCGTGGATCACAATCGCGGCGCGTTCAGAGGCGGCGACACGGTCTTCAAGACGACATCGTGGGGTCCCCGCATCGGGTTCGCGTTCGACCTGCTCGGCGACGGCCGTTCGGTGTTCAAGGGGCACTGGGGACGCTACTACGATGGCGCGAAGTCGTTCTACTACAGCGTGCTGTCAGAGACGAATCCGTTCTTCCTGAACTATCTGGATTCCGATCTCAACGTCGTCGCCGGACCGTATCAAGTCACGCCCGGCGGCGTGCTGCACACGATGGATCCAGACATCAAGCATCCGCGCATGGATCAGGCCATTCTGGGCCTGCAGCACGAGTTGTTCACCAACTTCTCGGTAGGCGTCACGGGCATCTACCGGAAGAACGACAACTTCATCGACGATATGCTGATCGGATCGCCCAGTGGGTGGGAGGCAGTAACACGGCCCGACCCCGGGCCTGACGGCAGGCTCGGCACCGGCGACGAACCCGGCACGAACCTGACGTTCTTCCGGCAGAATACCGACCCCGAGGACAACCGCTTTCTCATCACGAACCCTGAAGACGCTTACCGGCGATATCGCGGCGTAGAGCTGATGGCTGAGAAACGGTTCGCGAACCGGTGGATGACCCAGGCGTCGTGGGTGATCTCGAAGATCGAGGGCAACTACAACAACACAAGCAGTTTCGGAAACAGCTCGGAATACAACAATCCGAACCTGGACCCGCGGTTCATGCCGCTGCGCGACGGACGGCTGACCAACGACAACACGCACATTGCCAAGGTGCTCGCCATGGTGCGCGCCCCCTTCAGCATCGTCGCGTCGACGGCGTTCTTCTATACCAGCGGGCAGACGTTCACGCGCACGGTTCGGCAGCGAATCGACCGGCAGCGTGAAGTCTTCGCGGAGCCGCGCGGCTCGCAGCGTTACGATGCGCAGACGCGCTGGGACGTGAAGCTCGAGAGACAGTTCGGGCTCGGCGATCGCCGCCGGCTCGGTATTACCCTCGAAGCCTTCAACCTGCTGAACAAGGGGACCATTACCAGCCGCACGACGCGGTCCGGTGAGGCCTATTTCACGCCGCGAGGCCTCGTGCAGGCCCGGCGGTTCCGGCTGGGAGCGGTCCTCCGCTTCTAGATCGGCTCGCAAACACAGACATGAAAGGCCGGGGCAACCCGGCCTTTCGTGTTTAAGTGCCTGTGATCCAACGGTTTTCCTGCAGCTGAGCCGTGGCTGAGCTAATATCGGAAGGTGCGGCCAGAAGAACCTACCCCCCAGCGAAGGTCAAGCGATCCGCCCGCCATTGCCGCGCTTCGTGAGCTGAAAGAAGCCTTTCCCGACCTCGCGCCGGCGGCCGACCTGCAGATCGAGCTCACGCAGATCACCCGTCGCGTCAGCGCGCGGGCTCCCCTGCCGGCCCTGGCCCCCACGGATGTGCGCCAGGCCCGCGTCAACGACGGCGCGCGCGTGCTGTCATTTTCGGATTTCCGCTTCGACTGGAGCGCGGTGCGCCTGGCGGTGCGTGAAGTGGCGCGCGCGCTCGAAGCCGTCGGCGCGCTGCAGGAGGATGAGGCGAAGACCGCGGAAAATCTGGTACGCGGCGAAACCGCGGAGCTCGAGCGCTGCCTGCAGCGTTGGTTCAACGGTGAGCCGCTCTCCGAGGGCCTGCAGGAGGTGCTCGACACCGCGATGCGGCCCTTCATGGCGCGCGCGGCGTCGGCGGCCCTGACGGGACTGGATCTATCCGCCTGGAAGCTTACGACGTGTCCGGCCTGCGGCGCTCAACCTGACTTCGCCGTGATCGCGAAAGATGCGCGGCGTCATCTGAGCTGCCATCGCTGCCGCGCGCAGTGGCCCTGCCACTCGTGGGCGTGTCCGCGCTGCAACAACGACGACCAGTCCACGATCTCGTCGTTCGCCAGCCGCGACGGCCTGTACCGCATCTATGCGTGCGGCCAGTGCAAGCGCTATCTGAAGGCGTTCGACTGCCGCACCGCCCCGCGCCAGCTTCTCGCCGATGTGGATTTGATCGCGACGCTGCCGCTGGACGCGGCCGCGGTGCAGAAAGGATTTACAGCCTAGCGCTGAATTGCAGATCTGAGATCTGCGATTGCAGATTCATTTCAGAATGCAGATCGGGCCAATGGCCATTCTGCAATCCCGGCGATCTGCAATTTACTGCTCTCTGAACAACTCCCCTGCCTTATCCACAACCCAGTTGAAGAGATGCCGGGTTTCCCAGAACCGGTTCATGCTCGACTTTGCGCCGAGGACGACGACGGCGACCTGTTGATTGGTCTGGGGCATGCGGAGCAGCGTGGCGAGGCAGAAGCCGGCCTTCGTGGTGAAGCCGGTTTTGGCGGCGGTGATGGGCGCGTCGCCGAGCAGCTTGTTGGTGCTCTTGATGTTGACGGCGCGCCGGTCGGTATAGAAGCCGTGCGTTTCCTTCAGCATCACGGCGCCAATCGTGGGATCGTTGGCCGCGAACGAGATCATGTGCGACACGTCGTAGGCCGACGAGATGTTGTTGGCGTCGAGGCCCGACGGATCGGCGAAGCGCGTGGACTGCAGCCCGAGCTGGCTCGCCTTTTCGTTCATGCGCGCGAGGAAGCCCTGCATGCCGCCTTCCGACGTGCGCGCCAGCGCGCGGGCGGCGGCATTGTCTGACGCGATGAGCGCGAGGTGCAGCAGATCGTGCAGCTTGATGCGCTCCCCGGCGCGCAGATACGTGACCGACGCGTTGCTGACGTCGCTGCGATCGATGGCGACCCACTCGTTCAGATCGGGCTCGTCGGCCATGAACACGATGGCGGTCATGACTTTCGTGATGCTGGCGATCGAGCGCGGCGATCGCGAATTCTCTTCCCACAGCACTTCGCCGGTATTGGGATTGAAGACGATGGCGGCTTCGGCGCGGACGTCGGGGACGCTCTTGCCCGCCTCGTCCGTGCGGTACTGCGGCGTCATTGCCGCCTTCAGCGCGCGCGCGGCGGCGGCCTCACGTGCCCTGGCGGCGGCGCGGGCGCGGGCGGCGCGGGCACGGGCGGCGCGCTGCGCGGCGGCACGGCGCTGCGCAGCAGTCGGCTTCTTCGTGGTGCGCTTTGTCTGCGGGGCGTCGGGTGCGCCGGCGGGCGAAGACGCCTCAGTCGGGGCCGGGGCTGCCGGGGCGGCAGACACCGGCGCCGCGGGCGGCAGGAATCCTGCCGCCATGGCGACCGCGAAAAGCCGGAAAAACTGGTGACCCGTGCGCACTACGCCCTCCAAATCCGATCGTCGCCCCGGAAATTGTGAGCTACCGCGCCTGGGAAGACGGCGGTCTTGACTGGGAACGCAGTGAGGGTACCACGCCAAGTACCATGGATGCAACGGTTAACGAACCTGAGCGGCACGAGGGAGCCTCCGCGGTCCAGCACATCCAAACTCCGCGCCAGCAGCAGAACCGTCATGCTGATAACGGTTGAGGTCGGCGAAACCGGTCGCAAGTACAATCACCCACCGTGGATTCCCTCGATCTCGAAGAGTATCGGCAGTTGCGGGCGACGATCCGCGAGCGCGGGTCGCTGCGGCTGGTGCTGTTCCTGGCAACGGCCGTCTCGTGGGCGCTGCTGGCCGGGCTCGTGGCGGCGTTTCTGTCGCTGCCGCTGGCGTCACTGCTGCCGCTGCTGCTGCTGATGGCGGGGTTCGAGACGGTGCATGCGCTGCATGTCGGCGTCGAGCGCATCGGAAGATATCTGTACGTGAATTACGAATCCGTTGACGCGCGACTGCGCTGGGAGGGCGCGATTGCGGCCTTCGGACGCGGCCACCAATCCTCGGCCCGCCCGCTCGACGCGCTGTTCTCGCCAATCTTCGCGATTGCCATCCTCCTGAACTTTCTTGTTGCCGCACTTGGGTCAACGCTGCCCGAGCTCGTTGCGATCGGCGCGGTGCACGGCTTGGCTTTGTTACGCGTGTTCATGTCGCGGCGCGGAGCCGCGGCGCAAAGAGAAGAAGATCAAACGCGGTTCGAAGGGCTAAAGAAGTAAGACGAGTAAGACGAGTAAGACGAGTAAGAGGAGTAAGAAGAGTAAGAGGAGTGAGTTAGTAAGAGCGAGTTAGTAAGAGCGGGCCACTTACTGGCTTACTCGCCTTACCCGCCTCACTCCCCTTACTCGACTTACTCGACTTACTCGACTTACTTCTCCCGCCCCGCGAGGGCGATGGCGACCAGCAGCGCGCGCTGCGTGCCTTTCCACGAGTCGGTCGTATCGAACGTTTCGTCGAGCGAGTGCGCGCCCGTGCCGCGGCCGCCGCCGTCAATCGTGATGCCCGGCACGCGCAGGTTGATCGCGACGTTGGCGTCGGTGGATCCCTCATCGAAACTCACCGGCAGCCCCAGCGCGCGCGTGACGTCCCCCGCCGCCCTCACCACCGGCTCATCGTCAGGCATCCGCCCGGCGGGACGATCGCCGACGAGCACCACATCAACGGTGATGGCGCCGCGGCCGCTCCAGCGCGCGTTCTCGGCAGCCAGCGCCGCCTGCACCGCCTTCTGAAAACGGCCATCGAGCTCGGCCAGCGCATCGGGATTCACCGAGCGCATGTCCATCTCGGCCCACGCTTCGAACGGAATGGAATTCACCGACGTGCCGCCCCCAATCCGCCCCACATTGAACGTCGTCTTTGGCGACGCCGGCACGGTGAACTCACTGATGGCCGCCATGGCGCGCCCGAGCGCGTGAATGGGATTCGCATTGCCGAACGCCCCATAACTGTGACCGCCAGGCCCCTTGAAGGTGACGCGATAGCGCTTGCTGCCAACCGCGACGTGGGTAATGCCATAGCCCGCACCGTCGACCGACACAAAGCGATCGATGCGTCCCTTGAGCTCTGTGTCGAACAGATGCTTTACGCCGCGCAGATCGCCAAGCCCCTCCTCGCCGACGGTGCCCACGAAGGTAATGGGACCCGGCGTGTGCACACCGGCCTCGTTCATCGCACGAATGACGCCCAGAACAACCGCGAGGCCGCGGCAGTCATCGCCAATCCCCGGTCCCTTGAGCACCGCGCCGCCCGGCCCCTGACGCGTGACCTTCACGTCAGTGCCCTCAGGAAAAACCGTATCGAGATGGGCCGAAAAGACCAGATGCGGTGCATCCGCGGCGCCCGCGTCGGGCCGCGCGCGGACGGTACCCGGCCGCTCCCCCAGCACATTGCCGACTTTGTCGATGCGCACATTGCGGAGACCCAGCGTCTCGAAGACCGCCTTGTACGCCTCGGCCCGCTTCTGCTCCTTGAACGGCGGCGCCTCGATCTGACAGAGATCGATCTGCTGATCGATGATCCACGGCTCGATCTCCTTCACACGCGCGAGCGCGGCCGCCACGTCCGGGGCGGTCAGAAGCTGCGACGCTGCAGCATGGGAAGGGTTGGAGGGTTGCGAGGGACGTTGCGCCTGAAACCCCGCGTCGGCGATCGCAAGCGAAGCCGACACCACTACGCCCAGCCCCCATCCGAGTACGTCAAACATTCAATCCTCCGGTCCTTCGATCCAATGGGACTTCATTTTATGAGTACTTTTCCGAGTACTGGCGTCTAAGTACGCAGATGCCGATATCGGGCATAGCGCTTGCTTAGCTGTCCGGCCACGGAGTTTGTTATGAGCAATCTCGTTCGGCTGCTCGGATTCTCGACCCTCAAATGCGGATGCCTCACTGGCAAGTACCGCGAGGTGGCGACCAATCGCGAGCTGGTGTATGTCGAGGAAAAGGGGAACGGCTGCGGCCATCACGGCCATCGCCGGAATCACGCAATCGCGCCGGGTGACGTCACGCACGGCTTCACGGTTGCGCCCCCGCACGCCCTCGGCGTCTGATCATCCTCACTCCAGCCAGACCGGGCGCCGGCGCCCGGCCGGTGCTCTTTTGCGTTTTCTCTGAGTAATTTTCAACTTTCAACTTGCCAATTTTGAATTCGTACTGTACTCGGCCGCGCAGCGGCCGATACAGACGGGGATGGCCCTTGCGCTCCCTAAGAGATCCACCCCTGAGCCCGCAGAAGAATTGCGCGTCAACGGCGCAACGCTGCGCTTTTATCTGGGGGATTGCCTGAGCGTGCTGCCCGGCCTGCCCCGCTCCCGGGCGTCGGTGGCGATCACGTCGCCTCCGTACAACCTGGGCATCCGGTATCGAAGCTACGCCGACGACCTCCCTCGGGGACAGTATCTGGCCTGGACGGAGGCCTGGATGCGCTCGCTCAAGCGCGTGCTGGCGCCGGAGGCCTCGTTCTTTCTGAATGTCGGATCCAAGCCGACTGACCCCTGGATTGCGATGGACGTGGCGCTGGTGGGCCGCAAGCAGTTCGCCCTGCAGAACACGTTGCACTGGGTGAAGTCGATCGCGATCGACGCCGCGGCCGCGGGCAAAGCCGCCGGCCTCGACAAGACGCTGGCCGTCGGGCATTACAAGCCAATCAACAGCGAGCGGTTCGTGAACGACTGCCACGAATACGTCTTCCACTTTTCACCGGAGGGGCGCACGCCGCTCGATCGGCGCGCGCTCGGCGTGCCCTATCAGGACGCCTCGAACATCGGCCGCTGGCAGGGCGCCGGCGGCGGCACGCGCTGCCGCGGCAACGCGTGGTTCATTCCGTACGACACCATCCAGCGCCGCGACCGCGACCGTCCCCACCCGGCCACCTTCCCCGCCAAACTGCCGGAGTTCTGCCTCCGCCTGCACGGCCTCGACCGCGTGACGCAAGTGATCGATCCCTTCAACGGCCTCGGCACCACCGCCGTCGCCTGCGCGCAGCTCGGGATTGATTACGTGGGGATTGAACTTGATGCTGAGTACTTGAAAGAAACAGTAAGTAGAGTAAGGGAAGTGAGTCGAGTAAGAGAAGTGAGTCGAGTAAGAGTAGTAAGGAAGTAAGGCGCCCCCTTACTGGCCTTACTCGTCTTACTCGACTTACTTCCCTTACTTCTACCGCCCCATGGTCTTTGGCAATGGGCGGAGAGTGTACGACGACCGGAACGTCAGGTTCATGCCGGGGCGCTTGACCTTGATGTCGATGGCGCGGGTGCGTTTCGTGGGATCGGGGTTGGTCGAGTAGTACCCGAGCACGTAGTAGTCGCTCGTTTCGGCATCGATGCGCTGCAGCGCCTTGTTGAAATCGTTCGAGTTCACGGCCGCGAAGCCCCCGGTCTGCTCCGCCATGACCCTCAGCGTATCGGTCGACTTGCGGATGTGCTGCGCCCACTCGGTCGGGCTGATATTGACGTCGATGTCGGGTCCGCCCACCAGACCGCGCGGATCGATCGTATAGAACGACGCGTTCGCCCGGTTCGCCGCGCGCGTCAGATACGCCATCTCCATTGCCAGATCGGCATCCGAAAAACGGTTGTTGTTGCTGTTGCGCAGAAACGGGTCTTCTCCCGTGTCCTGATTCATCCCACCGCCGCCGCGCATCTCACCAGCCTCACGGTCGTCAGTGCGGCGAAACTCGGGGAACGGATCGAAGTCATAGCCGTTGCTGATATAGACAATGGCCTTGCGCCGATCGACCACGCTCTCGAGCTTGCCGAGGATCTCATTGACCAGCGAAAACGCGACGTGCGCGCGATGCCGGATCTCGCTCGGCCCCTGCACGCCTTCAGGCGCCTGCATGATCTCGGTCGGCGTAAGCCCCGCCCCTGAAATCTTCTTGATCGCCTCGTCGAGTCTCGTGCGGTCGTACGTCATATCCACAGCGATCGACGAGGGTCCGGTCGAGACGATGCCGAACATGTCGCCGTCGTGAATAAGCTGCTTCGCGATTCTTTTCATCAGATCGCGAAGTCTGCCCGTATTGTGGAAATCGAGATGCAGATCGTCGACGAAGATGAGAAAAATGCGTCCCGATGCATCGGTCGCGGGCCGCGTCTGCGGAAGAATGATCCCTTCCGGCGCCTGCATCGGCGGCGGGGCCGCAATGTTGTAAATCCTGCCACCCGTCGACAGCACCATCGTTGCAATTTCCTGCAACACGCCGTCTTCGCTGACGATGAATTCGTCTTTTTGGAGATCGGGTATGAAGCGGCCTTCCCGATCGCGCACGATGACGTCGGTGCGAACGAGCTCGATGGAGCGGCGGATGACGTCGGGCCGCTGCTGTTGCGGCTCTTGCGACGCGGCGATCAGCGGGATGGATGCGGCGCAGGCGACGACGGCCGCGGCCGTGCGCGAAAACATTCTGGTCATAGTGATGGTGCGGACGGTGCGCAGGCGTGGCCTGGCGGGGCCGCGCCTTCCATTATACGGGCGGCTGCCGCCTGAGCTGTTCGGCCAGCCGGCCGTGGGCCTCTTCAAAAGCGGCCACGCCGGCTCGAGCGTCCTCGTCCGTCTTCCAGTTCTCGGGGTTCAGACGTGCGGCTTCGCGAACGAGTCTGGCGCGATCGGCCGGGCTGGAGATGCGCGACAGGATGCGGTGGGCCAGCTCGATGTAGCGCCCGCGCAGGATCAAGGCCCGATCCGGGCCGATCAAACCGACCACAGGCCAGGCGCGATCGACCAGCAAGGGGCCGACGTGAACTTCTGGAACCTGCAGGGGTTCCACTGGTTCCCTTGGTTCCATTGGTTCCCCGGGTTCGGTTCCAGGTTCGGCGGGTTCCTCGGGTTCGGGTTCCTCAGGTTCGTCGAGCGGCGTCCAGTCGACGGGCTCCGTAATTGGCTCGAGCGGTTCCGGGGTTTCGATCGTTTCTGGCTCGGCGCTCATTCCGTCGCGCTCGACTGGTTCAGGTGTTTGAACCTCTTGAACCAGAACCTCCGGAACAGCAGGTTCCGCGAACGGAACCTGTGGAACCTGTGGAACCGATGGAACCCATGGAACCTGGCTAGTCTGCGTCCGTGGCTTCCGTTCCCGTCGCTGCTTGCCGCGCGGTTCGGTGGCGCGGGGGTCGGTGCGTTCGGGGCGCGGGGCCGAGGCGGCGGCCTCTTTCAGCAGTTTCGGCCAGTCGAACTGGAGGGCGGGATAGGCCTGCTCGATTCTGCGCTGCACGCCGTCATCCAGTGAGTGCCGTCCGACTTTGGCGTGCGGCACCGTGCGGCAGGCGTACAGCACGCGCACGCGGGGGTTTTTCTCCCCGTCGTCGAAGGCGTGCATGACATACAGCGTTTCGTACCCGCGGCGGTCGCGGGCGTACCGGACAAAAGGCACGGATGTGTTACTTGCGTTTCGCTGTGGCGCGCGCCGGCTTCCTGGCGGCTGCCGATTTGCGCGCGGGTTTGGCGCCGCGGGACTTTGTTTTGCCTGGTTTTGCAGTTTTTCCAACCGCCCTTGCACCTTTCGCCATCTTCGCAGACTTTGCCATGGTCTTGACGACCCTGGCCGACGCTTTCGCGGCCGGTTTCTTCGGGGCCGCTGCGCGTTTTTCGGCTGCGCGTTCGCGGTCGGCCTTGCGCCGTGCTTCGCCGGGCACTGGCGACTTCTGCACGAGTGTCAGCCGAATCTGATCGCCGATGGCGTGATACGTCCAGAGCTCGGTGATGTGCGCGCCCAGGTCTGACGCAAGGCGTCTGGCCATGTCGGCTGACGCGGCGGGCACATAGAGCTGGAATGGCACCTTCAGGCGGCCGAACTGCGCCCACTCTGCCATGGCCTCGAGGTGATGTACCGACTCGCCCGTTTCGACTTCCACGACGCCGGCGAGTTTGCGGCTCTTGTCGGTGGTCAGGAGCACCAGGTCGGGATACAGCACCTGCGTGCCCGCTTTGACCGAGGCCGCGGTCTGTTCGGTGCCGACGTTCATGGTGACGTCGTACTTGCGCTTCAGTTTGATCTGGAGGTGCCGGATGACCCGATCGTGCTCGATCTGCTCACGGACCGGACGTACATAGATGGACAAACGCGCCCTCCGGGCAGCCCTGTGGAGTCAGTTTTTCGCTTCCCAGGGACGTATAACCGGCAATCCTAGCATGAGTTTGCGGCACCGGATATGGCAGAATTCACAGTACTTATGCCGCCTCCGTCCTCTCCGGAGCCCACCCCGCAGTCAATTCTGATCGTTGACGATGATAGTGCGGTGGCGGAGACATTTTCCCGGATGCTGAAACTGGAAGGGTATGACGTGGTGACGGCGCTGGATCCGGAAGAGGGTCTGGTACTGGCGGGGCGCATCCGTCCGAGTGCGATCATCCTCGACATGCGGATGCCAATCGTCAACGGGCTACAGTTTCTGCGAACGGTGAGGGCATCGCCCGGGCTGTCGGAGGTGCCGGTGGCCATCGTGACGGGCGACTACTTCATGGGCGAGCCCGTCATGAACGAGCTGCGCGCGCTTGGCGCGGCCGTGCGCTTCAAGCCCCTATGGCTCGAGGACCTCGTGGCACTGGCGAGGGGAATGGTGACTACCGGAACCTGACAGGCCCTAGGCCTTGGGCCCTGGGCCCTGGGCCTGACCAGCGGAACGGTTGAACAGTAATTCTTAATTTTCAACTTACCAATTCTTAATTTCCATGAAACCCACCCTGGCCTTCCTGCTGCTCCTGACCGTTCCTGTCGCTGCCCAAACCCGTACCGATCCGATGAAAGTCTTGTCGGAAATCCGTGCGAAGGATTCGGGCGAGCTGGCGGTTTCCGACGAGGACGGCCGGTTTCTGCGCGTGCTCACGGCCACGACGGGCGCGAAGCGGGTGCTCGAGATTGGCGGCGCGAGCGGTTACAGCGCCATCTGGATTGGATTGGGGCTCAGGGCGACGGGCGGACGGCTCGTCACGATCGAATACGACCCGGCGCGCGCGAAGGAGCTGGCCGCGAACGTGCGCCGCGCGGGCCTGTCAGACATCGTGACCGTGGTGGCCGGCGATGCGTTCAAGGAAATCCCCAAGCTTCCGGGCACCTTCGATCTGGTGTTCCTCGATGCGTGGAAGAAGGACTACAAGGCCTTCTTCGATATGGTTTTTCCGCGCATCGACAAAGCGGGCCTCTTCGTCGCCCACAACGTGGTCAACAAACGCAGCGAGATGGGAGATTTCCTGGATGCCATCGAGCGCCATCCACAGGCGTGGACGACGATCGTGAAGCCGTCGGGTGAAGGGATGTCGCTGACGTTCAAACGGTAGGGGCGGGCTCGACCTTCTTCTTGCGGGTGCCCTTTTTCTTTTTGCGGGCGCCCGGCTCGGTTGACCGCTCGAGCTTGGCAAGGCTCATCAGGAATTTCTTGGTACCGTGTTCGTCGAATTCGATGCGCATGTAGTCGTCCTCGACCGACACGACGTTGCCGTGTCCGTAGGTAGGTTCCACAACGCGATCGCCGACATCGAATCTGCTCTTCATTATTAGGCCTGTCTAACACCGAATACGGGCCTTGCGAAGGGCCCGCGGCTGGCAATCGCCGGCCAAAAACGTACCGTATAGTACAACATTGCCCCTTTTATGACAGCCGCGAGCCCCAGAACGGTCCACATCATCGGCGTGCGCATGGACCTTGGCGGCGGGCGCCGCGGCGTCGATATGGGTCCGTCGGCCCTTAGAATCGCGGGGATCGGGGAGCGTCTGGCGCTGCTCGGCCATAACGTGTTCGACCATGGAGACATCGACACCCCCATCCCCGAGACGCGGGTGGCCCGTGACGAGAGCAAGCGCTATATCCGGGAGATTGCGCGGGTCTGCCAGAAGGTGTATCAGCTGTGCGGCCAGGCGCTCGCCAAAGGGGGCCTGCCCGTCGTGATTGGGGGCGACCACAGCGTCGCAGCCGGATCGGCCGGCGCGGCGGCCGACTTCGCGTTTGCGAAGAAGGGCCGGCAGGGTCTGCTGTGGGTTGACGCGCATGGCGACATGAACACGCCGGCAAGCAGCGGCAGCGGCAACGTGCATGGCATGCCGCTGGCAGCGCTGCTCGGGACCGAGCCCGCGGAGCTTTCGGCGATCGGGGGGCGCTCGCCGAAGTACGATGCGGCGAACACCGTCCTGATCGGCGTGCGCAATCTGGACGCGCGCGAGAAGGAGCAGGTGAAGGCGTCGCGCGTGCGCGTCTTCACGATGAAGGACATCGATCGTCTCGGCATTGCGACGATCATGGAGCAGGCGATCGCGTATGCGAGCGCCGGCACGACCGGCATCCACGTGTCGTTCGACCTCGACGTGTGCGATCCCTCGATCGCACCGGGCGTGGGCACGCCGGTGAAAGGCGGCCTCGATTATCGCGAGGCGCACATGGTGATGGAGATGGTGGCCGACTCGGGACTGATGACGTCGCTGGATCTCGTCGAGGTCAATCCCGTGCTCGACATTCAGAACCAGACGGCGGCGCTCGGCGCGGAGCTTGCGCTCTCGGCGCTGGGCATGAAGATTCTCTAACTCTCACAAGGAGCAACAGCATGCATCGAGTACGTTTCGCGGCCGCGGCAATCGCGGCCATTGCACTGGCGGCGCCCGTGGCCGCGCAGAAGATCACGCAGATTCATCCCGGCAAGGGCGGCAGCCCGCACGTGCGCGCCCAGTGGACTGTCGACGGCGCGAACATCACCATTGAGTACGGCCGCCCGTCGGTAAAGGGGCGGATGATTTTCGGGCCCGAAGGCATGCACAAGCCGGGCGCGGTCTGGCGCATGGGCGCCGATGAGGCGACGTCGCTGAAGACGGACAAGGATTTGATGTTCGGCAGCGTGCACGTGCCGGCGGGCACCTACACGCTGTATGCGCTGCCGCTTGCGGGTCCGACGCCCGAGCAGCCGGCCGGCAAGTTGATCATCAGCAAGCAGACGGGCCAGTGGGGCACGGTGTACAACGAGAATCAGGATCTCGGGCGCGTCGACGCGAACGTGTCGATTCTGGCGACGCCGGTCGAGACGCTGACGATCAATATTGTGGATACGCCGGCCGGTGCGACGTGGGTGATGACGTTCGCGAACATCCGTGCGGAAGTGCCGTTCGTCATACACTAGGTTGCTGGTTAATGGTTGCTGGTAGCTGGTGCAACTAGCTACCAACAACCATTTTGTGGGCCGCTAGCTCAGTGGTAGAGCACCTGGCTTTTAACCAGATTGTCGAAGGTTCGATCCCTTCGCGGCCCACTTCACCACCTCTGGTCCATTTACACTTTAGAATGGACAGAGTTCGCGCCCTCCTTGTGTCCCCATCGTCCAGCGGTTAGGACGCGGCCCTTTCAAGGCCGAGACCCGGGTTCGATTCCCGGTGGGGACGCCAT
>JBBDWL010000042.1:21099-38833 GCA_040902895.1 Vicinamibacterales bacterium | reverse complement strand
GTGGTCCAGTCATGAGCTGGACCACACAACTTCGCAAAGGCGCGCTCGAGCTCGCAGTGCTGAACGCGCTCAACGGCGACCGCCTGTACGGCTACGACATCGTCCGCATCCTGCGGCGTTATGACGGGCTGATGATCGGCGATGGGACGGTGTATCCGATTCTGAGCCGTCTCAAAGCCGATGGCCTCGTGAGTGCGACGATCGAAGACTCGCCCGACGGTCCCCCCCGCAAGTACTACGAGCTCACGCGCGCCGGCCGCGCGTCACTCGATGACATGAACGCTGCATGGGCATCGCTCGTGTCGAGCGTCGAGGCGTTGCGTACGGGCGCTTCGCTCAAAGATCACAATGTCGACGCTGAGGCAGAAACGGCAGGTGCGCGATGAAAAACTGGACTCCCGACGCGTCGGATCACTTCGAATCGTGGCTTGGCCGGGTGCGCCGGTCGGTGGCGGGCGATCCCGCGATCAATCCAGACGATGTGACGCAGGACCTGCGGGCACATGTTCATGCCGAGCTGTCGGCCGTGCCTGAGCCGGTGACGGTCGGTGCGCTCGATCGTGTGCTCGACAGCCTGGGCAATCCGTCGCAGTGGAGCGACACGATGAAGGTACCGGCCGCATCGAACGCCGACTGGTTCAAGCGCCACGTCACCGACGTTGTCACCGAATGGCAGAAGGCGCTCGCGGGTGAATGGGGCATGCCGGTGCTGCTGGCTGTTCTAACGCTGCTGGCGATGACGACATCGAGATGGATAGGCGCGCCGCTGCTGCTGCTCGCATATTTCATGGCGCGTTCGCACGTCGTCTACGCGCCGCACGCGCTGACCGGACGCAGGACGTGGCTGGTTTACATGCCGCTGGCGATCGGCGCAGGACTGCTGGCCGGCATGGTGCTCGCGTTCCCGTTCATCCTGTGGGTCGGCACCTTTCGCGGGCCTCGGATCTATCGCGGCTATCTGGTTCCCCAGTATGAGCTGCTCTGGGCCGCCGGTGCATGGTGGATGATCGTCGGCGTCCTGACGTCACGGGAGCCGAAGCGGGTACAGGCAGCCCTCCGGCCGTTCGCAGACGGCTTCGAGCCGGCGCACGGCCGGTTCCTCATGCTGCTTGGCGCGGCGTTTCTCATCACGGCAACGGTTATTCTGATCTCGTGATCGGCCTCGCGCGCGCTGGTGGAATGGCAGGTGGGACGCGCGCGACCGTCGATGCCTGGGCGCCGCTCGAAGGGCGCACGATCAACGGCGGGATTCGGATACTTGTAGGTTCCTGAACGACGTCGTCGCGTCGGGCTTCGTCCAGAGTCCGAGCGGACCCGAGATGGGTTGATCGAGCTCGTGTTCCATGACCAGGTGCCTGACCGAGACACGCACCTTCGTGCCGTCGACTCTGAGCTGGAGCCGGTGCCATTCCCCTTTCGGCAGCTGTGCATGGTCTTCGCCATGCTTGATGACGGTGCGCTTCGGCCCGTCCATCCGCCACAGCGCGACGTTGCCGTCCTTGGTGTTGTACCGGACGTAGTAGTACGACGTGCCGCGATGCCCGAAGACGAGTCCGGCTGAGTAATCGTCGCCGCCGTCAACCAGCTTGAAATCGATCCACACCGTCCCGCCCGAGAAATTCTCCGGCTGACGGAAGAGCGCCAGCGGGTACCCTTCCTTCGCGTTCCACTTCTTCGCGTCGTGGGTGATCACCGCAGCGTCGCCAGAGCCCTCGGTCGTCCACTGCCCGGCGACCTCCCTGATCGGCCCGCGCTCGAGCGGAATCGTCACCTGGACGATCGGAGGCGTCCGCTGCTCGGCGCCAACTACGATGGCTGGTAGTAGAACGCAGAAGGTCGTTAGCATCCTCGCAGCTGCATGCATTTCAACGTCCTCAACAGGAAAGTCCACTACTGGGCCAGCGCGGCCATCGCCATCCCGCTCTTCATCATCATCTGCAGCGGAAGCATCCTGCAACTGAAGAAACACTGGTCCTGGGTGCAGCCGCCCGAGCAGCGCGGGAGTGTCACCCGGCCGGTCATTGAGCTCAGCCACATTCTCGACTCGCTCAAGAAAGAGCCGTCGCTCAACGTCAAAGGCTGGGATGATGTGAACCGGCTTGACGTG
The DNA here is from genome assembly GCA_040902895.1 of Vicinamibacterales bacterium. GTDB lineage: Bacteria > Acidobacteriota > Vicinamibacteria > Vicinamibacterales > SCN-69-37 > JALYRV01. Next base: position 36,726 of record JBBDWL010000042.1, on the reverse strand, counting down.
CGGCCCGACAAAGGCGTCGTCAAAGCCTGGCTGAAGTCTGACTGGGAAGCGCAGATCGACCTGGGCACGGGCGAAATCCTCCAGATCTGGTTCCGCCGATCGGACTGGATCGAGTCGATCCACGACGGGTCGATCTTCGGCGATGTCGTGAAACTCGGTTTGTTCTTCCCTACGGCGATTACGCTGCTGGTGCTGTGGCTGGGCGGGATGTGGATGTGGCTGTACCCCCTGATGCACAAGCGGAAGGTCAGGCGCAGACGCTGGTGGGAAACGCGCGTGGTGCCGCCGCCGTTATAAGCTGAGTGCGCCCGATGTCTGAGACCCGTCTCGGCCCTCTCGAATCGCGCGTCCTCGAAGCGCTCTGGACGCGTCGCTGCCCGTGCAGCGTGCGGGATCTGCAGCCCGCGTTTCCCGCCATTGCCTATACCACGCTGATGACCACGCTCGATCGGCTCCATCGCAAGGGCGTACTGGTACGCGAGAAACAGGGACGCGCGTTCGTGTACGTGCCGCGCAACTCGCGCGCGCAGTTCCGCAGCGCGATGCTGTCGTTCTTCCTTGACACCATCGGCGAGACAGACGAGGCCCTGCTCGACGAGCTCGAAAGGCTGATTCGCGAGAAGCGGAAGGAGGAGCTGTGAGCTTCGCGCAGCGGTTCGCGCTGGTGCTGCTGGCGGCCTTCTTCCTGTCGAGCGTCGTCTCGTCACTGGCGACGATGCTGCCGGTCAGACGCGCGCTTCGCCGGCATGCGCGCGGCGCGTCCGAATTGCGGTCCTCAATGCTGGCCGTGATGCGGCTGCTGCCGGCCGCCGGCGCGTTCGCGCTCACGCTGCTCGTCCTCGCGCCGGGCTATTACACCCATGAGCAGCGCAGCGAACCGGAGGGCACCGGCCTGCTGCTGGCGCTGTCGGCTGCGGCCGGCGCTTTGATTCTTCTGTCGTCGCTTGGGCGCGCGATCCTGTCGATCGTCCAGACGGCGCGGCTTCGCAGGGCGTGGATGCGAAGTGCCCGCCCGCTCGACCTTCCAGCGGCTGGCATTCCCGCGTTTGAAATCGACGTCGGGTTCCCGCTGGTGGCCGTGCTCGGCGCCGTGAGACCGCGTCTGTTTATTTCGCGCAGCGTGCTCTCGGCGTGCAGCCGAGCGGAGCTTGCCGCGATTGTCGAGCACGAGCGCTCGCACGTGTCGTGGGGCGACAATCTCGTGCGCATGGCGATGGATGCGGCGCCAGACCCGCTCGCCGGCACCGCGATGTCTCGCGGTCTCGCGCGCGCGTGGCACCACGCCATCGAGCATCGCGCTGACGACGCGGCGTCGAAGAAGCTCGATCTCGCGGCGGCGCTGGTGCGCGTCGCGAAGCTTGCGCGCGTCTCAGAGCCGGTGACGCTGCCTGCCAGCGCGTTATATCGAGGCGAAGGCGTGGAAGCGCGCGTGCGCCGCCTCGTCGCCGGCGCCGGCGCGCCCGTCTCTCCGTCATGGAACATCTTCGCCGGCGCGTCGGGCGCCCTGTTGGTTGCCGCCATCGCGGCCGCCGCGGCCAGCGCCACCGTCTCGACGCTCGCGCACCGCCTGCTCGAAACCATCGTCTCGCTTCCCTGATCCCATCGCGCCATGCGTCACCTGCTGATCACGATGGCACTGCTCGTCGCGTGTGCCGCCGACTGCCTCGCGTTCGAGGGCCGCGTGATCGACGAGCGCACCGGGCTTCCGATTGCGAACGCGGAGGTGTCGATTCTCGGCCTGACAGGATCCGTGCGAACCGATGCGGATGGCCGATTCTCGTGGCGGCCCAATCCGGCGCCTCCGTTCGAAGTGCTCGTGATCCTGCCGGGCGGCGCTGTGGCGAAGCCGGTGCTGATCGAAAGCGTCGACTGGTCGGCGACCCTGACCATCCGCGTGAGCTCGACGATCGATGAAGACGTCACGGTCGCCGGCGCCGCGCCGAGCATTGACGCCTCGCCGGCCGCCGGCATGACGCTGCTGACAGGCCGTGAGATTGCGATCCGGTCACCCGAGAACCTGGTGCAGGCGCTCGAGAATGTCGCGGGCGTCGCGCAGATCTCGGAAGGCCATGCCGCCGTGCCGGCCGTGCGCGGACTCGCGGCGGGGCGCACGCTGATTCTGCTCGACGGCGCGCGCGTGAATTCGGAGCGGCGGGCGGGCGTCAGCGCCACGTATCTGGATCCGAATACGCTCGACGGCATCGACGTCGCGCGCGGGCCGGGCTCGGTCGCGTATGGGTCCGATGCCTTCGGCGGCGTCATTTCCGCGCGCACGCGCCGGCCCGAGCTGGCGGCGCCGCTGCATTTTCGCTTTCATGCGGCGGCCGGCGCCGGTGTGCCCGAACAACGCCTGAGCGCCGAAGTCAGCAAGGGATCCGAAAAGTCGGCGGCGCTGGCGCAGGTGCACTGGCGCAAGGCAGGCGACTGGCGCAGTCCCGAGGGCGCCGTCTTCAATTCCGGATGGCGCGACGCCGGCTTTCTGCTGCGCTCGATGCACGTGGCCGGCGCCAGTCAGCTCTCGCTCGGATGGCAAAGTGATTTCGGCGCCGACATCGAGCGGCCGCGCAACAACTCGCGGGTCGTCCGCTTTTTCTATCCTGCAGAGACATCGCACCGCCTGACCGCGACGCTGACACGCGATCGGCTCGGCGTGCTGGGCCGCAGCTCCATCAACGCCATGATGGGCCGCTATGCGAACGTCACGGATCAGGATCGTTTCGCGACGGACTCACGGCCGCGAAGTGTCGAACGGGCGGATGTCAGCGCGCGTGACTATCAGCTTCGTGCGACCGCGGAGCGGGGGCTGGCCAGGGCCAAGATCGAGTTCGGCGTGGATCTGAACGGACGGTTCGGTCTCGAAGCGCTCGATATCGCGGAAACCTACGACATGGCCGGCGCGCTCACCGCCACGCGTGTGAACACGTCGGTGGACGCTGCGGGCCGCCATAGTACGGGACTGTTTCTGCAGGCCGAGGCGGCGCTGATGCCGAGGATGTTCGTCTCGGGGGGCGGACGCTTCGATCGCACCGTCACCCGCAACCGCGGCGGGTTCTTCGGCGATCGATCGACGGCCAATACGGCGTTCTCTGGCCTCGCGTCGATCACGGCGGGACCTTTCTCGGGATTGACGCTGACCGGGCAAATCGCCCGCGGGTTTCGCGATCCGGTGCTCTCCGATCGCTACTTCCGCGGTCCATCCGGGCGCGGCTTCATCACCGGCAATCCGGATCTCGAGCCCGAAACGAGCCTGCAGGTGGATGGCGCCGCGCGATACACGAGCGGCCGAATCCGTCTGGCACTCTACGGCTATCGCTACGCCCTCCGCGACCTCATCGAGCGCTTTGGCAACGGCGACAGCTTCTTTTTCCGGAACAGGGGGCAGGCCGTCATCCGCGGTGGAGAGATCGAGATGCAGGCAGCGCTGCCGCGAGACGTCACGGTCGAACTCTCCGCACAGATCGCGCGCGGTGAAGACGCTGACACCAACGCCGCGCTCGACTCGATTGCGCCCGCGACATTTTCCGCACTCATTCGCAAGCATTTCGGCACGCGCGCGTACGCGCAGCTTCGCGGCGCGCTCTTCAGCGATGACGATCGGCCGGGCCCAACCGAGCGCGAGGTCAACGGGTATGGCGTCATCGATGTGGGAGGCGGCGCCCGTCTCACGCGTCAGCTCGAGCTGCGCGGTCAGATTCGCAATCTGCTCGACGCGACCTACTTCGCGAGCCAGGACACCCGAGCCGTACTCGCTCCAGGCCGCACCGCGTCAGTTACAGCCGTGCTCACGTTCTGACTGGCCTTTCGTTTGCTCTTTTACGGGACGTGTATATACGCGCACGGCTCGCATCCCTGCTGATAGTTGTGTCGGTCGCCGCAGCGACGATGGCGCTGGGCGCAAGCCCTGCTGTGGTCGGCGAAGTTCAGCAGTATCGCGTGATGAACGGCGATACGCTCGCGCTGGTCGCCGCGCGCTTCGGGCTCGAGCCTGCCGTGCTCGCGCGCGACAACGGACTTGCCGCGAACGCGCGCCTGAAACCGGGCGACACGCTCTCGATCGACAATCGCCACATCGTCCCCCCGGGCATGCCGGACGGCATCGTGATCAATCTGCCGCAGCGCCGGCTGTTTCTGTTCAAAGGCGGATCGCTCAAGGACTCGTATCCGGTCGCGGTTGGCAGCGGCGGCTGGCGCACGCCCGTTGGCGAGTTCACGGTGAAGACGCTCGAAGTGGATCCCTCGTGGGAAGTGCCGAAATCGATCCAGGCCGAAATGGCGAGCCAGGGCAAGCGCGTGCTCACGCGTGTGGCGCCGGGCCCGAACAATCCGCTTGGCACGCGGTGGATAGGGCTCACGCCTTCCATTGGCATCCACGGCACCAACGCGCCCTCGAGCATCTTCAAATACTCCACGCATGGCTGCATCCGCATGTCGGTTGAAGACGTCGAGCACCTGTTCGATCAAATCAACAAGGGGATGCCCGTGTCGATCATGTATGAACCGCTGCTGGTGGCGCAGCAGGGCCGTGAGGTCTTCGTGGAAGTGCATCGCGATCCCTACGGCCGCGGCGGCGTGTCGCGTCAGGCCCTGCAGCAGGCGCTCGCGGGCCTTGGTGTCGCGGATCTGGCCTCGCGTCCCGAAGTGGATCGCGTGCTCAAACTGCGCGAAGGACGCGCGGTCTCGCTGACGGCGCTGATCTCGACCACCGCGCAGCGCTAATCACGTTTCAGCAGATACTACGCCGGTGCCGGATTCGCAGGTTCGTGTCGCGCCGCTGGTGCGTGTCGGCCCGGCCGGGCGCGCTGCCGTCACGGGCTCCGATCTCGTCGCGGTCGAAGAACCGCTGCAGCTCGAGATCGTGCACGGACCGGCCACCGCGCGCGCGCGCCTCAATGCCGGCGTCGTGCTCCGCACGCCCGGGCGGGATGAAGACCTCGCGACGGGACTGCTGTTCGCGGAAGGATTCATCCGCGGCGCTGACGCAATCGATCGGTTCGACATCGTGGCGCCGGGCCATCTGCGCATCTCGCTGCAGCCGGGCGTCACGCTCGACGATCGACTCGCGCGGCGCGTGCTGGTGCGATCCGGCGCCTGCGGGCTGTGCGGCCGGGATGCGATCGATGACCTCGCGGGCCTGGGTGCGCAGGCGGCGCCAGGCGGAGCGCCGATCTCGTCCGCGCTGATCCGTTCGCTGCCCGCGCTCCTTCGCGAGCGGCAGCAGGTGTTCCACGAAACAGGCGGCCTGCACGCCGCCGCCTTCATCGATGCGTCCGGCGCGGTCGAGGCGATCGCCGAAGACATCGGCCGTCACAACGCCGTCGACAAACTCGTCGGGGCGCGATTGCGCGCGGCTTCGGGCGCTGCATCTGCTCTGGTGATTGTTTCGGGGAGAGCCGCGTTTGAGATCGTGCACAAGGCCGTGATGGCCCGCGTCGCGGTGCTCGCATCCGTCGGCGCGCCGTCGAGTCTGGCGGTCGAGACGGCGCGCGCGTTCAACCTGACGCTCATCGGCTTTCTGCGCGACGACCGCTTCAATATTTATTCGGGCTTCGACCGGATTGTGTAATCTGTCATCAGTGTTCGCGTTTCTCCGGAGGTTCAGACCGCAGCGCGGCGCCGAGTCCGAGGAAGACATGGCGGAGATTCGGCAGGAAATGGATGCGGGGGTCGCGATCGTGCGGCGGGCCGAGGAGGCCGGCGCGCTGCCCGTGCTCGAGACGCAGCATCGCGCGATCGGATCCGACAGGTGTCATCTCGCCGTGCCCGTCTCCCGGCCGGACCAGGCAGACGCGTTCGGAAAGTTGTTTGTCACGAACCGCCGTGTGATCTTCTCCGGCCCTTCGCCGGCCGCGATCGGCATCGGCCACGTCATCACGGCGGACAGGCACGAGCGCGACATCGTGATCGTCGCCGGCGGCGCGGGCGTGCTCCGCTTTCGCTGCAACTCATTCGGCGACGCGATGCTCGCCATCTGGATTCTCGACCGGCTTCGGAAGGCGTCCTGATTCATGCCCATTGCCATCGGCACCGACATCCTCTTCGACACAGATCTGATCACGGGCCGGCGGGTCGGCCTGGTGTGCAATCCCGCGTCGATCGACACGTCATTCCGGCATGTCATCGACCGCGCGACGGCGGCCGGCGTGACCCTTGGCGCCCTCTTCGGCCCTCAGCACGGCATCCGATCGGACGTTCAGGAAAACATGATCGAAACGCCGCACGGCCGCGATGCCGCGCGGCGCGTGCCCGTCTATTCGCTCTACAGCGACACACGCGAGCCCACCGATGACATGCTCGCGGGCCTCGATGCGCTCGTGATCGATCTGCAGGACGTCGGCACGCGCATCTACACCTACATCTACACGATGGCCTACTGCCTCAGGGCGGCGGCCCGGACCGGCCTGCCGGTCATCGTGTGCGATCGGCCGAATCCGATCGGTGGCGTGGCGGTCGAAGGACCGATGCTCGAGAAGGGCTACGAGTCGTTCGTGGGCCTCTACGAGCTGCCGATGCGCCACGGCATGACGATCGGGGAGCTCGCGCGCCTGTTCAACGATCATTTCAGGCTCGGCGCAAAGCTCGAGGTCGTGCCGATGCAGGGATGGCGGCGCGAGATGTATTTCGACGAGACGGGCCTGCCGTTCGTGCTGCCGTCGCCGAACATTCCGACGCTCGACGCGGAGATCGTCTATCCGGGCACCGTGTTGTTCGAGGGTATCAACGTGTCGGAAGGCCGCGGCACGACCAAGCCGTTCGAGCTCGCGGGAGCGCCGTGGGTGACCGATCCCGAGTCCTTCACGCGCGGACTCAACGCGCTCGACCTTCCCGGCGTGGTGTTCCGGCCTCACGCATTCGAGCCGACGTTCCACAAGCATGCGAACGTGCTCTGCGGCGGATGCCAGATTCACGTCACCCGCCGCGCGTCGTTCCGCTCGGTAGAAACGGGTGTTGCACTTGTGATGGCGTTCCGTGATGCGAATCCGGCCGCGTTTGCATGGCGCGAGCCGCCGTACGAGTACGAGTACACGCTGCTGCCGATCGACATCCTCTACGGGTCTGACAAGCTGAGAAAAGGCATGGACGCGCGGCGGACGGCGCGCGACATCGCCGCGGAATGGACTGAAAGCGTCGCGGCCTTCAACGCCGTCCGGTCCGACTATCTGCTGTACTAGACTGCGTCTTGGCCAGGCCGGGCGCCTTCTGCTCCTGCTTCGTCGCCGGCTCGATGTGCTTCACGAGGTGTTTCTGCAGCGAGGCGAACGCTTCGCGCGGCGTGTTGACGCGCTCCATCAGCTTGAGATCCTCGCGCTCGATTGCGCCCCATTCGACCAGCGGCCCGAAGTCCATGATCGGGTCCCAGTAGTCGGTGCCGTACAGAATCACCTTGAGCTCTTTCGAGAGCTTCTCGGTCTGCGCGAGCGTGAGAATCTCGAACATTTCGTCGAGCGTCCCATAGCCGCCGGGAAAAATCACGAGCGCCTTGGCCAGATACGCGAACCAGAACTTCCGCATGAAAAAGTAGTGGAACTCGAAGGCCAGGTCGGGCGTGACATAGCGGTTGACGCCCTGCTCGTACGGCAGGCTGATGTTGAGGCCGATGCTCTTGCCGCCGGCCTCCCGGGCGCCGCGATTGGCCGCTTCCATGATGCCAGGGCCGCCGCCCGAGCACACGACGAAGCGATGGTGCTCGGTCGGCAGCGACAGCGACCATGTCGTCAACATGTTCGCCAGGTCGCGCGCTTCTTCGTAGTACCGCGACCACTCGACCGCCTTTGAGAGCCGCTTGAGCTCCGCTTCATGGGTCGCCCGCCGCTCAGACTCGGGCAGGCCGTGAATCTTCGCGCGCGCGCGCCGTGCCGCATGCCGGCTCTGCACGCGTGCCGATCCAAAGAAGACGACGGTGTCCTGAATGTTTTCGCGTTTGAAGCGGCGCAGCGGGTCGAGATATTCCGAGATGATCCGGATGGGCCGCGCGTGGTCGCTGCGCAGAAACTCCTCATCGAAGTAGGCTCGCTTCTTGTTCATCGGCATCAAAATTCACTGTATCATCCTGACAGGATCAGAGACACCAATGGGACGACGTCACCATTTACCATTTACAATCGGGCGACGAACCACCGCCCTCTTCGCACTGTTGTGGTGCGCCGCATTCGCAGTGTGCACCGCGCAGGCGTCGGCGTGGAAGATTCCCCGATCGGCGCTGCAGGAGAAGAATCCCGTCGCCATCACTGACGCGACGCTGGCGGTGGGCCGCAGACTCTTCCGTGAACACTGCGCGGACTGCCATGGTTCACAGGGCAAAGGCAACGGACCGGATGCCGATCCGAAGCACCGGCTCCACATGGATCTGACGCGCGCCGCCGGCGCCGCCGGCAACCCTGACGGCATCGTCTTTCACAAGATCCTGAACGGGCGCAGCGATCCGAAGATGCCCTCGTTCAAGGACAAGCTCACGACGGAACAGGTCTGGACGCTCGTCGCCTACGTCCAGTCGCTGCGTGCGAAGTCCTAGGTCGTTCGAACACACCCTGACCATCGCCGCGGCGCCCGCGGCGGTCTTCAACGCCTTTTTCGATCCGCAGGCCCTCACGATCTGGTGGCAGGCGGTGCGGTCGGTCACCACACCGGTCGCGCTTGGCGTGTACGCCATTGAATGGAAGCCGAGCGAGTGGGCCGACGATCAGCTCGGACCGCTCGGCGGCGTCTTTCACGGCACGGTGATCGAGGTGCGGGGCTGCGATGAATTCACGGTTGCGGAGTGCTGGTGGGTGCCGCCGGCCGGCGATCCGATCGGGCCGATGAGTCTGCACGTCAGCTGCGCGCCCGACGGCACCGGCTGCGCGCTCACGGTCGCGCAGCGCGGGCACGAACCGTCGCCGCGCTGGGATCGGTACTACGAGCTCATCGCGCGCGGCTGGCACTCGTCGTTGTCCGCGCTGAAACGGCTGCTCGAGACCCCGCCCGCGTGAAGCCCCTTCCGCGATCGCTGAATCTCGTCGACGTCGTGCTGATGACCGTCGTGTCGGTCGTCAGCCTGCGCTGGATTGCCCGAGGCGCGGGCGCCGGCGCGCCGGCCATTCCGCTCTGGATTGCCGCGGCATTGCTCTTTTTCGTGCCGCTCGCGATTGCGACGTCGAAGCTCGCGCGGCTCCATCCTGAACAAGGCGGCATCTATGTCTGGGCGCGCATCGCGTTCGGGCCTTCGCACGGGTTTCTGTGCGGCTGGTGTCTCTGGGTGAACAACCTTTTCTACTTTCCGTCGCTGCTCCTCTTTGGCGCCGCCAATGCGCTGGCGCCGTTCGGACCGCGATACGCCGGACTGGCCGACGACCGCTTCTATTCGGCCGCGTTCGTCGTCATCGCGCTCTGGGCCGCGGTGGCCGTCAACATCGTCGGCCTTCGCCTCGGCCGGTGGGTGCAGAACGTCGGCAGCGCCGGCGTCTGGATTCCGGCCGCGCTGGTGATTGGCGCCGGCGCATACGGCCTGGTGCGGTGGGGCTCGGCGACATCATTCGCTCCCAACGCACTCGTGCCGCGCGACGACACACTTACGGTGCTCGCGTTGTGGTCGGCGATGTGTTTCGCGTTCTCGGGCATGGAGATCACGTCGCTGGTCGGACGTGAAGTGAAACACGCCGAGCGGATAATTCCGCGCGGCATTCTGATTGCGGGCGCGCTCGTCGCCATCATTTATATCGCGGGAACCATCGCGGTGCTTGGCGCGGTGCCGGCCGATGCGCTTCGCGAGCGCAGCGGACTTGCCGATGCCGTGTCGCTTGTCACAGGCCGTGCCGGGCTCGGCGCGTTCGGGGGTCTCACGGGCGCCATGCTGGCGCTGGCGGCCCTCGCCGGCACCGTCGCGTGGATGGCGGGCGCCGCGCGCGTGCCCTTCGCAGCTGGTGAAGACCGCGCTCTCCCGGCCGCATTCAGCCGCCTTCATCCTCGATGGCAGACGCCGGTGTTCGCGCTGGTTGCGCAGGGCCTCGTGTCGACGCTGATCTTCTTCGTCAGCGCGTTTCTGTCGGTGAGAGGCGGCGGCACGTCCGTACAGGAGGCCTACGACATCCTGGTGAACCTCACGATCCTGATCTACTTCGTGCCCTACCTGTATCTGTTCGCGGCGCTCCCGAAGCTGACGGGCGGATCGAGAGCCGTGGCCGGGTGCGGACTGCTGGCAACGGCCATCTCGCTGGCCCTTGTATTCGTTCCGCCCGCCGGCGCGGACGCGCTGAACTACGAAGTCAGCCTCGGCCTGCAGGCCGCCGCGATCATCGGCGCGGGCTACGCGCTCAGGTGGTATGCGTCCCGTTCACGCGGAGCAGGCGCCCCACAATGATCGTGAGCGGCAGCGCGCCGAAACTCAGCAGCGCGCCCATCTTGGCGGCATTGAGCGTGGCGCCCCCGTTTGGAAACGCGGCGGTCGTGAAAAACAACGCGACGGTGAATCCGATGCCGGCTGCGATGCCAAGCACCGCGACGGCGCGATAGTTCAACCCGGGGGCGCGCTCGAAGCCGAGCAGTCCTCCGATCCAGGTCGCGGCCAGAATCCCGATCGGCTTGCCGACAATCAGCGCCACAAGCACGGCCCACGTGACCGCTCCCACCGCCGAGAAAGGCACGCCCGCGTTCGCAAACCCGAAGAAGAACAACACGATCTGCACCGGCACCTTGAACGCGTGCTCGAACTGGCTGAGCGTGTCGGGCCTCGCGGGCTCGCGATCGTCGAACATGCCGAGATCCCGCTTCGCGTGCGGCATCAGCGGAATGATGGGCACGAGCGCCAGCGCGGGATGGATGCCGCCGAGATACAGACCGGTCCACGCAAGCGCGCCCGCACCAAAAATGTACGGCCAGTAGCTTTCAATCTTTCGGCGCCGCATCAGTTCCGCGAAGGCCATCGCCGGCAGCAGCCAGGCCACCAGCGTGCCCGGCGCGAGTGCTCCGCTCGGATAAAAGACCGCCAGCACAATCAACCCAAGCGCATCGTCGGCAATTGCCAGCAGCAGCAGGAACGGCACCGCGGGATGCGTGCGGGTGAAGACGGCAACGATCGCGAGATACGAAAACGCAATGTCGGTCGCGCACGGAATGGCCCAGCCCCGCGAGAGCTCCGGACTGCCGGCGGCCGAGACGATGCCGATGTAAATCGCGGCAGGCGCTGCCATGCCGCCGATGGCGGCCAGGATGGGCGTCGCAGCTTTGCGCGGCGACGCGAGAGGGCCGCCCGGAAGGGTCGCTTCGAAGACTTCTTTCGCGGCGATCGCGAAGAAGAAGACCATGCCGATGTCGTTGACGGCGAAGTGGATGGCATGCGCGTAGTGCTCGTAGGACTCGAGCGCCACGTTCGCCCAGACGAGCGCGCCCAGCGCACCGGCCACGAGCAACAGCGAGTTATCGATGATGAGACGCCAGAGCTTCATTCGGTTCCGATTTGTTGAAGATGCAGGAAGTTGGAGTGCGGATGACTGCGGTCGGCGCTGACGCGCACGAAGACGACCACCGCATCCGGGGCCAGCAGACGCCGCTCGACGAGCGTGTCGCGCACGCCCTCGAGGCCGTCAGCCGTGCACAGCACGGGGGTCACACCCCAGAGCAGGGACATGCGCGCGGCAGTGCTCTCAGAAGACGTCGCCGCAAGGATCGGCGCCCGCGGACGGAACGCCGACAGCAGGCGCGCCGTTTTGCCGCCGCGTGTGACGGCCACGATCGCATCGGCCTGGCCGCTTTGCGCAAGGGTCACCGCGGCTTCGCAGAGCGCGCGGCCGTGCAGCGAGAAAATCGGATCGTCGAGCACCGGTGGCTCGCCCCACCTCAGCACGTCCGACGGCATCGCTTCGGCCTCGAGAATGACTTTGTGCAGCATCGCCACGGCATGCAGCGGATACGCGCCGGCGGCCGTCTCGTCCGACAGCATGATGCCGTCGGCGCCATCGGCCACGGCATTCGCGGCATCACTGACTTCGGCCCGGGTCGGTCGCGGCTCGAGCCGCATCGAATCGAACACCTGCGTGGCGACGATGACGGGCACGCCTTCCCGGCGGGCGCGCCGCACGAGATCCTTCTGCACGGCCGGCACGCGTTCGAGCGGCATCTCGAGCCCGAGGTCGCCACGCGCCACCATCAAACCGTCAGCCGTGTTGAGAATCGCGTCAATGGCGAGCAGGGCCTGCGGGCGCTCGATCTTTGCGACAATCGGCACGTCCGGCCGTCCTTCCTCGATCAGAATCTTCCGCGCGGCGAGCACATCGTCGGCGGTCTGCACGAAGCTGACAGCCACCATGTCGATACCGGCGGCAAGCCCGAACCGCAGGCTCGCGGCGTCGCGCTCGGTGACGGCCGAAGGTGGCAGTGAAATGCCGGGGGCGTTGATGCCCTTCTTGCCGGTGAGCATGCCGCCGTTGATCACGTCGGCGATGAGGACGCCAGGCTCGTGGGCTCTCACACGCAGCTCGATTCGCCCATCGTCGAGCAGCAGCCGATCGCCCGGGCGCGCGGCATCGATCAGTCCTGCAAACGCCACCGACACGCGAGTGGCGTCCCCGTCGAAGTCGCCATGCTCGAGGCGCAGCGTCGCGCCCGGCATCAGGAGCGCCGGTTCGTGCATGCGGCCGATGCGAATCTTGGGGCCGGGCAGATCCTGCAGGATCGCGACGAAACGGCCCGCCTGCCGTGATGCGGCGCGCACTTCGGCGATCAGTGCGGCGTGCGTCTCGTGCGTACCGTGCGAGAAATTGAGGCGAAAGATGTCGACCCCGGCCTCGACGAGAGACTGAATGGACTCCGCGGTGCTCGTGGAAGGACCCAGGGTGGCAATAATCCTCGTATGACGCATGGACAGTCCCTCAGCTTACGATAGGATCGCAGCATGCGCTTCACGCTGATTCCCGTGGCCGTACTGCTCGTGACCGCGCTGGCGTCGCCGGCCTGCGCAGAGAGCCAGGATGTCGAGGCGCTGCGCCGCGAGATCGAAGCGCTCAAGCTGCAGCAGGCCCAGATCGCCGAAGAACTGCGGCGCCTGCAGCAGGCCATCGGCATGCGGGCCGCGTCATTCCCGCTCGGCACGGCGCCCTCGCGCGGCAGCGCGGGGGCCCGGTTGGTGCTGGTGGAATTCTCCGATTACGAATGCCCGTTCTGCATCCGGCATTTCATGCAGACGATGCCGGAGCTCGAGCGCGAGTACATTGCCACGGGCAAGCTGCGGTACGTGTTCATGGATTTTCCGATCGATCAACTGCATCCCGCGGCGCTGAAGGCGCACGAAGCGGCGCGCTGCGGCGGCGAGCAGGGGAAGTTCTGGGAGGTGCACCAGCGTCTGTTCACGCCGGCCGGCACGCACGGCGAGGATCGCCTGAAAGCGCTGGCAGCGGAACTCGGGCTCGATCGCGCGAAGTTCGATGCCTGTCTCGACAGCGGGCGGATGCAGGCGCCGGTGCGCGCCAGCGTCGATCGCGCGGAGCAACTGGGCGCGGACGGCACACCCCAGATGTATCTCGGCATCACCGACGCGAACGGCACGTTCCAGATCATCCGCTCCATCCGCGGCGCCGTGCCCTTCGCGCAACTCAAACAAATCATCGACGGACTGCTGACGGCGCAGTAGCCGCGGTTACGCGTTCGGCTTCACCAGCGCCTTCGGCACCGTGAGCGCCTCGGCCTCCGCGAGCGCGGTGTTGAGATCGTGCAGCCCGTAGGTTTTCGTGCCGATCTCGCGCCAGGGCACGCGCGCCGCGTGCCGCTCGAGGATGCGCAAGGCGCGCAGAAAGTGTCCGGCTTCGCTGCCCCAGCATCCGCGAATCTCGAGATGCTTGCGGTTGATCTGCCGGTGGGCGTTGAGGCGGCTCTCGCCGGCGTCGGTGTAGTGGCCGGCAATGACGTAGCGTCCTCCGTTGCGCGCAAGGTTGGGGCCTTCTTCGATCGCGGCGGCCGACCCTGCCGCCTCGATCACGACGTCGGCCATCTGTCCGTTCGTGAGCTGCGACACGCGCTCCAGGCGCTCTTCCCGCGTTGTCGTCTCGAGATCCAGCGTCACATCGGCGCCCATGCGCGCGGCGAGGGCAAGTCGATCGGCCGGCGCGCCGATCGCGATGATGGTGCCGGCCCCTGCGATGCGCGACAGGGCGATCAGGCTCAAGCCGACCGCGCCGGTGCCTTGCACGACGATCGTGTCGCCAAGTTGAATCGACGATCGCTCGATGCCATGCACGGCCGTGAGCAGGCCGCAGCCGCCGCCGATGTAATCCTCGAAGCTCACGCTGTCGGGCAGCTTCGCGAGTGTGATGCCCGGCTCGAGATAGACGGCCTCGGACCATCCACCGAACAGTCCTTCGTCGGCAGAATCGGTGATGCCGTACACACGGCGGGACGCGCAGCGCGTCGGCGTGCGGTTCACCGTGCACGCCATGCAGCGGCCGCACGTGCGATGCACGTCGAAGAACACCACGCGATCGCCGTCGCGCAGGCGTGAACCGTCGATCGTGGTGAGCGATCCGCGCGATCGCTCGAGGATGCCGGCCGTGACGTGCCCCGGGATGATCGGATAGGGCACGCCCGCAAGACGTCCGTGCCAGAGATGCACGTCAGTGCCGCAGACTTCGGACAACGACGTGCGCAGCAGCCCGCCGCCCTCGGGCAGGTCCGGCATGGCAAACGCGCGCACTTCGATCGGCGCGCGGGGCGCCGTCATGACGGCTGCGAGAATCTGGTCCGACACGTGATAAAATCCAGGCTCCGGCGACAGCTTATCCCAGCAATACGTTCAGCGATCCTGCTCCCCGGCAGCTTCGAACAAATGAAGAACATCTCTGTGTGCCTCGTGGGCGCAGCTCTGCTGCTTGCCTCAACCGCGGAAGTCTCGGCGCAGTCGTTCCGCCAGTTCAAGCCGAAGGTGCGCAAGCAGTGGTTTGCGCTCAGCACGGACTGGTCCAACATGATGCCGCTGCACCTGAAAGAATCGCCGTTCGAACAGCTGGCGGGGCGTGAGCTGGGCACGTCGCAGCGTAAGGACTGGGACTATGAGAGCCGCGGCGATGGCGGCCTCACGCAAGTTGACGTGCTCGAGTACCAGCGTCGCGCGCGCGGCTTCGGCCTCGCGGTGTATCCGTTCGGCTCCGCAACGGGGCCGGCGCTGATGCTCAAAGGTTCGGTGCAGACGCTGCCAACCTTCCGCGCGCGGTTCGACGGTCCGTCCAACGTCGACAGCTATGAGCTGGTCAATGCGAAGGCGTACGACGCGGGTGTTGGCATCATCGTGGCCGACCGGTCGCCCGGCTGGGGCCTCGGCAGTCACGCATTTGTGATCGGCGGCATCGGCCGGCTCGACTCAGGCCATGGGAGGGGATCGCGGGTCTTCGCTGAAGGCGGCGGCGGGCTCAGCGTGGGTCCTGTCGGCGTCGAGATCTCGATGAAGTTCGCCTACAACAAGCTCAAGGCGCCCATCGATCACGGGTTCTACAGCGTGCCCGTGACGCTGCGCGCGACGATCGGCTTCTAGCCGCTTCCGACCCGATCTGCGCGGCCGCGTACAATTCCACCCAATGGATTCGATCCTCTCCGCAGCGCGCGCATTGCGGGCCGGCGCGCTCACGTCAGTTGCGCTCGTCGAGCGCGCGATCGAGGCGTACGGCCGCCACG
>JBBDWL010000042.1:0-20999 GCA_040902895.1 Vicinamibacterales bacterium | reverse complement strand
GCGCTCACGTCAGTTGCGCTCGTCGAGCGCGCGATCGAGGCGTACGGCCGCCACGGCGAAACCACCAACGCGTTCATCACCTTCACGCCTGACGCCGCGATGGCCGATGCGCGGGCGTGCGATGACGCTCGGCGGCACGGCCGCTGGCGCGGTCCGCTGCACGGCATTCCGATTTCCATCAAGGATCTCGTCGACGTCGAAGGCACACCGACGACTGCAGGGTCGCGCGTGCTTTCCGCGACGCCGGCGGCGCAGGATGCGACCGTTGTCGCGCGGTTGCGTCAGGCCGGCGCGGTCATTCTCGGCAAGACCAATCTGCACGAGTTCGCCTTCGGAACGACCGGTGAAGACTCGGCGTTCGGGCCGGTGCGCCATCCGCGCGATCTCGACCGCATGGCCGGAGGATCCAGCAGCGGCTCGGCGGCGGCCGTCGCGTCGGGAATCGGCCTGGCCTCGGTTGGCACCGACACCGGCGGCTCGATCCGTATTCCGGCCGCGCTCTGCGGTCTCGTGGGATTGAAGCCGTCGTACGGCGACGTGCCGGTTGATGGCGTTGTACCGCTCTGTGCGTCGTTCGATCACGTCGGCCCGATTACTGTGTCGGTCGACGATGCCGCGCTGATGTGGAGCGTGATGAGCGCCGCCGGCGATGTGACCCTGCCCTCCCTCGATGCCGGCGCGCTCCGTCTTGGCGTGCCCTCCGAATATTTTCTCGACCTGCTGGAAGACGACGCGCGTGTGGCCTGGGATGCGGCCGTCGGCATCCTGCGCGCTCGGGGCGCCACCATTCAGGCGGTTTCGATTCCACGGGCCTCATCCACGCCCGATGCGTACCTGCCGATCGTGTTTCGCGAGTCCTGGGCGTGGCACCGTGAGTTCATTGAACGGTCGCCAGAGCGCTACACGACGGCGGTCCGCACGCGACTCGAAATGGGTCGCGGCGTCGGGCCGGAGGATTACGCGCGCGCGTTGGCCTTGCGGGAGAGCCTCACCCGTGAAGTCGATGCCGCGCTCGCCGGCGTCGACGCACTCGCGCTGCCGGCCATGGCTGTCACCGCGCCGCGGCTCGGAACGACGGAGATCCGATTCGGCGAGCGCACCGAACCCGTGCGCGCCGTCATGCTGCGGCTCACGCAGCTGTTCGACATCACCGGCCATCCTGCGATGACGATGCCGATCGCGGCGGCGCCTTCGCTGCCGTGCGGTTTCCAGCTTGTGGGTCCGAGAACCGAGACGGCCAAACTGCTCGCCCTGGCGAAAGCGGTGGAAGCCGTCGTCTCCTAAATCTGCGGCGGCACGGGATTGACCGGCGGCGGCTCCGGATTCACCTCCGGCGGAGTGCCCAGCGGACCCTGCGGCGGCGGAACCGGACGCACATCCGGTGTCGACGGCGCTTTCTCCGGCGGCGGCTGAGGATCGGGATCGCGCGGCTTTGGTTGCGTCATGCCGTCCCCGGCTGCAACAATCAAACCTGCCCATGAAACACGTGAGCCCAACCGAAGCCCATCAACTGCAGACCACCGGCGCCACCTATGTGGACGTGCGGTCGACCGGCGAATTCGAGGCCGGGCATCCGGCGGGCGCCATGAACGTGCCGCTGCTCGAACCTGACGATCGCGGACAGATGACGCAGAATCCCGATTTCCTTCGCGTGATGAAGACGTCCTTTCAGCCAGAGACGCCGCTCCTCATCGGCTGCCAGGCGGGAATGCGCTCGCTCAAGGCGGCCCAGATGCTCGAGACATTCGGGTTCACTGATGTCACGAACGTCCGCGGCGGCTTCGGCGGCGCGCGCGATCAAGCCGGTGCCGTGATCGAGCAGGGCTGGGCCTCGTCGGGCCTGCCGGTAGAGACCGATGGGCCGGCCGGGCGCACGTACGGCGCGCTGCTCGAACAGGCTGACAAGGTCTGACCTCGTCGTGCTCGAACGGTTCTTTCACGGCTGGGAGCGCCGTCTCGCCTCGGTCACCACCGATCGTGTCGTTCGCCCCTTCGAATGGGGACTCGACTGGGCCGGCCTGCCGGCCGCGGCGGCCGGAACAAACGGCGGCGCGGTCGACGGCGAAGCACTGCGCGCGTGGGCGCGCGAGGCCACGCTCGAGAGCGAGCGCTTCTATCACGTCGATCCCGCCGGCGCCTTCGACTTCGACGGCCATCACCTCCGCTTCGCGAGTGCCGTCACGACGCCGCATCCCGAAAACAACACGGTGCACGGGCGATTTTTTCGGGCGCGCAACGACACGCGGCGCCGCGCGGTCGTGGTGCTGCCGCAATGGAACGCCGATCCGGCGAGCCATGTCGCGCTCTGCACGCTGTTCGCGCGGGCCGGCCTGTCGTCGCTGCGTCTGAGCCTTCCGTATCACGACTGGCGGATGCCGCCTGAGCTCAACCGCGCCGACTACATCGTCAGCTCAAATGTGGGGCGGACGGTGCAGGCGTGCCGGCAGGCGGTGCTCGATGCCCGGCGCGCGGTGCAATGGCTGCATCGCGAGGGATACGAGCGGATCGGCATCATCGGCACGAGCCTCGGCTCGTGTCTCGCGATGCTCACGACCGCGCACGAGCCGTTGATCGACGCGGCGGCGTTCAATCATGTGTCGCCGTGGTTCGCCGACGTTGTGTGGGACGGCATCTCGACGGCGCACGTGCGACAGGGACTGGAAGGTCGCATCACGCTCGAGATGCTGCGCGACATCTGGCTGCCGATCAGCCCGTTTCCGTTCATGGACAAGGTGCGCGGACGCAAGCTGCTGGTCGTGTACGCGAGGTACGACCTGAGCTTTCCCGTCGCGCTGTCACAGCGATTTGCCGCGGAGTTCCGCGCACGCGGTATCGATCACGAGCTGTTCGTGCTGCCGTGCGGGCACTATTCGATCGGCAAACCGCCTTTCAGCTGGATGGACGCGTTCGCGCTAACGAGGTTTTTTCGGAGGACGTTGTAGCCGAGCGAGCGTGTCGAGCGAGGCTGAGCCCCAGGGCCCAGCGCCCAGCGCCCAGCGCCTATAGATACCCAAGCACGTCCTTCAGCGCGTCATAAATAACGCTGCCGAGCGCGCGGAAAATGGGTGACACGTCGCCGGTTGAGAACGTTTCGGCGACGCTGACCGGATCGGTGACGAGCAGCCAAATCAACGCCGCGGCAATAGTCGCAGCGAGCACGCCCATCACACCTACGAAGCTGAGGCTGAGCCGCACAAGGCTCATAAAAAAGAAGTTTACACCTCGAAGACGATTTTACCGAACTGCCGGCGTTCCGCCCGCGGCGCAGGATCCGCCTTCATCGAAGAATGGATTCGGGCGCGTCGATGCGGTGCACCGCGCCCAGGCCAAGGCTGCGGATAGGCGCCTCGATGCGATCGGCGTCACCGACGGCCACGGCGACGTAGGGCGCCGGCCAGATCCATCGCGCGGCCGCGCGCGCGATGTCGTCCGCGGTCAGCGCGCGCACCTGCGGCACGAAGCGATGCACGTGGTCGTCGGGCAGGCCGTACAGCGCCATCTGCGCCGCCTGCCGCGCGACCTGATCGATCGTTTCGAGGCCGCGCGCGTAGCCGCGCGCGAGCGAGGTCGTGGCGCGCTCCAGCTCTGCTCCTTCGATCGGACGGGCGCCGGCAACCGCCGACAGCTCCGCGAAGACATCGTTGAGGGCGTCGGCCGTGGCATCGCGCTCCACCGCGGTCTGACAGATGAAGAGACCGGTACCGCGGCGCAGGTCGAATCCTGTGCGGGCGCCGTAGGTATAGCCCTTTTCTTCGCGCAGCTTGGAGTTGATCCGGCTGACGAACTGACCTCCCAGCGCGAGATTGAGCACCACCAGCGCGTGATAATCGGGCGTCATCCTCGTGGTCGACAGCCTCGCGAGACGAAGCTCGGTCTGGGCGGCGTCAGGCCTGTGCATGACGACGATGGCGGGCTCCGGATCAGGCGGCACCATGACGTCGGCCGGGGCATCACCCGCTGGGCACGACGCGAATGCCGACGCCGCGGCGCGCTCCACCCGCACGTCGCTCACATTGCCGCACACGATCAGCGTGGAACCGGCGCATCCGAAAGCGCGGACATGATGGCCCGTGACTTCGTCGAGGGTGACGGCGTCCATTGAAGATTCGTTGCCGAGCGCGCCGTGTCCATATGGATGCGCGCCGTACACGGCGGAGAGCATCGCGCGATCCGCGATCGCGGGCGGCATCTCGCGCATCTGCAGCAGCCGCGACAGACGCAGCTCTCGCTCGCGGGTGAAGTCGGCGCGCTCGAATCGCGGGGCGCCGACGATGGTGCCGAGAAGGGCGAGGGCGGCCTCGAAATGGCGTTCGACGACGGTGAAGCCGAATGTCGTGCAGTCGGCGCCCACGTCGGTCTCGAGATGCGTGCCGAGCCGGGCGAATGCCTCGTGCAGCGCAATCGCGTTGAGCGATCCCGCGCCTTCATCCATGAGGCCGGCGGTCAGCGACGTGAGGCCGTGGCGATCGGCAGGATCGCGCGCGGTCCCGGCGCGCACGACGAGAATGACCGACGCAATCGGAAGCCCCCTGCGGTGAGCCGTGCGGACCTCGAGTCCGCCTGCGACGCGGCTCCGTGAGAACGACGGAAAGGCGACCGCCGCCGGTGTGCCGACGTCCGGAAGGCGCGAGCGATCGATTGGCATCACACCACGTGCGCAGGCGTGGAGCCGGCAAGCGCCATGGCCGCCTGTCCTTCGGGGACAACCGACAGCTCGGCGCGCTGGCGCCGCAGCAGCGCGCCGGCGGCACCGGCAATCGACGCGCGGCTCGCCCGCAGATAACGCTCGAGATCGGCGCCGAACGCAGAAGGGTCGCCAAGATAGGTCTGGTAGGCGTTGAGCTGATCGGCGCGGCCGCCAAATCCGCCCAGATGCTGCAGCCGCATGATGAAGGCAGACTCGGCCTGTGCCTTCACGCGCTCGACTTCATCCTCGGAAGGGCCGTCTGCGGCAAGCGAAGAAAGCTCGGCATCGACGATATCGAGGATCTCGGCGAGATGCCTGCCCGGCGCCGCTGTGGCGATGACCTGGAACATGCTGCCGGCCTCACGTGAGGCCTGCGAGGCAACCAGCTCGGTCGCCACGCGCTCGTCGAACACGAGCCGCTTGTACAGGCGCGAGGTCTTGCCGCCGCCGAGAATCTCGCCGAGCAGATCGAAGTCGGCATCGCCGTCGGCAAACAAGGCCGGCGAATGCCAGGCCATATAGATGCGCGGGAGCTCGACGCGATCCTCGAGCACCAGCCGCAGCCGCGCGTCGAGCGGCGGCGCCGGCGGCCGCACCGGTGAGACCGCCGGTCCGGCTGGAATATCGCCGAAGAACGCACGCGCGCGATCGATCGCGTCGGCCGCCTCGATATCGCCGGCGATCGCCAGCGTGGCGTTGGCCGGATGGTAGTAGCGCGCGAAAAAGGCGCTGACGTCTGTCAGCGAGGCCGCCGAGATGTCGTCGGGCCAGCCGATGGTCGGCCAGTGGTATGGATGATCGGCGTGATACAACGCGCCCAGCAGCGCGAAGCTTGCGCGGCCGTAGGGACGGTTCTCGTAGTTCTGACGCCGCTCGTTGAGCACCACATCCCGTTGATTCGTCAGCTTCGCCTCGGTGAGCGCGGGTAGCAGATGGCCCATGCGGTCAGACTCGAGCCACAGCGCCAGATCCAGCGCCTCGCGCGGCACGGTCTCCCAATAGTTGGTGCGATCGGCATTCGTCGAGCCGTTGAGCGACGCGCCGGCATCCTGCAGCGGGCCGAAGTACCCCTTGTCGTGATGCTTCGATCCCTCGAACATCAGGTGCTCGAACAGATGCGCGAATCCCGTCAGGCCCGGCCGCTCGTTCTTCGAGCCGACGTGGTACCAGACGTTGACCGCCACGAGCGGCGCATCGTGATGCTCGTGCACGAGCACCGTCAGGCCGTTGTCGAGCGTCTCGCGAACGAAGGGCAGCTCGAGTGTCATAGTGATGCCGGACGCCGGGACTCACGTCCCGCGAGAGCCGAGACTAAGGTCCGTGGAAGCCGGGACGAACGTGCCGGCCTACCAGGCGACGATGTAGCGCTCGCGGCGCGGATCGGCGCCGCCCCGCAGTTTGCCGGTGACGGGATCGATGCCGGCAGCCACGACGCCCGTCGACATGCCGTACGGGGCACGCACGAGCACCTCATGGCCCCGGCGCTGCAATTCGGCGCGCACCGCGTCGCCTGCGCTGCGCTCGACCTCGAGCACCCCAAGCCTCGCGCGATGATTCTCGAATGAGCTTTCCGGATGCAGCGAGTTGAACCGCGGCGCTTCGATGGCCGCCTGCACGTCCATCCCGAAGTCGATGATGTTGAGCAGCACGAGCAGAATCTGTTGATCCTGACTGTCGCCGCCCGGTGTGCCGATGGCCAGGAACGGCCGGCCGTCTTTGAGCACCACAGTCGGTGTCAGGGTGGTGCGGGGCCGTTTGCCGCCGGCAAGCACATTCGGGCTGGCGGGATCGAGGCGAAACGCCTGCATGCGGTTCGACATCGGTATGCCCGTGTCGCCTGCAACGAACGCGCCGCCAAGCAGCCATCCGGAGCTTGGCGTCGCCGAGAAGAGATTGCCGTCGCGGTCGACAACCTGGACGGCAGTGGTATCGCCCGGCTCGGGGATATTCAACCCGGTTGATTTTTCCCGGTCGAGGGGTGCAGAAACGAACCGGGAAAAATCAACCGGGTTGAATATCCCCGCTTCGAACTTCCACGGATCGCCAGGCCGCTTCTCGCGGCTCGCGCGGGCGGGATCAATCAGCGCGCGGCGAAGCGAGGCATACCGCTTCGACAACAGCGCCGCGCCCGGCACCTTCACGAAGTCCGGATCGCCGTAATAGACGTCGCGATCGGCATAGGCGAGCTTGATGGCTTCGGCAATGGTATGCATCGCATCGGCCGAGCCCGCACCCATCGCTGCGAGATCGAAGCCCTCGAGGATGTTGAGCGTCTGCAGCAGCACCGGACTCTGATTCCAGAAGCCCGCCTTGTAGACCTCGTAACCGCGATACGTCGTGCTGACCGGCTCTTCGAAGCGGCCTTCGAACGACGCCAGGTCCTCCTCGGTCATGAAGCCGCCGGCCTCCTGCACACCCGCGGCGATGCGCCGCGCGATGTCGCCCTTGTAGAAGCGATCGCGCGCCGCGCGGATGCCCGCTTCGCGCGTCGCGCCGTTCGCCCGCGCCTGCCGCTCGGCCTCGACCAGCGCGCGCAGCGTGCGCGCCAGGTTCGGCTGCCGGAACATCTCGCCCGTGGGCGTGACGCGGCCGTCGGGATAATACGTGCGCCGCGCCCACTCGTACCGCTCGGTACCCCGGCGCTCGGTCTGCAGATACCGGCGCAGGAACTCGTACATCGGAAAGCCGTCGGCCAGATCGATCGCCGGCTGCATCACCTGTTCGAACGACAGCGTCCCGTAGCGCGCGAGCGCCAGCGTCGCCGCGTCAATCACCGCCGGAATCGTCGCGGCGCGCGGGCCGTTGGCGGGCGGCGACGCCTCGCCGGGAAAATGCGACGGCGACGCCGCCTTCGGCGCGCTGCCCTGTCCGTTGATGACGACAACGCTTCGATCCCGTGCGGAATAAATGATGATGGGCGCTTCGCCGCCCATCCCGAAGTGCGAGATCTCGACGACCGCCGCCGCGAACACGGTCGCGACGCCCGCGTCGATCGCGTTGCCGCCGGCCGACATGATGCGCGCGCCGGCATCGGCCGCATACGATCGCCCCGCCGCAACCACGCCGTGCTCCGCGCGGATTTCGCGCCGCAGAGGCGTCTGTGTCTGGACATTCGACAACGCGATCACCAGGATCGCGGCAACGACTCCACACGTGCGTCCGGGTTTCGCGCGCATTCCGGTCTCCTGTACCATCAGTAAATCAACAAACCACCAGATCAACAAATCGACACGTCGGCCTGGCTCATGCTGGCGCTCGTCGGCGCCGCGATGATCCTCAGCATGGGTCCATGGTTTGCGGCATCGGCGTCGGCCGCGGCGATCGTGCGCGAGCTCGGTCTGTCGGTCGCGCAAGCGGCATGGCTGACCATGATGGTGCAGCTGGGATTCGTCGCCGGCACGCTGCTGATTGCCGCGACGGGCGCCGCGGATGCGATCAGCGCGCCGCGGCTCATGGCATTCGGCGGCCTGGCCGCCGCACTCTCGACGGCCGGTCTTGCCTACATCGAGTCGCCGCCGGCGCTGCTCGGCCTGCGTTTCGCGGCGGGCGCCGGCCTCGCCTGCGTCTATCCACCCGGCATGAAGCTCGCCGCCAGCTGGTTTCGCGACCGTCGCGGACTCGCCCTCGGCGTCATCGTCGGCGCGCTGGCGGTCGGCAAGGCCGTGCCCTATCTGCTTGCGGCCCTCACCGGCGAGTGGCGCGCGCAGGTCGTGTATCTGGCCATCGGCAGCCTTGCCGGCGCCGCGCTCATTGCGATCTTCGCGCGCGAAGGGCCCTTCGTCGCGGCCACCGCCCGGCTCGATCCGCACGCCATCCGCGAAGTGCTCGCGCAGCGCGAAACCCGGCTTGCCACCTTCGGGTATCTCGGACACATGTGGGAGCTCTATGCGGTCTGGACCTGGTTCGGCGCCTTCGCGGCGGCGGGACTGGCCGCGTCGGGCACGGCCACCGCGGCACAGAACGGCTCGCTTGCGGGAT
This sequence comes from Vicinamibacterales bacterium, assembly GCA_040902895.1. GTDB lineage: Bacteria > Acidobacteriota > Vicinamibacteria > Vicinamibacterales > SCN-69-37 > JALYRV01. The sequence goes on along the minus strand of JBBDWL010000042.1, from coordinate 12,334 downwards.
TCATCCTCATTGCCGCCGGCGCCGCGGGCGCGATCGCCGCAGGCCACTGGGCCGATCGCTACGGCCGCGTGCGCATCGCGTCGGCCTCACTGGTGGTCAGCGGATTCTGCTGTCTGTTCGCGGGACTCTTCTTCGGCGCGCCGATCTGGATCGTCTATACGCTCGCGGTCATCTGGGGCTTCAGCGTCGTCTCTGATTCCGCGCAGTTTTCGGCGCTCGTCACCGAACACAGTCCGCGCGCCCATGTCGGCACGGCGCTGACGCTTCAAACCTGCGCGGGATTCCTGCTGACGACGATCTCGATGCGCTGGCTGCCGTCGCTGGCGGCCGATTATGGATGGCAGTGGGTGTTTCTGCTGCTCGTACCGGGGCCAATCGCGGGACTGGTCGCGATGCGAAAACTGAAAACTCAAAACTAAAAACTCAAAACTCAGTTCTAAGTTTGCAGTTCTGAGTTTGAAGTTTTGAGTTTGAAGTTCTAAGTTTTCAGTTGACCGCCGTGAGGGGTATCAGCTTCTTGCCGTACGACGCGATCGACACCTGCTGCGCGACTTTCTCGGCCGCCCCGAACATCGCGCGTGCAGCTGGTGAGTCGGGCTCGACCAGCACGATCGGCCTGCCGTTGTCGCCGCCGGCCCGCACCGGCTCGTAGAGCGGCACGCGCCCCAGGAACGGCACGGCCATGTCGGCCGCGAGCTTCTCGCCGCCACCTTTGCCGAAGATGTCGCTTTCGTGGCCGCACGCCGTGCACGCGAAGTGGCTCATGTTCTCGACGAGGCCGATCACCGGGATATTCAGCTTCTGATACATCTTGATCGCGCGTGTCGTGTCTGACAGCGACACCGTCTGCGGCGTCGTCACCACCACCGCCCCCGCCACAGGCACCGTTTGACTCAGGCTGAGCGCCACGTCGCCGGTGCCGGGCGGCATGTCGACGATCAGATAGTCGACGTCGTTCCACTTCACGTCGCGAAAGAACTGCTGGATCGCGCCATGCAGCATGGGTCCGCGCCAGATGATGGGCGCATCATCCTGCGTCATGAATCCCACCGAGACCACCTGCAATCCGTACTTTTCAGCCGGCCGGATTTTCTGGCCGTCGGCCTCGAGCTGCGTCTTCAGGCCGAGCATGATCGGCACGTTCGGGCCGTACACATCCGCATCGAGCAGCGCGACGCGGCTGCCGCGCTGCGCAAGCGCGACCGCCAGATTCACCGACAGCGTGGTCTTGCCGACGCCGCCCTTGCCCGCCCCGACGGCAATCACGTTGCGCACACCTTCGATGGGCGTCCGCGGTCCCTGCTCCGGCCGGTTCGCCGTGCGCACCTGCGCCGTCATCGTGACGTCGACCTTCGACACACCCGGCAGCGCCGCGACCGCGGCATGCGCCTGATCGCGGAGCAGGTCCTTCACCGGACATGCCGGCGTGGTCAGTTCGATCGTCACCGCGATATTTCCGCCTTCGATGCGAACGGATTTCACGAAGTTGAGCGTGACGATGTCCTTGTGGAGATCGGGGTCGCGGACGACACGCAGCGCGTCGAGCACCTGTTGTTCTGAGATCGCCATCTTTAAAGTTGTTTCTCCGCGAAGTCACCGACGACCGGCAGCTTGAAGCGCTCGCCGTTGTACGCCTTGAACATCATCACCAGCCACAGAATCACCACGGCCGGAAAGAGGATGACCGCATACAGAATCGCGCCGAGCAGCGGAATGGAATTGAGCGCGACCGACATCACGAGCACCGCCACGAACAGCACCGTCGACTGCATGGCGTGGAAGCGCACGAAGCGGCTCTCCTTCTCGACGATCAGGAGCACGATCCCCGTGATGAAGCCCGCCAGATACGCCAGCGCGGCAGCCAGATTGGCGTCGAGGCCCGTCGACGATCGTTCGGCAACCGGAGTCGTCATTGACCGCTTTCAGCCGGGAAACGCCGCGGGCTGTCGCCCTCGAACAGCGCGCGCACCTGATCGTTGAGCAGCACCCAGTAGCTATAGATGCCGAGCGCCGTGCCGAACGGCAGCACGAACAGGTTCGGCAGCGCGAGTGCCAGCGCGCCGAGACGGCCGCGCCGGTCGCGGCGGCCAAGCGCGCCGCTGGCCCAGAGACTGAGCGCGCCGCCGGCGAAGGGCGGCACGGCGGCCGCGGCGATGATGATGGCGCCGAGGCGCAGCCCGCTGTCGGCCCCGGCCGGTGCGAGCGCCGCGCCGGCGGCCAGAATCAGCAGCGAGACGCCGGCGAGCAGGCCGAAGCCTCCCCAGACCAGATGCAGACGGCCGAGCAGCTCGAGATGCGCGCGCATGACAGGTTCGATCCGCGGCGGGCCTCAGGCCCGTCCTTCAGCGACACTGATCGAGACGGCAAGAATGGCAGGCGCGCCAGCCGGCAGCCGCACCTGGTAAATCAGATGCGCGCCGTCGGCGGCGCCCGGCGGCACGATCAGACGCACGCGATGCGCGCCCGGCGTGGTGCCGCGGCCGCCGCACTCGCCGCAGCCGGCATCCCAGGTTTCTCCGCGGCCGTCGCATGCGCCGCATGTCTCGCGATGCGGTACGTCGATGGGCACGCTGGCGCCGATGCGCGCTTCGTCAACCGTCAGCTCGAGATGCGCGGACCATCGCGCCGCCGGGCCGCCGGCAAAAAACGCCTCACGCATGCGATCGACGATCGGCGTCACCGATGGGAAATCAATCGCGATCTCGTCGCCGGCCGTCTCGCCGCGTCCGACGTGGCGCGCGATGGCGCCGTCGTGCCGGGCCGCGGGCGCGTCGCCGCCGTGCGCGGTGGCCGCGCAGTCACCCGAGATGTCGGGGTGATAGCGGGGCGAGAGCTGGCGGCAGGCATCGCGGATCGCCGCGGCTCCCGCGTTGTGCGGCACGCCCAGAATCTGGAAGTAATCGCGCACTGGAATTAAGCGTACGATAGCACGGTCATGAAGGAATGCCCGATGTGCGGAGAGCTCATGCGGCTCGTCGTCCGCGACCGCGGCGAGACGATTCCCGGCACGCGCCAGACCGTCAAGCGAGAAGTGCGCGAGTGGGTATGCCCGGAGTGCGACTACTTCGAGGAAGTAGAAGAGGGCTAGCGGGCGCCGAGCGACTGCAGCATGTCGCGCCGGACATCGTCGCCAAGCGCGTCAATCGGGAGTTCGGTCTCACATTCGTCGCACAGCACTTCGTAGACGGCCGGACGGCCCTCCTCGGTCACGTCAAGGCCAGCCTCACCGACCCTCACGATATGCATCTGGAGGGTCTTCACCAGGAAGTTCTCGGTGTTCCCACAATTCGGACACGCAAACGCCATACAGCCATTCTATGGGAATCGCCCTCGGCGGGCGCAAATGAATTGTGCGCGCGGCCCGGCCGCTATTCTTCGTCGTCCTCGAACTCGAGGATGTCGCCGAGGCGCATGATCTGCCCCTGCGCGTGGCCCGTGAGAATGCAGTGCGGGCCTTTGGCTTCGAGCGACACGACGGCGACGTCCCAGGGGCGCGCGCGATAAGCAGCAGCCACGCACCCGCACGGCAAGCCTTCGAGCGCTTCGAGCTCGAACTGCGTGCTTCTGGGCTTTACGGCAACCAGCGAAGACGCGCTTGCGAGATTGGTCATGACTGCTCCTTCCGTCCACATCAGGCAGCTACAAACGGCGTGCCACCTATTCCGTTAGACAGAGCGGCATGGCAAATGGTTCCTGTCGCTCTCGCAAATAGCTGATTCAGGGGGATATGCGGCCGTCGCGCGACTGTGGCCTTACGAGGAATCGTTGACCCCGCGAGGCTACAGAAGGCCGGGATAGCACACCTGTCCGGCTTCGATCCGTGCAAGTTCGTTAATCTTGTGCGTGCGCGTCTTCGCGGCGTCAAGAATGTGCCGTACGTCGACGCCGCGCGCGGTGAGCGCATCGGCAATGAGGCTGCGATGGCACTGCCACCACACAGCCTCGGCGCACATCACGGCGATGCGCTGCGCGTGGGCCCACTTTATGAGGAGCGTAAGTGCGCCTTGAAAGGGCGCGGTTGCCATGTAATCGGCGTACCCGCGAAATGCGGGATGCCTGAGTGCCGTGTTGGCCGACTCGGGATCCGGTTTGCGACGGCCGCCGAGATCCTCGAAATGCCGGTACGCGACGCCGGCCTCGCCGAGCCATTGCGCCATCTCGTCGCGGTTGAAATGCGGATGCCGCCGCGATGCCGGAAAGCGCCGGACGTCGGCAATCGCCTCGACTTCGTGCACGCGCAACAACGCCAGAAAATCGTCGCGCGAGCGGGTGGAGTGTCCGATGGTCCAGATCCCGGCACTCACGGACTGATCAGCACGCCCGTCACGTCGCTGCCGGGAAACAGCTCCCGCGCGGCCGCGACATAGATATCGAGCTGCTGCTGATGCTCCGCACGCCGGCGGCCCGTCTTGAATTCCACGACGATCACGTCCGCCGCCTGCGCGCCCGGCTTGAGAATCAGACAGTCGATCGTGCCGCGAAGCATCCGGCCGTCGCGCCTGAACGAGAACGGCACTTCATGCAGACGTTCGCCCGATGTCAGCAGCGCCTGCACGTCGGGCCGTGTGGCGAGCAGGCGGAATGTCGCGGCGGCTTCACTGATCGCCGCATCAGCATCGTCGACGGCCAAGACTTCGTCATCGAGCGCGAGCGCGCGGGCGTGACGCCGAAGCGCCTCTGGATCGGCCGCGGCAGCAACCCCACGCTGAAACATACGGTGCACGAGCGAACCGAGCAGGCGATCGCTGAGCGGCACGAAGTTTTCGAGTCGGCCCGGGCGAAGACGAGGGCCTTGCTCCAGCCTCGCGGCTGTGACCGCGGTCGAAATGAGATGCGTGTCGATGGCGATCGGCGCGAAGTCGGCAGTCTGACCGCCGCCCGCCGCGGGTTGCGGCAGCGACAGCGGCGGATCCTGCGGAGGCGGGCAGACCCGGAACGGATAGACACGCGCGCCGGCCGTCCATGCTGCATCCGATTCGCCGCGTCCGGCCATTTCGAACAGCTGGACGAATCCGTCGGGCAGCACTTTCGCGAGACTGCCGTTGCCGGGGGCCGCCTTGCCGTCCTTGAGCACGGTGCCGAGATAGAGCCGGTCGCGCGCGCGCGTCAGCGCAACATACAGCAGGCGCTTCGTCTCTTCCGTTTCGCGCTTCCGCTCCCCGGTCTTGTCGTCGTCGCTTGCAAATGGCCCGACCCAGACGCGCTCGCCCTCGTCATCGTCGAGCACGACGCGCACGGCCGGCGGCATGCCGCCGGAGCTCTTGGTGAGGCTCACGACGAACACGATGGGAAACTCGAGGCCTTTCGAGGCATGCGCCGTCATCAGATTGACTGCATCGATGGCCTCGATGGCAGCGTTCGACTCGTCCCCGGCGTACAGACGGTCGACGTGCGAGGCGATGCGCGTGAGCGTGGCGTAGCCGCGGTTTTGAATCCGCCTGATCATCGAGCGGAACTTCTTGATGTTCTCGCGGGCCTGGCGCTCGCGCGGGCCGGCGATCTCGTAAAGGTAGGCGGTCTCGTCGAGAATGCCGTCGAGCAGTTCCGCCGGCGGAAGGCGATCGACAAGCGCGAGCCATCGCTGCAGCACTACCCGCGCGGCGTCGATGACTTCTCGATCGTCGGCTGCCAGCATCTCGAGCGCTTCGACGCGTCGATCGGGCCAGGTCAGAGCCGCTGCGAGCCGTCCCGACAGGCGCTGAAGCGCGGCATCGGACACGCGAAAGAAACGCGAGCGCAAAAGGGCGGCGGCACGCGCCTCTGATTCCGGCTGCGCAAGAAACCGCAGCATCGCGAGCAGGTCGCGCACTTCGTCTGACTCGAAAAACCCGAGGCCTTTGTACACGTACGCAGGAACAGCGCGAGCCTGGAGTGCGGCTTCGATCTCCTTGTGGCTCGCACGCGTGCGGAAGAGGATGGCGATGTCGCCCGGTTTCGCGCGCCGCGCGATGCCCGTGTCGCGATCGCGCACGACGCCGTCAGAGAGCAGCCGCACGATCTCATCGGCGATGCGTTCCGCCGTCAGCTCCGGCGACTCGTCGGCCACCAGACCGACGACAGGGCGTCCGTCGTGCAACATCACCGGGCTGTCGTCAGGCCTCTGCTCCACAGGAAAGCGATCGGTCTCGCCGTACGTGAATGCCGTGCGGATGTCCGATTTTTCGATGCCGCCGAACAGATCATTAATGAAGGACTGCAGCGCGGGCACCGCGCGCATGCTGGTGACGATGGCGCGGCGCTCGGTGCGGCCGGCGCCTTGACGGAGGCGCGCGATGAATTCGGCGGCGCGGTCGATCACGGTGACATCGGCGTCTCGGAAGCGATAGATCGACTGCTTGCGATCGCCGACGATGAAGATCGAGGGCGGAATCGGGCCGGCCTCGGCGGCAAGGCCCACGCCCTCGCCCCAGGCCTTCACCAGCTCCGCCACCAGCTGCCACTGCGCGCGGCTCGTGTCCTGGAACTCGTCGACCAGCACGTGCTGATATCGCTGCTCGAGCAGATAGCGGCTGCGGGCGAAATCCTCCATCTCGCGGAACAGACCGAGCGCCCGCGAGAGAAGCTCCGAAAAATCGAGCGCCGAGCGTTCGTCGAGCGCGCGGCGGTACCGGTCGAGGGCGATCCCATAGAACTTCCGGACGCCGCGGGTCAGCATGACGTTGAGCGCGGCGGCATGCTGTTCGACCAGCGCGTGAATATCGCGCGTGACCTCCTGCGCGGCCTGGAAATGGCGGGCACTGTCTTCAGTGCGCAGAAAATTCTTTGCCGTCAACGGCTTCGTGCGATGCGTGCCGATCGGGGCGCCGTCGCTCTTCAGAAAGTACGCGCGCGCGGCATCGATGGCGCGGCGCACGGCCGCGTGGTCGCGCGGATCGATCGAGCCCAGGCCGGCAAGCTGGCGGGCAATCATCGGCCAGCCTGGAAGCTTGACGGGACCTGTGGCGAGAAATGCGTCGGGCCATCCGGGCAGCCGCGCACAGATGGCATGGAGCGAAGCGACGGCCCGCGCTGACAACTGATCGAGCGTCAGCGGACCGCCCTTCGACGAGCTTACTGCACGGTCCAGGAAGCGCTCGAGCGCCTCGTCCGCCACGAGCCGTCGCTCGAGCAGGCGCGCGAGGCCGTCGCGCGTGCGTCCTGTGCCAAGCTGCGCCAGTACCAGCGCCATTTCCGGATCGTTGTCGGCCCGTACAAGGCCGATGCGCATCGTGCTGTCGAGCGCCTCGTCGATCAGGCGTGGCACCTCTGTTTCGTCCGCGACGTCGAAGGCCGGGTCGAGGTTCGCCTCGAGCGGAAACTCGCGAAGCAATCCGAGGCAGAACGAGTCGATCGTCGTGATGGAAACTTCTCCGAGCCGGTCGCGCAGGACTTTCCAGAGGTTCACGTCCTCTCTCTCCGGCGGGATCCCCTGCACCCCGCCTGGCGCGCTCGCTCGCGGGGCCCCGACGCCCCGCGCCGCTTCGCGCGCATCCTGCACCGCGCTGAGAATGCGTTCCCGCATTTCCGCGGCGGCCTTGCGCGTGAACGTGATGGCCAGAATCCGTTGGGGCTCGACACCCGCGCGCAGCAGGTTGACGTACCGGTCGACGAGCACGCGCGTCTTGCCGGTGCCTGCCGAGGCCTCGAGGATGACGTTCGCGAGCGGATCGACCGCCGCGCGCCGTGCGGCAGCGTCTGGCCCGTTATTCATCGCCCGCGTATTCCTTTCGGCACACCGACGGATACGGGCACCACTTGCAATCGCGCGGATCGCCCGGCCGCGCCGGGAAGTCGCCGCGCTCGATCGCTTCGACCGCTGCGACAAGTCGCGCCTGGCCGTCTTTCAGCAGCGCGTCGATCGCGGCCCCTTCATACACCTTCGGGTCCTGCCGGTGATTGAACGAAAAATATGCGGCGGCGGTGAGCGTGCGCGTCACGCCGCCGCTGTCCGACAGGGCCTGCGCCTGACACAGGCCGTACACCGGCAGCTGCAGCGCGATCTCCTTGTCGGGCGGACGATTCAACTTGTAGTCGATGACGCGCAGGCCGTCGCCTTCGAGCACGTCGATCCGATCGGCGACCGCATTGAGCGTGATGCGCCGCGCGCCCTGCTCGCCGGTGAACTCGAACGATCCTTCCGCCCGCTCTTCGAGTATTCGGCGTACCGCGCGTCCGGGCAGCTGCATTTCGAAATGGAACAAGCGCTCGGCAAGGCCGGGCGACGCTGCCGACCCGAGCAGCAGCGTGCGCTCCTGCGCGCGATCGGCCGGCGGCAGCGCCGCGAGCGCCGCATCCGCGATCTCGCGAAACCGCGACAGCGCGACGTCGAGATTCTCGGCCGTGACCGCGCCTCCGGGAGACGCATCCCACGACGCATAAAACGTGTGCAGCACCTGATGCAGGAACTGTCCGCGTTCCTGCGGCGTCATCCCCGGCTCATCGTCACGCTCTTCCGGCAGCTTCAGCACCTGGCGCGCGAAGTAGCGGAATGGGCACCGCAGGTACGTCTCGAGCGCGCTGACCGAATACGCGCCCGGTTCACACGCGCCGGTCTGACCGCGGTACCGTTCGCCGGTCACATCCCCGCGGTCGGCGCGACGCGCCGCCCAGACGGCCGCTTCCCCGGCGAGCGCGCCGGCCATCGCCGGGCGCGCCATGAGTGCCTCCCATGGGAAATGCAGCGCGACGTCGGCGGCGGCGCGATCGACCTCGCGCGGCAGGCCCGCCTCGCTCACCGCATCCACGTACGGCGAAGGGCCGACGATCTGATCGTCATCAAGATGAAATGCGGAGAGCGCCAGTGTGGATGACGGCAGGCACACGAGATCCCTGAACGCGGCGTATGCGAGCGCGAGCCGCTTTTGCTCGTCGGGCCAGTCGAGCTGGTCGAGCAGGAACCGCCCATAAAAGACATTGCGCGCGGGACGCACCGGCCAGTCGCTCTCGACCAGGCCAAGCACGCGCAGATGATCGAAACGCCCGTAGCGCGCGGCGGTCGCATCGACAAGCTCCACGCCGCCCTCGCCGCGACTGGGCGCAAACGTCTGTCCTTCGATCCACCGTCGGATGGTCGCCGTCAGCTCTTCGGTCGACAATTTCAGTGCGTGTTTGTCAGCCGCGGCGCCAATCGCCCGAATGGCTGAAACGATCGCGGCGCGCGCGCGAAGGTGCCGCTCGCGTGCCTCGAGGTCTGCGGGCGGCGGCGCTTCATGAGGCGCCAGAAACGCCATGAGCGCATCGAGCCGCGGCCCGACGGCTCCACCGGTGTCTGTAACAGCCGCCAACGCATCCCAGCATCTGACCGCAACCGCCGCGGCCCGAGCCGCACGCTGCAGGCGCAGAACGGATCGCGAGCCACCCTGCGAACGCTTTGAAGCCGCGCCGGCGTCAGGGCTCTGTGCTGCAGCCGTTTCGGCGATGGCGCGATAGCTTGCCGGCTCGCCGGGTACCCGCAGCGACAGCACGTGCTGCTCGAACTCCGTTACGTCGGCAGGCCCGATCCGGCCGGCGCCCTCGTCGAAGCGAAATGCCGGCGAGCGCAGAAGCGCGGCCGTCGCGGCGCGTGAAGCATTCGACGAGATGAACTCGAGCGCGAGATCGACAGCCGCGGCGTACGGCTCGGCCGCGAGCGGCAGCGCGTCAGATGCGAGGTACGGCACACCTCCGCCCTCGAACGCACGTTTCGCGAGATACAGATATGGAAGCGGGCGCTGGAAGACGATGCCGACGCGGTCGCGAAGCAGGCGGCCCTCTGACGCCAGCCGCCGCACGCCGCGCACAACGGCATGCAGCTCGTCTTCGCGGTCGCGATACATCCACGTGACTGGCGACTCTCGGTCGTGCGGCCCTGGCGCGGGAACGAGCAGCGTTGGTAAAGCACCGCCGGGATCGGCATATCGCGTGTCATCGAATCCGGGCAGCTGCTTTTCGAGCTCTTCGAAGAACCCGGCAGCCAGCATCCGGTCGGTGGCCACGATGTCGATGCGAGCGAGTCCCGGAGTCTCGGCCAGCAGCCGGAAGTCGGAGGGCCAGAGCCCGCCGGCCTCTGCGGTCTGATCGCCCACTGTGATCACGACATGGGAGAACGCGGTCGATCCCTCGGTGCGGATCCGCGCCGCAAGCGAGTGTTCGTCGAGCAATTCCGCGGCGATGAGCCGCTGTTCGTAGCGGTGGAACGCCTCGGCGAGGAAGCGCGTCTGCCGCGCCACGCGCTCGGCTCCGCGATCCGCGTGGTCCTTGTCGAGCTCGCGGCCGATGCGGTCCTGGAACGTGAGCAGGTCGCAGTCGCGCCGGCGCAACTCGTCGTACAAACGGAGCATGGCCGCGACGATTCCGGCACGAATGACGAATGGCGGCCCGGCGCCCGACTCACGCGCGTCGATAGCCGCCGCATAGAGCATCATCTCGCGCTCGACATCGTCCGCGCGGGGCGGCACGCGGGCCATCGCTTCGTGCATGAGCGAGTACCAGGTGTCGCGCGTGATGAGGTGGGGTGGAACGAATGCACCGCCGCTCCGCGACGCTTCAAACGTGCGGCGCAGCTGCCGCGCCGCGGCGCCGGTCGGCACGATGACAGCGCGCCGGCGGATCTCCTGCAGACCGCCTTCGAGTGCCAGCGCCGTGATGGCCTGCTGGTACGCGGCAAGGTCAGGTACACGCACGAGACGTGTCTGGCGAGGCAGTATCGGCATGGAAACAGGAGGACGTGCGGACAGATCGAGGGTAGTCTGGCGGCCCCGCAGCGTCAAGCTGTGGAAAAGCTGTGGACGAATCGTGGAAAGGCTGTTGATGAAGCGTGCGAGAAAATAAATTTACCGGCTCGATTGCACCGGTTCGGTGCGCTTCGTACTTTCTTTCGCTTGTAGCGATTTTCGCGCCCGCTACAATGACGACTCCTTGAACGACGTCCTCCACTTCGAAGAAACCATCAATGGCCGCGCGTATCTGATCGAGGTCTCTGCGGTGGGACGCGATCGATGGCGCGCGCAAATCGTCCGCACACCCGGTGGCTCGGCCGCGCTGATGCCGTTTTACGGCATCTCACCCGACGAGGCCGCGAATCTTCTGAGCGCCTGGCTTACTCGGAACGCGCACGTGCCGGCTACCACGTCGCACTGATCTACACTGCGCCATGCGCATTCGGCTTTCCGCGACCCTTGCGTTCGTCCTGAGTCTTGCAACCTTCTCGTGCGCCGCCGGCACCGCCGCGCCGCGGCCGCCGCAAGCGGCGCGTCCCCCCGCGACGCCCACAGAGGCTGCGCAGGCACCGGGTGCCTCAGTCCCACGGGTGAGACTCGTGGCAACCGGCGGTACGATCTCCAACCGCCAGGGCGGGCGGCTGTCAGCCGAAGAGCTCGTCAAGGCGATTCCCGAGCTTTCCCGTTACGCCACGCCTGAATTCGAGCAGTTCGCTAACGTTGCAAGCAGCTCGATGACCCTGGCGCAGTGGCTCGACTTGTCGCGGCGCATCAACACGCTGTTTCGCACCGATGCGGCGCTGGCCGGCGTGGTCGTGACGAGCGGCACTGACACGCTCGAGGAACTCGCGTACTTCCTGAATCTCACGGTGCGCGACGAGCGTCCGGTCGTGGTGGTGGGCTCGATGCGCAATCCGAGCACGCTCGGCTACGAAGGCGCCGCGAACCTGCTCGAGGGATTTCGTGTGGCCGCCGATCCCGCATCTCGTGGACGGGGCGTGCTGGTGGTGCTCAACGACGAGATCAACGCGGCCCGCGAAGTCACCAAGACCGATGCTTTGCGGCTGCAGACCTTTCAAACGCGCGGCTACGGCATCCTGGGTGTGGTCGATTCCGATCGGGTCGTGTATTACCGGCGCGTCGAGCGGCGGCATACCTCGGAAAGTGAGTTCGATGTCTTTGCGATCCAGGAGCTGCCTCGCGTCGACGTGTTCCTCACATATCAGGGCGCGCCGGGCGATCTGATTCGCGCGGCCATCGACGCGGGGGCGCACGGCATCGTGCTCGCGACCGCGGGCGCGGGCGCAACGAGCGGCACCCAGCGCGAAGGCATCCAGTACGCCATGACGAAGAACGTGCCGGTCGTGACGACGACCCGGACGGGCAGCGGCCGAATCGCGGGAGGCCGGGGGCGTGGACTGTCCGTAGCCGGCGAAGACCTGGCGCCCATCAAGGCGCGCATCCTCCTGATGCTGGGCCTCGCCACGACGAAAGATCCGGCCGAGCTCAGGCGGATGTTCGGCGAGTACTGAGCGCGGGTGGCGCAGCCCTTTAGGGCTCGCGTTGGGTCGGCCGGTTATAATGATCGTTCGTCTTCACGCCGAATGGGCCTGTAGCGCAGTTGGGAGCGCGCCTGAATGGCATTCAGGAGGTCACCG
>JBBDWL010000041.1:0-6377 GCA_040902895.1 Vicinamibacterales bacterium | reverse complement strand
CGTCCGCCGTCTCGCGAATCACCCAGTCGCCATCCTTGCTCATGATGGCGATCCGGTAGAACACGACGGCCTGGCCGGAGGCCAGGGCAGCGGTGGGGTGGTGTTGATTGAAGGCCGCGGTCAGATCGAAATACACGTTGGCCATCTGAGGTCAGTATAGCCAAGCGGCGGCGTGGATCGGCGCCGCACACTTTGATTGCGTGATCGATCTGCTATATCGCGCTCTCATCAAAGGCGTATGCCCCGTAGCCGACGACGCGGTCTTTCGATCCCGCGGTATCGCCGGAATTGCGCAGGTCGAGCGTTCGCGCGGCGAGGCCGCGCCGGCGCGCCGCCCATAACAATCCTCTGATTGCCACGGCGCCGCAGGCGTGATCGTCGGCAATGTCTTCATCTCGAAGCGCCTCAATCGCCGCCGACGTTGCCGCATCCATCCGCGATGCCGTCGCGTAGTCGTGATAGTGCGACAGGTCGGAGCTGACCACGATGAGCGTGTCCTGCCCGCCCCAGAGCGCGTCGATGACCGCGCCGACTTCGGACGGTGCCGCTTCACCAGTCAACAGCGGCACGAGCGAAAACGGTCCGAGCGTCTCCTGCAGAAACGGCAGATGCACCTCGATGCTGTGCTCCTGTCGGTGCGCGTGATTCGAGACGATGACCTGAGGCAGCGGCCGGATGCGATCGATGGCCGCGCGATCGAGAGCGACGTCGCCGAGCGGCGTCGCAAAGGCGGAAGCGTCCGGCAATGCCAGCCCGGCAAAGCCGACGCGGTGCGACGGCCCGATCAGCACCACCCGCTCGATCACGTCGCGGCGCGGGGCGATCAGCGCATAGGCGGAGCCGGCCACCGGGCCTGAGTATTGGTAGCCGGCGTGCGGGGCGATGAGGGCTTTCGGGACGGGGCCGTCCGGCTTCGCCCGGACCACGTGTTCGAGCACGGCGGCCCGAAGTTCGCGCGCATTGTCGGGATAGAAATAACCGGCGACAGCTGCAGGGCGAACATTCATCAACGCGGTCTTGGTATGCTGGGATTATCAACCCATCGGCATCCAGCACGAACGGTCATGCCCACCGAAATTTTTACCGATACCGTCCCGACAAAGTATTGGCACGCGCTCGAAGATGGGCGTGTGCAATGCGACATGTGCCCGCGATTTTGCCGGCTGCATGAAGGACAACGCGGACTGTGCTTCGTCCGCGCTCGCCAGAACGATCAGATCGTCCTGACCACCTATGGCCGCTCGAGCGGCTTCTGCGTGGATCCGATCGAGAAGAAGCCGCTCAACCATTTCCTGCCCGGCAGCGCCGTGCTGTCGTTCGGCACCGCCGGCTGCAATCTGACGTGCCAGTTCTGCCAGAACTGGGACATCTCGAAATCGCGCGAGATGGACACGCTGCAGGACAGCGCCTCTCCCGATGCGATCGCGCGCGCTGCCGAGCAACTCCAGTGCCGGAGCATCGCGTTCACCTACAACGATCCGGTGATTTTCGCCGAGTACGCAATCGATGTCGCACAGGCCTGTCACGATCGCGGCATCAAGACCGTGGCGGTGACCGCCGGCTACATGTGTGACGCGCCGCGCCGCGAGTTCTATCAACACATCGACGCCGCCAACGTCGACCTCAAAGGCTTCACCGAAGGTTTCTATTTCAAGATCTGCGGCGGCAGGCTGGCGGCAGTGCTCGAGACGCTCGAGTATTTGAAGCACGACACCAAGGTGTGGTTCGAGATCACCACCCTGCTGATTCCCGGCAAGAACGATTCTGATACCGAGTTGAACAACCTCACGAAGTGGGTGGTTTCACATCTTGGGCCCGATGTCCCGGTCCACTTCACCGCCTTCCATCCTGACTGGAAGATGCAGGATGTGCCGCCGACACCGGCGTCGACGCTGACGGGAGCACGGCGGATCGCGATCGACAACGGCGTTCGTTATGCCTACACCGGCAACGTGCACGACCCCGCCGGCCAATCGACGTATTGCCATCAGTGCGGCCAGGCGGCGATCGGCCGCGACGGTTACACGATCACGGATTGGCAGCTGACGCCCGAAGGCAAGTGCTGCTTGTGCGGTGCGCGCTGCGCGGGCGTCTTCGGCGCGCAGCCGGAACAGTGGGGGTCGCGACGGCAGCGCGTTCGGCTGCGCCTCTGGTAGGCTGCTGAAATACGGCCGAAAGGCACAATGCAAAAGGCCAAGGCAGAAATCGGAACGTTGATCAGCGTTGTTTGCCTTCTGCATTTTGCCTTGTGCCTTCTCTCTGTCTAGTAGGCGACCCGCCCGATTTCATTGATCTTCAACCGGCGCCCTCTGTTGTCGCCGTGACGATCTCGCGCCTGTGACTCGCCCCAACGTGCCCGCGCCTGCGAACACACCGTGCTCATATGCGGGATCGTGATCATTGGTGGCTTGCGCCAGGTCGAACCACAGGTCCCACGCCGCATCGAGCTCTTCGGGCGTCGCGCGACGACCAAGAACGGTTTACAGGCACGGCGATCGCATGATGGCGGTTTCGATCGAAGGGTCCACCCAATGTACTGAATCCGGCGCTTCGGGGGGGGAACTGGACATATATTATGACTGGACGTAATATATGACTATGAGGCAGATCCCGGCCGCCAAGTTCAAGGAAAGCTGCCTTGCCCTCCTCGACGAAGTCGACGCCGAGGGCATCGTCATCACCAAGCACGGCAGGCCCGTCGCCAAGCTGATCCCGTACGAGACCGATTCGTCGTCCTTGATCGGCGCCCTCGAGCAGAAGGTCCGCATCAAGGGCGACCTGCTGTCGACCGGAGCCGAGTGGGATGCTCAACCTTGATACGCATATCCTGCTCCATGCCGTCGCTGGCTCGCTGAAGGCGCGCGAGCGGGCGCTGCTCGCCTCGCAACGCTGGAGCATGTCGGCCATCGTGTTGTGGGAAACCGCCAAACTGGCTCAGCTTGGACGTGTCGATATCGACCTCGATGATCCGGAAGTCGTACGCGTTCTGTCGCGTGTCCAGATCTGGCCGATCACCCGTGAAATCGCGCTGGCCAGCACCCAGCTCGACATCCAGGGCGATCCCGCCGACGAGATCATCGCGGCCACGAGCGTGATTCATAACGTTCCGTTGTTGACCCGCGATCGCGCGCTGCTCCGATCCAAGCAAATTCCGCTGGCGCGCTGAACCGGTCCTGCGGCCCTATAATCTCAGCCGTTGCCTCTCACCCCAGGAACCCGCGTCGGCAGCTACGAGATCACGGCGTCGATTGGCGCCGGCGGAATGGGCGAGGTGTATCGCGCCCGCGATTCGAAATTGAAACGCGACGTCGCGATCAAGGTCTTGCCCGAAGACGTCGCCAACGATCGCGAACGCCTTGCGCGATTTCAACGTGAAGCGGAAGTCCTCGCCGCCCTCAATCACCCAAACATCGCGCACATCCACGGCCTCGAAGAAGCGAACGGCACCACGGCGCTGGTGATGGAGCTGGTCGAAGGCGACGACCTCGCCGAGCGGCTCCGGCGGGGCCCGATGGCCCTGGACGAGGCGCTGCCGATCGCGAAGCAGATTGCCGAAGCGCTCGAAGCCGCACACGAGCAAGGCATCATCCATCGCGATCTCAAGCCCGCGAATGTGAAGGTGCGCAGCGATGGCACGGTGAAGGTCCTCGACTTCGGTCTCGCCAAGGCGCTCAGTCAAGACCTCAAGTCCTCAAGCCCTCAAGCCCTGGCGAATTCCCCGACCATCACGTCGCCGGCCATGACCGCCCGCGGCATGATTCTCGGCACCGCCGCCTATATGTCGCCCGAGCAGGCCAAGGGCAAGCCTGTCGACAAGCGCGCCGACATCTGGGCGTTCGGCTGCGTGCTCTACGAAATGCTCACCGGCAAGCGAGCGTTCAAGGGTGACGACGTCACCGAGATCATTACTTCGGTGATGCGCGACACGCCGGATTGGCAGGCGCTGCCGTTCGAGACGCCGTCCGCCATTCGGACGCTGCTGCGCCGCTGCATCGAAAAAGATCCTCGCAAGCGCGCACCGCACATGGCCATCGCGCGCATGGAGATCGACGATGCGATGACATCGACCGGCGAGCTGGTGCACTCGTCCGCTGCCGCGCCCCAGAAGCGATCGGCGTGGCACGTCGCGCTGCCGATCGCGCTGACGGTGATCGCCCTTGGCGCGGGGTGGGCCGGCAGCCGTTACTTCTCGAGCGCTCCGCCACCCGCGACGCCGATCCGATTCCAGATCGAGGGTCCGCTGAGCGCGGAGTTCAGCCAGCGCGTCACGGCGTTTCTGGCCGTGGCACCTGACGGGCGAAGCGTGGCCTATGTCGGACAACCGCGAGGCCGGCCCGGCCACGTGTGGGTGCATTCATTCAACGACGGCTCGGCACGTGAGTTCGAGAACACCGCCGGTGTCACGACGTTGTTCTGGTCGCCAGACAGCAAGTACATCGCATTCCAAACGCCAGGCCAGTTGAAACGTCTTGACGTGACGTCGGGTACGGTGCAGGTGATCGCCGCCACGGGTAACGGTGCCAATGGGACATGGGCCACCGACGGCACCATCCTGTTCGCTGACGTCACCATCAAGCGCGTCCCGGCGAGCGGCGGCCAGCCGGAATCGGTGACGACGATCGACACCACGAAGGGCGACCTGCGTCACGCGCGGCCGTCATTCTTGCCCGATGGCCGCCGGTTCGTGTTCACGGCCATGAACGCGGAGTTGGGCAGGTCGACGTTGCAGCTGGGTGAGCTCGGCTCGACCACGACGCGGGTGCTCGACGAGATCGCATCAGGCGCCGACTACGTCAACCCGGGCTATCTGGTGTTTGCGCGTGACGCGAAATTGATGGCGCGCCCGTTTGACGCCACGGGGGGTCAGTGGACTGGCGACGCGATCGTCATCGCCGATGCCGTCCGGACCGTGTCACTCGGCACCGCGGCGTTTTCGGCGTCGATCGACGGGGTGATCGCGTATGACAGCTCGAACCTGTTCGGCCAGGATGTCAATCTCGAGTGGGTGGCGCGCGATGGGCGTCCGACTGGAACCGTCGCGCAGCTTCCCGGCGGCCATACGATGGCGCTTGCCGTCGACGACACGTCGGTGGCCCTCGAAACCAGCAGCGGCTCGACCGGCAATGCGGTGTGGATCCACGACGGCGCGCGCGGGACGCGCACACGATTGACCTTCGAACAAGGCGCCCAGGGGCATCCGGTGTGGTCGCCGGAAGGCCGGCGCCTGGTCTACTTCGACGGCCAGCCCGGATCGATGACCCGTTTGCTGATCAAAGTCGTCAACGGCACGCGCGACGCCGAGCCGCTGCTCGGTCCGAACGACCAGACGCCGACCTCGAAGCAGCCCACCGACTGGTCACGCGACGGGCGCTACATCGTCTACGAAGAGCAGTCACGCGGCAGGGGCTTCGAATTGAAGTATGTCGACCTGAACGGCGACCGTACGCCTAAGGTCGCCGTCAGTACGCCGTTCAGTGAGCGGCTCGGCCAGCTGTCGCCAGACGGCAGGTTGATCGCGTTCGAATCGAACGAGACCGGCGAACCGCAGATCTACGTGGCGACTTTTCCCGACGCCTCGATGCGGTGGACGATTTCGAGTCGAGGCGGCGTGAAGCCACGATGGTCTTACAACGGCCGCGAGCTGGTGTTCCTGGATCTGGTCGGGATGCTGCAAAGCGTGGGTATCAATTTGAGCGGCGGCTTCCGCGCCAGCGTGCCGGTCCCGCTTTTTCCTTTGAACGGCGTCGATACGGACGGCTACAACTACGCCATCTCCAGGGATGCCACGCGGTTGCTCGTCATGCGGCCGTCGCAAAAAGGGCCGCCACCGCGCATCAGCGTGATCATGAACTGGCCCGCGACAGTCGCCAGATAGTTCCATTGACCGTATGTTCCATTGACCTGCATGTTCCATTGACCCTGCGGCGACAAACCTTTAGGTTTGTCGTCATGCGACACCGCCGATTTGTCTCCGTTCTTGTCCTCCTTGTCCTTGCGACGGGATCGACGGACCTAAACGTCCGTCGCCATACGGTTGCCGCGCAAACTCCCGCGACACTACGTTCGAGCGATCTCGCGGGCCTTCCCCTTCGCGGAATAGGCCCCGCCACCATGTCGGGACGGTTCGTCGATATGGACGTCGTCGAATCCAATCTCTACATCATGTACGTGGCGTCATCCACCGGCGGCATGTACCGGACGCTGGACAACGGCGTCACGTGGGCGCCGGTGTTCGAGCGCGAAGGGACCCACTCGATCGGCGACGTCGCCATCTATCAGCCCGACCCCAACATCATCTGGGTCGGCACCGGCGAGCGCGCCAACCGGCAGAGCGTCAGCTGGGGCGACGGCATCTACAAGACCACCGATGGCGCGAA
>JBBDWL010000040.1:0-1024 GCA_040902895.1 Vicinamibacterales bacterium | reverse complement strand
ACATCATCGTTGACGCCGAGATACAGCCGGCCCGCGGCACGCATCCGGACGGGGCCCGTTTCGTCGCCGATGAAGAAGTAATCGGTCGAGCCGTTGCCGATCTTGCCGATCAGCGCCGCGGCGTTGCGATTGCCGATCGGGCGGTTCGGGTTCGAGGGCGAGTTGCGCTCCCCCGCCGGACCGTCACGGCGGTTGCGACCCCACGTCACCTGCCCGGTCGCCTCGAAGTAGATGGTCTGGCCGGCGCGCACGTCGATGCCGCTGTCGTTCCACGCCACGTCGCCGGAAACGATGGTCTGCCGCTCGCGCATGCCGGACGGACGGCCGCCGCTCAGAAAGTTGCTGCCGCCCGATGCGCGCGTGGTCTCGAACTCGATGCGCACCACCTCATCGCGATCGAACCGCAGGGTCCGCCCGCTGCCGAAGCTGCGCCGCTCTTCGAATTCGATGGTGCCGTTCCTGACCGAGACGAGCTCGCCCTGCACGCGCGAGCCGTCGCGGAGATAGAGGGTGTCGGCCTGCAGTCCGGCGGTGAATGCCAGCAGCATGGCACTTCGAGCGATCCAGCGTTGGGGAATCATCTGTAGCCTCCTCCGGACAGTTTTCCGGGACTTGCCTGTTGCCATTGCCAATTCCATGCCTGAGCTGTGGCCTCTGTCTTGCACTTATCGGCGCTTTGTTCGTGGGATCATAGGGTTCGGAGGACGCATGACTGGTTTCGCACTCGCTCGCACGAATTTTCTCGCTCGCGCTCGCAAGGCAGAGGGCAGAAGGCAGAAGGCAAAAGGTTTCCGGGGTGTTTCGCCTTGTGCCTTGTGCCTTCTGCCTTTGATGGTGCTGGCATCTGCAACCCCCGCCCGCGCCGACGTCACCGCTTTCCTGGGCCTGTCGCCGACGCCGGAGAACCATTTCCTCCGCGGCTTCTCGGCCGGCGTCTCGCTGATCGTCTTCGGCTTCGAATTCGAGTATGCCCAGTTGTCGGAAGACGATTTCGAACAGCTGCCGGGCCTCAAGACCTACTCAG
>JBBDWL010000039.1:0-1039 GCA_040902895.1 Vicinamibacterales bacterium | reverse complement strand
GCCGCACGCAATTGTTGCGCGACGTCTGGGGCTATCACCAGCTCTCGGTCACGCGAACTGTGGACAATTACGTCGCCAAGCTGCGCATGCAGCTCGAACACGACCCGCACGACCCGCGCTACATCGTCACCGTGCATGGCAGCGGCTATCAGTTACTGCCGTGGACGGACCTGTAATAAGGCCCTCCCGCTAGACAATCCGCAGACATTTCCGAGACATACTTTTACCCGCGCCGCCGGCCGCGGCTGATGTACCGTGCGGCCACCCATGCTCTCCACCATCGCACGGCTCCTGGCCGTCGTCATCGGTGCCACGCTGCCGGTCGCTGCCACACAGTCCGACCGGATGGCGCCGGCGTACGAGGTCGACCCGGCCTGGCCGAAGCCGCTTCCCAATCAATGGCTGCTCGGCGCCGTCGCCGGCGTTGCCGTCGATGCGCACGATCATGTCTGGATTGTCCACCGCCCCTCGACGCTGCAGCCCAACGAGACCCGTTCGATCTGGCGCGCCGCGCCGCCCGTACTGGAATTCGATCAACAGGGCAACCTGATCTCATCGTGGGGTGGCGCCGGGGCCGGTTACGAATGGCCCGACCTCGAGCACGGCATCTACGTCGACCACGAGCACGTGTGGCTCGGCGGCGGCGGCGAAAAGGACGCGCAGATTCTCAAGTTCACCCGCGCCGGCCGCTTCCTGATGCAAATCGGGCGCAAGGGGCAGGGCCGGGGCAGCAACGACACGGAGAACCTCGGCGGCGTGGCGAGCATGACCGTCGATCGCGACGCCAATGAGCTCTACGTGGCCGACGGATACGTCAACCATCGCGTCATCGTGTTCGACGCATCCAGCGGCGCGTACAAACGCCACTGGGGCGCTTACGGGAAACGTCCCGACGACGGCTATTTCACCCGCGCCGGTGAGAAGCTGCCGAGCCCGTTCAGCGGCACAGTGCAGCATGAGAACCGCCCGAGCCAATACGATCCGGACGGGCCGCCGGCGCCGCAGTTCCGGATCGTCCACGCCGTCCGCATCTCGCGCG
>JBBDWL010000038.1:2507-40036 GCA_040902895.1 Vicinamibacterales bacterium | reverse complement strand
AGCATGCCGGTGGCATCCGAAAGCGCCAGACCGATTCGTCTGGCCCCGAAGTCGATGCCCAGCGCGCGCACGTCCTGAAGCGTACACCCACCTTCGCTATACTGGCCGCACACCATGAAGAAAGCGGGCGTCATCTTCCTGCTGATGCTTTCGGCCGCGGCGATCGCGACGGCCACGGCATGCCGCCGCCAGCCGCGCGGCGTGACCAGCGCGCCGAAGCTCGTGATCATCGGCTTCGACGGCATGGATCCCGATCTGCTTCGGCGCTATATCGCCGAGGGCCGCATGCCGAACATGGCGAAGCTCGCGGCCGAAGGCGCGCTCACCGATTTGGCGACATCGCATTCGCCGGAGTCACCGACCGCGTGGGCGTCGTTTGCCACCGGGGTGCAGGCGGGCAAACACAACATCTATGACTTTCTGGTGCGCGATACCGAGACCTACCTGCCCGATCTCGGCATGGTGCGGCTCATCCCGCCGAAGTTTCTGTTCGACTACATCCCGAGGTCGCGGCCGAAAGTCGAGACGATACGTGGCGGCACGTCGTTCTGGGTGACGGCCGGCGAGGCTGGGATCCGCAGCAGCATTCTCACGGTGCCGGTGACCTTTCCTGCCGAAAAAGTGCCGAACGGCGAGCTGCTCTCGGGCCTGCCGTTGCCGGACATCCGCGGCACGATGGGCACGTTCTATTACTTCGGGACGGATCTGAGCCGCTATGAGGAAGGCAACACCGAGATGGGCGGCATCCTCAAGCGCCTCGTCTTCGAGAACAACATCGCCGACACGGAGCTGACTGGCCCGGCGAATCCGATCGTCAAGCAGAAGCTCACCGCGATCCGGAACGAGGCTGAGACAAACAGCCGGGCGCTGACCGATGCGGAGCGCCGCCAGATCGCCGAGCTCGAGGCGACAGAAGACGTGCGCGTGCCGATGAAGGTGCACTGGACGCGCACGGGCGATCCGTCCGCGACGATTGAAATCCAGGGCGAGTCGGTGAAGCTGCGGCCGGGCGAATGGAGCCGCTGGATCGATCTCGATTTCCGCATCAACTTCTTCGTGCGCGTCAAAGGCATGGCGCAGCTGTATCTGATTGACGCTGGCCAGGAGCTGCAGCTCTATGTCTCGCCGGTGAACTGGCGGCCGGACGCGCCGCCGATGCCGATGTCGTACCCGGACGATTTCGCGGAGGAGATCTACGACCGCATCGGCCGCTTCCGCACGCTCGGCTGGGCCGAGGCCACATGGCCCCTCAACGAAGGCCGCATGGACGAAGCGACCTTCCTCGACGACGCGGGACGCGCGTTCGACGATCGCGCGAACGTGATCCTCAGCCGCCTCGAGTCGCGCGACTGGGACCTGCTCGTCGGCGTGATCGAATCCACCGATCGCGTGCAGCACATGTTCTGGCGGCTCGAAGATCCTTCGCATCCGATGTACGACGCGTCGCTCGTGCCGCGCTTCGGCGCCGCCATCCGCGACGTCTATGAACGCAGCGACACGTTCGTCGGCGAAGTCCTGAAGCGGCTCGAGCCCGGCACCACATTGATGATCGTGTCGGACCACGGTTTTCACTCGTGGCGCAAAGCGGTCAACCTGAACACCTGGCTCGTGCAGCAAGGCTACATGGCCGTACAGGGACAGCAGCCCGGCGAGAAAAAGCTCGACGATCTGTTCGGCGGCGGCGAGTTCTGGGAGAACGTCGACTGGTCGCGTACGAAGGCCTACGCGATGGGTCTCGGTCAGGTTTACTTCAACGTGCGGGGGCGCGAAGGCAAGGGCATCGTGAGTCCGGGCCAGGAATATCAGCAGCTGGCCGCGGCGTTGAGCGCGAAGCTTCTGACGCTGCAGGATCCCGACGACGGCAACCCGATCGTACGCGCCGTCTACAAGCGGGACGATGTGTATTCAGGCGAGTTCCTGCACAATGCGCCGGACCTGCAGGTCGGCTTCCACGACGGCTATCGGGTCTCGTGGCAGACGACGCTCGGGGGATCGCCGCAGGGGATCGTGTATCCGAACATGAAGAAGTGGAGCGGCGACCACGGCGGATACGATTTCGCTGAGACCGCGGGCGTGCTCGTTTCGAACCGGAAGCTGACGGGCGGGGCCGCCCGCATCATCGACATTGCGCCTACAGTGCTCAAGCACTTTGGCCTGCAGATTCCAGGCGGGATCGACGGTAAGGCCCTTTACTAGATGATCCATCTCCTGCTGCTCGGTTTGCTTGCACAGGTGCCCGCAGCGCCGCAACGCCTTCCCCAACTCGAGGGACGCGCGCAGGAGCGGCTGCGCGAGCTTCAGCAGGAAGCGCAGAAGCTGGCGCGCGAGGAACGCACGCTGCTGAACGATCTGCGACGACTCTCCCTCGATCGCGAGATGCGGGCGGCGGAACTTGCGGCGCGCACGACGGCGCTCGACGAGGCGGCGGCTGCGATTGCCGCACTCGAAGCGCAGCAGACGGCGCTTGCCGAAGCCATCGCACGCCATGAGCCCATCGTCCGCGCGCGCATCGTCGAGCTCTACAAGCGCGGCCGCGCAAGCGACCTGCGCCGGCTCGTGGATGCGGCGTCGGCGCGCGACGCGATGCGCGCCTGGCGCCAGATGGCGGCGGCATCGAGCCGGGACGCTGCCCGGTTTGCGGAACACCGCGCGGCCATGACGAAGCTCGCGGCGGCCCGCGCCGCGCTCGACACCGAGCGCAATGAGGCCGAGCGCCTGCGCGCGGAAGCTGCGACGGCTCGTGCCGCGCTCGATCGCTCCATCCGCGGGCATGAGAGTCGAATCGACGCCATCAGCCGTGAGCGTGAGCTCAACGCAGCGCTCGCAGACGAGCTGAAAGCCGCCGCGTCGGGACTGGCGACAACTGTCGAGAACCTTCCGCGATCCACCGCTTCCGCCGCGGCCCCAACCGCAGCCCCCGGCACGTCACCGATCACGGCGTTCAGGCGAGCATTGCCGTGGCCGGCCACGGGACGCGTCGTACGCCCGTTCCGCCCCACCGCGCGGGGCGCACTGCCGTTCAACGGCATCGAGATCGCCGTCGAAGAGGGTGCCGCTGTCTCTGCCGTGCATGAAGGCGAAGTCGCATTCTCCGGGCCGTACACCGGCTTCGGCCACCTCATCATCGTGCAGCATGGCGCAGAGACGTTCACGATCTACGGCCATTTGAGTGCGGCCGACGTCGCAAAGGGAGCGCGCGTCACCGCAGGCCAGGTGATCGGCCGGGCTGGACGTCCACCCGCGGCCCGCGATGCCCGGCTCTACTTCGAGCTTCGCATCGACGGTGAGCCGGTCAACCCCTTACAATGGTTTCGACAGCAATGAAACGTCTTCGACTCTTCGCTCTCTTCGTGTCGGCGCCACTCGTACTCGTGGTCGTGCTCGGCGGTCTGTTCGGATCCGCCTCTGCCCGCCAGGGCGCGTTTCCGCATCTGCGCGTCTTCGAAGACGTGATCCAGTTGATTCTCAGCAGCTATGTCGAGGAAGTGCAGGTCGATGCGGTCATGGAAGGCGCGCTGCGTGGTCTTGCCGACGGCCTCGACGGCGACAGCGCCTATCTCACACCGGCCGAAGCGAAGCTGATCGAGAGCAACGCGAAACCGGCTGCGGGCGACGTGGGGCTGGTGCTGAGCCGCCAGTATTATCTGCGCGTGATCGCGCCGCGCGACAACTCCCCTGCCTTCAACGCGGGCATCCGCTCAGGCGATTACATTCGCGCGATCGATGGACAGCCGACGCGCGAGATGTCGGTGATCGAAGGCATGCGGCGGCTGCGCGGCGAACCCGGCACGACCGTCAAGGTCACCGTCATCCGCGGCAATACGGCCGACCCGCGCGAGTTCACGCTGACGCGCGAGCGCGCGCCGGCGGAGCTGGTGACGTCGCGCAAGCTTCCGCAAGGTCCCGGCTACATCCGCGTCGCATCGTTCGAAGGAACGGCGGCAGCCTCGCTGAAGGCCGCAGCCGCGCGGCTGCAGTCCGGCGGCGCGCCGTCGATCATCATCGATCTGCGGAATACGGCGGAAGGTCCAATCGCCGCAGGCATCGAGGCCGCGCGCGCGTTCGTTCCCTCGGGCGCGCTCGCCACGCGGGCCACACGCGGCGATACCCGCGAAACCATCGAGGCCAAAGCCGGCGACGCGGTCATCACGGTTCCCATCGTCGTGCTCGTCTCGAACGGCACCGCGCGGGCCGCGGAAATTTTCGCCGCGGCGCTCTCGGATTCGAAGCGCGCCGAGATCGTGGGCGAGCAGACTCAGGGCAGCGCCGGTGATCAGCGGCTGGTCAAGCTGCCGCACGACCGCGGGCTGTGGCTCACATGGGCGCGCTACCTGACGCGCGGCGGCGAGCCGATCCACGAGAAGGGCCTGAAACCCGACGTGGTCATCGAGGAACCGGCGGTTGAATTCGACGAAATCCCTCCGGCGGGTGATGCCATGCTCGACAAGGCCGTCGAGCGCGCGCTGGGGAAGAAATAGCCTGTTATACTTGGCGTTTTCTGAGGCGCGTAGCTCAGCTGGTTAGAGCGCCTGCTTGACATGCAGGAGGTCGGCGGTTCGAGTCCGCCCGTGCCTACCAATACGAACAGCCCAATGTAAATTTACGATCTACATTGGGCCTGAAGGATCCCCTGTCCGACGTCACTGTCACCCTGCCCGACGGATCGAGCCGCGTGGTGCCGCAAGGCAGTACCGCTCTCGACCTCGCACGTGGCATCTCGCCTGGTCTCGCGAAAACAGCTCTCGCCGCCGTGGTCGACGACCGTCTGGTCGACCTGACGCATCCGATCGATCGCGATGCGCGGGTGCGTCTCGTGACGCCCGACAGTCCTGAAGCGCTGCACGTCTATCGGCACAGCACGGCGCACCTGCTCGCCGCGGCGGTCACGAATCTGTTTCCGGGCACGCAGTGCGGCATCGGACCCGCGACCGATGAAGGCTTTTTCTACGACTTCGTCGTCGAGCGTCCCTTCGTCCCCGAGGATCTCGAGAAAATCGAAAAGAAGATGAAGGCGCTGGCCTCGGCCGACTTCATCTACGAACGCCAGATCTGGCCGCGCGACGAGGCGATCGAGTTCTTCACCAAACGCGGCGAGCCGCTCAAGGTGCAACTGATTCAGGAGAAGACCGCAGGGCAAAAGGCAGTATCGGTCTACACGATCAAGGATCGCGACACCTTCGTCGACTTCTGCGTCGGCCCGCACGTGCCGTCGACGAGCCGCCTCAAGGCGTTCAAGCTGCTGACGACATCGAACGCGTACTGGAAGGGCGACGCGAAGAATCAGCCGATGCAGCGGGTGTACGGCACGGCATTCTTCAAGGAAGGCGAGCTCAAGGCACATCTCGAACGCATCGAAGAAGCCAAGAAGCGCGACCATCGCAAACTGGGCCGGGAGCTCGGACTCTTCACGTTTCATCCGTGGGCGCCGGGCGCGGCGTTCTGGATGTCGAAGGGCACGACCCTCTACAACGAGCTCGCCAACTACATGCGTGGCGTGCTCTTCCCCAGCGGCTATGTCGAGGTGAAGACGCCGCTGATCTACAACAAGGAGCTCTGGGAGACGTCGGGACACTGGCAGCACTACCGCGAGAACATGTTCCTCGTCGAAAGCCGCGAGGCGCAGGCGATGGCCGTCAAGGCGATGAACTGCCCGGGCCACATGCTGGCATTTGCGGCCGAGACGCGCAGCTATCGCGACCTGCCGATCCGCTATCACGAGCAGACACCGCTGCACCGCAACGAAGCGTCGGGCGTGCTGTCGGGCCTCACCCGCGTGCGCCAGTTCTCGCAGGACGATGGGCATTGCTTTGTGATGGAGTCGCAGATCGGCGAAGAGGTGGAGCGCCTGCTCCGGCTCGTCGATCGCGTCTACACGGATCTCGGCCTCGACTACACGGTCAAGCTGTCGACGCGGCCGGAGACGGAGTTCGTCGGCGAGATCGCGACGTGGGACCACGCCGAGTCGGAGCTGACAAAGGCGCTCGAGGCGGCCGGCACGACGTACGACGTCAACGAAGGCGACGGCGCGTTCTACGGTCCGAAGATCGACTTCGACGTCACCGACGCGCTCGGCCGCAAGTGGCAGTGCGCGACGATTCAGCTCGACTATCAGATGCCGGCGCGGTTCGGCCTGAAATACGTCGGCGCCGACAACGCCGAACACATGCCGGTGGTGATCCACCGGGCCATTTTCGGCAGCTTCGAGCGGTTCATCGGGATTCTGATTGAGCACTACGCCGGGGCGTTCCCGTTGTGGCTCGCGCCGCTGCAGGTCATCGTGCTGCCGCTGGCCGACCGCCATCTCGAGGCGGCTGAGGCGGTCGCGGCGGCTGTGTCAGCCGCCGGAATGCGGGTGGATATCGATCGGCGCGTGGAAAAGATAGGATATAAGATTCGCGAGGCGCAGCTTCAGAAGGTCCCGTACATGCTTGTCGTCGGGGATCGCGAGGCGGCCGAGGGCACGGTCTCGGTGCGCAGCCGCGCGGGCGGAGACCTCGGCGCGCGGCCCGTGGCGGATTTCGTCCGCGACGCGGCAGAGGAAGTCGCCCGCAAGGGCACGTAACTAAAAACGGAGTTTCTTATCGCATACGACCGCAGCCCCAGGCGCGACGATCGCACCCGGGTCAACGAACGCATCAGGGTCCGGGAAGTACGCGTCATCGGCGACGACGGCACACAGCTTGGCATCATGGCCCCTCAAGAGGGGCTGCGCATCGCGCGCGAGAAGGGGCTCGACCTGGTCGAGATCTCCGCCACGGCGCAGCCGCCGGTCTGCCGGATCATGGATTTCGGCAAATACTCGTACGAACAGCAGAAGCGTACGCGGTCGGCCCGGAAGCACCAGAAGACGATCGTCCTCAAGGAGATCAAGTTCAGGCCCAAGGTCGACGAGCACGACTACCAGTTCAAGAAGAAGCACATCGAGCGCTTCCTCGCGGACGGCGACAAGGTCAAGGCGACGATCTTTTTCAGGGGCCGCGAGAACGCGCATCCTGAAATCGGCCGGCGGGTGCTCGAGCGGCTCGTCGAGGAGCTGCGCGACTCGGCGGTGGCCGAGACGGAGCCGAACAAGGAAGGCAACCAGATGCACACCATTCTGGCGCCACGCCCGGGCGCGAAGAAGCCGGAAAAGGTTGCGAAGACTGACGATCGAAGACTGAAGATCGAAGAAGAAGTGACGGGAGAGTAGAGCGCGAACGAGCGGAGTGGGGTGTTGGGGCCCCGCGAGCGAGTGAGCTAGGCGGGGTGCAGGGGACCCTGCCGGAGAGATTAGATGCCGAAGATCAAGACACATCGGGGCGCGGCGAAGCGCTTCAGGAAGACCGCGTCGGGCAAGTTCAAGGCCGGCAAGACCGGGCAGCGCCACATCCTCACGAGCAAGACCGCGAAGAGCAAGCGCAAGAAACGCGGCACGCACGTGGTGGCGAAGGCGGACCAGGCCGCGCTGCGGAAGATGCTCCCGTACAAATAAAAATTTAGAATTGGCAAGTTAAGAATTAAGAATTAGGAACAGTCATCATGCCGCGAGTCAAGAGAGGCACAGTAAGGCGTGCGAAGCGTAAGAAGCTTCTCAAGCGTGCCAAAGGGTTCTACCAGACCAAGAGCAAGCTGTATCGCTCCGCGAAGGAATCGGTCGACAAGGCGCTCGGCTATGCGTACGTCGGCCGCCGGCGCAAGAAGCGCGACTTCCGCCGCCTGTGGGTGGTGCGCATCAATGCCGCCGCGCGCGAAAACGGACTCACCTATGGCCAGCTGATCGCCGGCTTGAAGATGGCGGGCAATACGCTCGACCGCAAGAGCCTGGCGGAGCTTGCCGCGAACAATCCGGCCGCCTTCGCGAAAGTCGCGGCGCTTGCCGCGAACGCGAATCCCGCGCCGGTCAAGTCGACCGCGACCAGGGCGGACAAGAAGGAGAAGGCCGTCAAGGCGTCAAAGGCGGCGAAGGCGAAGGCCGAAGCCACCGCATAACACCGCCAACATTCGGCGCAGAACAATCAGGGCCTCGGGCGCAAAAGCCCGAGGCCTTTTCTTTCTGTATCATCAATCGCGGAAAACACTTGACTGGCCGTGGTAGGCTCCAGAAAGTCCCCGATACCACGACCCGTCAAGTGCTTTCCGCCTGATCCCAATGCCACTCGACGACCAACGGACCGAGTTTCAGGCCGCGCTGAGCGCGGTACGCACGCTCGACGATCTCAAGAAGCTGCGCGACCAGTGGCTGGGCCGCAAGTCGGGCGAGCTGACGCGGCAGCTGAAGACGCTGGCGACACTGCCGCCTGACGAGCGAAGCGCCGCGGGCGCGCGGTTGAACGCGCTCAAGCAGGAAATCGAATCAGCGCTCGCCGCGCGCGAAAAGACGCTGGCGGCCACGGCGCGGCCGGCCGGCGCCATCGATGTCTCGCTGCCCGCGCGGGTGCCGCGAGCAGGCCGCCGCCATCCGCTCACGCTCCTGCGCGAGCGCATCGAAGACATCTTCGCCTCGATGGGGTTCGAGGTGATCGACGGTCCGGAGCTCGAAGACGACTACCACAACTTCGAAGCGCTCAATATGCCGGCGGAACATCCCGCGCGCGACATGCAGGACACGCTGTATCTCGCGCAGCCGGTGCAGGGGTGGGCGGGCAACCGGGGAAAATCAACCGGGAAGAGTTTCCCGCGCCACCAGCCGGCCACGCTGCTGCGCACGCACACGTCGGGCATGCAGATCCGCCACATGGAAACGCACGAGCCGCCCATCCGCATCATCGCGCCGGGCCGCGTGTATCGCCGCGACAACTTCGACGCCACGCACACCCCGATGTTCACGCAGGTCGAAGGCCTCGTCGTCGACGAGGGCGTGACGATGGGCGATTTGAAAGGGACGCTGCAGGCGTTCGTGAGCCGGCTGTTCGAGATCGAAGCGGCGGTGCGGTTCCGTCCCAGTTTCTTTCCCTACACCGAGCCGAGCGCGGAGCTCGACATGCAGTGCGTGTTCTGTGCCGGCCGCGGCTGCCACATCTGCAAGCAGACGGGATGGATGGAAGTGCTCGGGTGCGGCATGGTGCATCCGGCGGTGTTCGAGGCGGTCGGCTACGACCCCGAGCGCTACACCGGCTTCGCGTTCGGCATGGGCATCGAGCGGCTGGCGATGAGCCGCTTCGGCATCGACGACATCCGCGCCTTCTACGAGAACGACATCCGCCTGCTGGAGCAGTTTCCGCTGTGAGAGTCGCGGTCGAGTGGCTCAGGGAGCTGGCGGGCGTCGACGGGTCCGCCGCCGAGATCGCCGAGCGGCTGGGACATCGCGGGTTCGAGGTCGCGTCGGTCGACGCCGGCGTGATCGACTTCGAGGTGACCGCGAACCGGCCCGACTGTCTCAGCATGATGGGCTTCGCGCGCGAGGCCGCCGCGGCATGGCGCGTCGAGCTCACGCCGCCTGCGGCGGGCGCCGCAGCAGCGCCCGGATCCGGCCTGACCGTGCCGGTCACGATCGAAGACAAGCGCGACTGCGGGCGCTATGCGATGCAGATTGCCGATGTCACCCCCGGGGCGTCTCCGGCGTGGCTCGCGGCGCGGCTCGAAGCGGCCGGCGTGCGCCCGATCAGCAATGTCGTCGACATCAGCAACTACGTGATGCTCGAGATGGGACATCCGACGCACGCCTTCGATCTCGCCACGCTCGGGCCGTTGGCTGCGCCGGCGCAGATCATCATCCGGCGCGCGCGCAGAGGCGAGACACTGGTGACACTCGATGGACAGACGCGCGAGCTCGACGAGTCTGTGCTGGTGATTGCCGATGCTGAGCGCGCCGTCGCGATCGCAGGCGTGATGGGCGGGGCCGGCACGGAAGTGCGCCCTGGCACGACGCAGATCGCGGTCGAAAGCGCCTGGTTTCAGCCCGCGCGCGTGCGAGTGTCGTCGAAGCGAACCGGCCTGAAAACGGAAGCGTCAGCGCGATTCGAACGGGGCGCCGACATCGAGGCGCCGCCGCGCGCGCTGCAGCGCTTCATGGATCTGCTCGTGCACATCGGTGCGGGCGCGCCCGCCGGTCCGCCGGTCGACGTCTATCCGGTCCCGTTCACGCGGCGCGACGTGATGCTGCGGCGCGGACGAATCGCGCACCTGCTGGGCGCGCATGTCAGCGACGCCGAAGTGCATGACATCCTGCCAAGGCTCGGCTTTCAGCTTCGCGCCGCGGGTGATGGATGGCAGGTCGAGGTGCCCGGGTTCCGCGTCGACATCGAACGCGAAGCCGATCTGATCGAGGAAGTCGGCCGGCACGCGGGATACGACCGGCTGCCAGCGTCGTTTCCGGCGCTGCGAGCGGCGCCGCGTCCTGCCGTCGAATCGGTGCGCGTCGATCGATTGCTGCGACGCGTGCTGACGGGGGCGGGCCTGCACGAAGCCGTCACATTCTCTTTTCTCGAAGCGCGCGCCGCCGAACCGTTCGCCGATGGCCCGCCGGCCGCGATTCAGAATCCGCTGTCGGAGAAATTCGCGATCCTGCGGCCCTCGCTGCTGCCCGGGCTCATCGACTCGGTCGCGCACAACCGGCGTCGCGAAACGCGTGACGTACAGCTGTTCGAGATTGGACGGCGCGTCGGCCTCGCGGGAGAACGCCGCGCCGCGGCGTGGGTCATCACCGGCGCGCGGGAGACGGATCACTGGAGCCAGGCCGGCACCGACGCCGACTTCTATGATGCCGTCGGCATTGCGGATCTCCTGGGCGCCGCACTCGGCGTCGCCATCACCACCGAGCCGGCCGACGGCCCATGGATCGTTCCGGGCCGCGGCGCGCGCCTGATGGCCAGGGCCGATGACGGCGCCCCGGTCGCAGCGGGCCTGGCCGGCGAGCTTCGTCCCGCGATTGTGGCCGCGCGCGGCGTCACCGGCACCGTACCGATCTTCGCCGGCGAGATCGATCTCGATGCCATCGCGCCGCTGATGCAGTCTGACGCGCGATTCAGCGCGCGCGCGCTGCCAAAATTCCCGTCCATCACGCGCGACCTCTCCGTGATCGTCGACGAGGCCTTGCCTGCGCGTGAGCTTCGTGGCACTATCCGGGCGGAAGCGCCGCCGTCGCTCGTGCGCGTGCGCGAATTCGATCGGTACCGCGGCAAGGGCGTGCCCGAAGGGCACATCAGCCTGTCAATACGGCTGACATTCCGCGACGCGGAGCGCACGCTCACCGATGAAGACGTGCAGCCGGCAGTCGATCGCATCATCGCGGCGCTGGCCGGCAGGCACGGCGCCCGCCTTCGCTAAAGCTACGGCGGGCAGGCCCGCCTTCAAGGCTACGACGGGCAGGCCCGATCACGGGAGACTACATGGCACGCACCGCAACCACCGTCGATCTGCAGCCGATCGACCGCCTCGAAGAAAAACTCAAACAGCTCGTGCAGCTCGTCGATCGGCTTCGCGCCGAGAACACGCGCGTGGCCGACGACAACGTGCGTCTCATGCGCGAGGTCGAAGGGCTGAAGGCTAGAGTGGCCGATGCCGACAACGCCGGCACCGAGCTGGCGTCGCTGCGCGAGGAGCGTGACGCGGTGCGCGCCCGCGTGGCCGACATGCTCGCGCAAATCGACCGCATGGCCCTCTGATGACACCAGGCCCGAGCCCGTCGCGCGTCGTCACCGTCGAGATCCAGGGCCAGCGCTATCCGGTCCGCAGCGATCTCGACGCGGGCTACGTGGCCGATCTCGCCGCGTACGTCGATGCCAAGATGCGGCTGGCCTCGAGCGAATCGAGCGCGGCCGATTCGATGCGTCTGGCCGTGATCGCCGCGCTCAACATCGCCGACGAATTGTTTCGCGCGCGCGAAGAAGCAGCCGGCGGCGCCGGCACGTACGACGCGCTGCTCGACCGCGCCGCCGAGCTCGAACGCATCCTCGATGCGGTGCTTG
Source organism: Vicinamibacterales bacterium (assembly GCA_040902895.1). GTDB lineage: Bacteria > Acidobacteriota > Vicinamibacteria > Vicinamibacterales > SCN-69-37 > JALYRV01. The sequence continues at coordinate 28,151 of JBBDWL010000038.1, read as the reverse complement.
CAGGGCGCGATGGATCGGAGCCGGCGCGCGCGCGAGTGGTATGATCGGCGTGCTGCTTTGCGCGTGATGGCTCGGACGGTCGTTTGAGCCAATGTTTTATCCCAAGTGAATCGCGACGCCGTGCGGTGTGCATGCCTCCGCGGAGAGGAAGCCTGAAGCGCGGTTTGACGTAGCGGTTCCACCTGCTGAGTGCAGGTTCAATCGACCTCCCCACACGGCAAAGCGGCACTTTTTTTAACGGAAAGTCACTTGACATGACGTGGTATTCCCGCGACTCGCAGTCAAGGAGCTCGCTGCCTACCACGTCATGTCAAGTGCTTTCCGGGATTGACGAGCGGGCGCTCCTCGAGCGCATCCGCGCACGTGTCCCCCACCTGCACGCAGATCTCCTCATCGGCATGGGCGACGATGCGGCGCTGTTGCGCCCGGGACGAAATCTCGCCGACGTGGTCACGACCGACATGCTGATGGAGGGTGTGCACTTCAGGCGCGGCTGGTCGTCGCCGGCAGACATCGGGGCGAAGGCCGTGCTCGTGAACCTCAGCGACCTGGGTGCGATGGGAGCCGAGGCGCGCGCCGTGCTGTTGTCGCTCGCGTTGCCGCTTGATTTTCCACTCGACGAGTTCGACGCGCTGGTCGACGGCGTCGCGGATGCCGCGCGCGAAGCGCGTGTGGCCGTTGCGGGCGGGAATCTGACGCGCTCGGCGGGTCCGCTGGTCGTCGACGTGACCGCCATCGGCTCCGTGCATCCCCGCAAGGTCTTGCGGCGGGATGGCGTACGGCCCGGGGACGACGTCTATGTGACCGGAACGCTTGGGGCGGGCGCCGCCGGCCTGGCCTGGCTCGAGCAACATGGCCTGCCGGACGAGGCGAGCCCGGCGTGGCCGGCGGTGCGGCGGGCGTGCCGGCCATCCCCGCCGTTGCGGGCCGGGCTCGCGCTGTCGCGCGCGCGCGCCTCGCGCGCCGCGATCGATCTGAGCGACGGTCTGGCCGACGGGCTGCGGCGGCTTAGCGAGGCGAGCGGATGCGGCATGGCCATCGACGCCGCCGCCCTCCCGGTCGACCCGTCGGCTCGCGCGGTCTTCGAGAGCCTGGGGCGCGACGCGCTGGAGGGAGCGCTGGCAGGCGGCGACGACTACGAGCTCCTGTTCACCGTCTCGACGCGCAGCCGCGGGCGGTTCCGTGCAGCCCAGCGCGTCTTTCGTACCGAGGTGACCAGAATTGGTACGGCCACGGCGGAACAGGGTGTGCGCATCGACGGGGCGCCGGGGCTCGACGTGGCGTCCCTCGGCTTCGATCATTTCCAGCGCTAGTCCGTATTCGCCTGACTTTCGCCTCGGCGGTTGACCTCTACCCCGCGCGGTCGTACCCTTGCAGAGGTCCGGCTGCGCGGCGAGGCCGCTCGGCGGACAGTCGCCAAGAACAATGCTGCTTTCACGCTCCCTGCGGCGCAAGCTGATAGCGACGGCCCTCGTCGCCGTGGGATTCGTGTTTTTCTACGAGGCCACTGCCATCGACTCGCGGTATGCGGCGCGCCTGTTCAGGACCGAACCCGACGTCGTCAAGGCCGCTATGGAGGTGGAACCGCGGGATCCCCTGCGGTTCACGGCCACAGCCTACTGCAAGGGGCACACGACGAAGTCGGGCGTGGCCGTGCGGACCGGCATCGCGGCGGCCGATCCTGACCTGCTGCCCGTCGGCTCGGTCATCGAGATCGCCAACACGCTCGACCCGTACCGGGGCATCTGGACCATCCTCGACACCGGCCCGAAAGTGCACGGCCGGCACGTCGACCTCTACGTCTGGAGCTGCCACGAGGCGCTCGCGTTCGGGCGCCGGCCGGTCCAGGTATCGGTGCTGCGCCTCGGCTGGAGCCCTCGGAACAGCACACCGAGCCTGATCAAGCGCCTGTTCCAACAGAACGAGGAAACGCTTCCGCCCCCGCCCGTCTGGCCCCCTGTGGCGCGCATATCGGACCAGGACGAAGGAACGCCCGCGGCGCCGGCGATGGCCACGCCCGCCCCGGTGATCAAGAAGCCTGGCGGCGGCGGCTAACGCAGCCGTGTTATTCTGAGTCGCCTTCTCCCGGCAGGCACATCGGCCGCTCCCCTTTTTTAACGACGAACGGATTGGTTATGGTCAAGCGTGTCATGACGTGTGTGTTGGCGATGGCAGCCCTGCTCGCGGCGGCTCCGGCCGAGGCGCAGTACAGCGTTCCTGGAACGTCGCAGCGCTCGGTGGGCGAAACCTACTGGGTGGAAGCGATGGGCGGCTTCTGGAACCCCTCGCCCCAGGGCCTGATCCAGAGCGAGCAGTTCGGCATCTTCGGCGATCCGATCGATTTCGTCGACGATCTCGGATACGAGAAGAAGAATTTTACCGATTTCCGTTTCGTGCTTCGGCCCGGTCGCAAGCACAAGTTCCGCGTGCAGTACGTCCCGGTGACGTACTCGTCTGAAACGGTCTTCACCAAAACGCTGGTCTTCAACGGCCAGAGCTATGACCCGAACCTGCCGGTGACGACCAGTTTCGACTGGAAGGTCTGGCGCTTCGGGTACGAGTGGGACTTCGTCTCGCGTGAGAGGTTCATCGCGGGAGTCATTCTGGAAGCCAAGCTCACCGAGATTCGAGCGGAACTGATCAGCCCCATCAATTCGGAATTCACGAGTGCGAAGGGTCCAGTCCCCGCGATTGGCGGCATCCTGCGCGGCTACGTGCTGCCGAACGCCTCGATCACGTTCGAGCTGGTCGGCATCAAGATTCCGCGCATCGACGAGAAATACGAGGCGAGGTACATCGACTGGGATGTGTACGGCACCTACAACATCACGAACAACTTCGGCGTCACCGCGGGCTACCGCGTGATGGACGTGATGTTCCTGGCCGACCGCGACGGCGGCGAAATGACGCTCAAGGGGCCGTACTTCGGGGGGTTGATTCGGTACTGAAGGGGTGCCACCTCTACCCTCACGAAATACCTCCTGATCAGCCCGGTTCCCCCTTGTTAATGATGCCGTCCACGGTATAATTTGAGGCCCTGAGACTCTTTCCGATGCGACGGCTGGCGCCGACCCTGCTCGTCATAGGTCTGTACTGCACGGTCCTGGCTCTCCGCGTGGGCCAGGCCGGCGGGCCGGCGGCAGCTTCACCCGCCGCCGGGCAAAGCAGCGCCGCAACCTCGGGGGCTCCGGCCGCTCCCCTGGCCAAGTCGGGCACCCCCTCAACGCCATCCGAGTACAACGACGTCATCGTGAAGCACTGCGGCACGTGCCACAACGATGTGCGGAAGAGGGGCGATCTGACGCTGGCCGGCTTCGATGTCGCGAATGCTGACCAGCACGCTGAACTCGCGGAGAAGATGATCGGCAAGCTGCGCGTCGGGCTGATGCCGCCCAAGAGCGCGCGGCAGCTCGACCCGGCGACGCGGATGGCGCTTGTGACCGCGCTCGAGGCGAAGCTCGATGGCGCCGCGGCGCGGCCGAACCCCGGGCGCCGGATGTTGCAGCGTCTGAATCGCGCCGAATATGGGGCGGCGATCCGATCGCTGTTCGGGCTCGAGATCGATGTCGACGCGTACCTGCCGGCCGACACCATCAGCGCCAGCTTCGACAACATTGCCGACGTCCAGACGCCGTCGGCGACGGTGCTGCAGGGCTACATGCGCGCCGCGGCGCACGTCAGCCGTGTCGCGGTCGGCGACACATCGGTCGACGCGGCCTCGGCGCAGTACGACGTCCCGAGAACGCAGTCGCAGAAGGACCGCGTCGAGGGCGCGCCGTTCGGGACGCGCGGCGGCACCGCCGTGACGCACAACTTTCCGGCTGACGGCAAATACAAGTTCCAGCTTCTGCTGCACGGCGAGCCCACGGGGGCGCTCTTCGGCCGCACGGTCCGCGCGATCAAGATCGATGTCTCGATCGACGGCGAACGGGTCGCGCTCGTCGAGGTCGATCGCTGGATGTCGGAATCGGATCCCACGGGACTGACCGTCACGACGCCGTCGATTCAGGTTCGGGCCGGTCCGCGCCGCGTCGCCGCGGCCTTCGTTCGGGAGTTCGAGGGCACCGAGGACGATCTGATCAAGCCCATCGATCACACCCTGGCCGACACGCAGATCGGCGTGGCGTACGGCGTCACCACGCTTCCCCACCTTCGCAACCTCGCGATCGTCGGGCCCTTCGAGGTGACCGGGGTGTCGGATCATCCCGCCCGCCGGATGATTTTCACGTGCCGTCCGACGTCGCCGGACGAGGCCGTGCCGTGCGCGCGGCGCATCATTACGGGACTCGGCACGCTGGCGTATCGGCGGCCGCTCGAGGCGGGCGATGTCGACGGGCTGATGCGCTTTTACCAGGAGGGCGCCGCCGACGGCGGCTTCGAAGCGGGCATCCGCACGGCGCTGCAGGCGATGCTCTCGAGCGCGCACTTCCTCTTCCGCGCCGAAGAAATGCCGGCGGCGGCAAAGCCCGGCGCGATCTATCCGATCCGCGACATCGACCTCGCGTCGCGCCTGTCCTTCTTCCTGTGGGGCACGATTCCGGATCAGGCGCTGATTGACGCCGCCAGCCGCACAGAGCTCTCGAAGCCTGCCGGCTTCGAGCGCCACGTGCGGCGCATGCTCGCCGATCCCCGCTCCGAGGCGCTCGCGACGCGCTTCGCCGCGCAGTGGCTCCGCCTGCAGGACCTGGACAAGGTCGAGCCCGACGCGCTGTCGTTCCCGTATTTCGACGAGACGCTCGCGGCGTCGATGTCGCGCGAGACGGAGCTGTTCTTCGACCATCTCGTGCGGGCGGACCGGCCCGCGCTGGAGCTGCTCACCGCCGACTACACGTTCGCGAACGAGCGCCTCGCGCGGCACTACGGAATCCCGGGCGTGAGCGGGACGCGCTTCCGCAAGGTCTCGTACCCCGACGACACGCGCCGCGGCCTGCTCGGACACGGCAGCATCCTGACGCTGACGTCGCACGGCAACCGCACCTCTCCGGTGCTGCGCGGGAAGTGGGTGCTCGAAGTGCTGCTCGGCCACCCGCCGCCACCGCCGCCGCCGGACATCCCGGATTTCGAAGAGACCGCCGACGCCAGCAACGGCAAGTTCCGGTCCGTGGCGGAGCAGCTCGCGCTGCACCGCGCGAATCCTTCGTGCAGCTCGTGCCACAACGTGATCGATCCGATCGGGCTCGCGCTCGACAACTTCGACGTGACGGGAGCGTGGCGGATCAAGGATCGCGGCGTCCCGGTCGATGTGACGGCCGAGCTCTTCGATCGCACGCGCATCGCGGGCGCGGCCGACCTGCGCGCAGCGCTCCTGGCGAGATCCGATGTCGTCGTGACGCACCTCACGAAGATGCTCATGTCGTACGCCCTCGGCCGCAGGGTCGAACACTACGACATGCCGGTGGTCCGAGGCATCGTGCGCGACGCGAAGGCGCAGAATTACAAGCTCTCGGCCCTGATCTTTGGCGTCGTGCGAAGTCCCGCTTTTCGAACGGCACTCGCGGAAGGAACCAACTGATGTATCTGACCAAGAAGTACCTCTCGCGCCGGACGGCCCTGAAAGGCCTGGGAGCGACGGTCGCGCTGCCGCTGCTCGACTCGATGATCCCGGCCCGGAGCGTCTTCGCGAAGACCGCCGCAGGACAGGCCGCCGCCCGCCGCCGCCTCGTCTGCATCGAGCAGGTGCACGGCGCCGCCGGCTGCAGTGAGTACGGGATGACGCAGAACCTGTGGAATCCCGCCGCGACAGGACGCGCGTTCGACCTCACGCCGAGCGCGCTCAGCCCGCTCGAGCCGTTCCGCAAGCACCTGACGATCGTCAGCAACACCGACGCGCGGATGGCAGAGGCGTTCGAGCCGGCTGAAGTCGGCGGCGATCACTTCCGGTCGAGCGCGGTCATGTACACGCACTGCCGTCCGAAGCTCACCGAAGGCTCGGATGTGAAGGTCGGCCCGTCGCTGGATCAGTTGTACGTCCAGAAGTTCGGCAAGGACACGCCCATTTCGTCGATGCAGTTGAGCATCGAGCCGGTCGACCAGTCGGGCGGGTGCGCCTACGGATACGCGTGCGTCTATACCGACACGATCAGCTGGGCCGGCCCGAGCGAGCCCCTGCCGATGGTGCGCGATCCCCGCATCGTGTTCGAGCAGCTGTTCGGCGCCGGCGGCACGCCCGAGCAGCGCGCCAAGCGGCGCGCCACCGATCGGAGCATCCTCGACATGCTCACCGCGCAGATGGCCGAGCTCAGTCGCACGCTCGGCGCCGCGGATCGGCTGCGTCTGGATCAGTACGCGACGAATCTGCGCGAGATCGAGCAGCGCATCTCGCGCATCGAAGCGCGCAACATGGGCGGCGAGACGCGCGAGCTGCCCGGCGCGCCCGCCGGCGTGCCCGACTCGTTCGAAGAGCACGTCAAGCTGATGTTCGATCTGCAGGTGCTGGCGTTTCAGTCGGACACGACGCGCGTCTTCTCATTCAAGTTCGGGCGCGACGGCTCAGGCCGGATCTACCCGGGCAGCGGCGTGGACGTCGGCTTCCACAACGCGTCGCATCACGGCACGGCCGAGGAACGCATCAAACAGTTCGCGGCGATCAACAAGCACCACGCATCGCTGCTGCCGTACTTCCTCGAGAAGCTCCAGGCCGCGACCGAGGGTGACGGCAACCTGCTCGACAAGACGCTCGTGATGTACGGATCGCCGATGGCCAACGGCAATCTGCACAACCACCGGAACTGCCCGCTGATCCTGCTCGGCGGCGGTGACGGCGTGCTCGAAGGCGGCGTGCACGTCAAGGCCGCCGACGACACGCCGATGGCCAACGTCATGCTGACGCTGCTGCACCGGCTCGGCCTCGAAGACCTGAAGACGTTCGGCGACAGCACGGGCGAGTTCTCGTTTACGGCGTAGGAGTTCCTATGCGAATGCGCGCTCTTTCACTCGCGCTCGTAGTCACCAGCAGCGGGCTCGCCCTGAGCCAAGTCGAAGGGCTGGCCCTGAGCGAGCCCCTCGACTCGCACGCGGGGCGAGTCGAACGGCTGGCCCTGAGCGAAGTCGAAGGGGCCGAATCGCCGGTCGCAGACGCGGCCATGCGCGGCGACACCGCGCGCGTGCGCGCGCTGCTGCGCGACGGCTCCGACGTCAACGCGCCTCAGGGCGACGGGATGACGGCGCTTCACTGGAGCGCCCTCAACGGCGACCTCGAGTCCACGAACATCCTGCTGCTCGCCGGAGCGGCGACAGAGCCACTCACCAGAGTCGGGCGGTATACGCCCCTGCACCTCGCGAGCTCGAGAGGACACGCGGCGGTCGTCGCACGTTTGCTCGACGCCGGAAGCAAGCCCGCGGCGCTGACCGCAACCGGGGTGCAGCCGCTGCATCTGGCCGCGCAGGCGGGCAACCCCGACGCGATCGCGGCGCTGCTCGACCGTCGTGCCGACGTCAACGTGCGGGATCAGACACACGGCCGGACACCGCTCCTCTTCGCGGCCTCGCAGAACCGCCTCGAGGCGATGACGCTGCTGCTGGCGAAAGGCGCCGACCCGCGCGCTTCGACGAACGTCATCGACTATCGCGAGCGATCGGCAGATGACGCCAAGGCGCGGCAGGAGCGCAATCGCATCTTCGCTGCGACCATCGGACGGGCGGCGGACAACGACTCGAACATCGACGCGCCGTCGCCCGGCGGCCAAACGGCAGGACGCGCGGGCGCACCAGGCGCGGGTCGCGGACAACAGCCGGGCGGCGCACGCGGACGAGGGGCGGGCGGCGGCGGCGTGCGTCCCCCAGCCGATCTCGAGCAGATCGGCCGGCAGGGCGGCTTCACCGCGCTGCACTACGCGGCGCGTGACGGACATGCGCGGGCGGTCGAGATGCTTCTCGAAGCCGGCGTCGACCTGAACCTGCCGACCGCAGGCGATGGCACCACGCCGATGGCGCTCGCGGTCATCAACGGCCAATACGATCTCGCGCTGACGCTGCTCGAGCGCGGCGCCAATCCCAACCTCGCGAATGACGATGGCGTAGCGCCGCTGTTCGCGACGCTGAACAACGAGTGGGCCCTGCGCACGTGGTACCCGCAGCCGACGGCCCACCAGCAGCAGCGCGCATCCCATCTGCAGCTGCTCGAGGCGCTGCTGAAGGCCGGGGCCGATCCGAATGCCCGGACGCGCTCGCACATCTGGTACGCGGCCTACAACACGGGCCGCATGGGCGTGGACTTCTCGGGCGCGACGCCGTTCTGGCGCGCCGCCTACGCGCTCGACGTCGATGCCATGCGCCTGCTCGTCAAGTACGGCGCCGACCCGAACATTCCGACGATGTCGTACGGCAGCGCGCTGCGGCCCAACGATCCCTCGGGCCTGCCTCGGACGCCGCCGGGAGGACCGCACGTGCCGCCGTTCCACGCCGCCAGCGGCGTGGGTTATGGCACGTCGCGCGTGGCGCAGCAGCATCGGCATGTGCCTGACGGCTGGATGCCGGCCGCGCGCTACTTCCTCGAGGAGCTTGGCGTCGATGTCAACATGCGCGACGCCGACGGCTTCACGGCGCTTCTTCACGCCGCGGCGCGCGGCGATAACGCCATGATCCTGTATCTCGTGAAGCGCGGCGCCGACGTCATGGCCGTCAATCGCGCGGGACAGACCACCGTCGACATGGCCAACAGCCCCGAGCAGCGCACGCAGCCGTTCCCGGAAACGATCACGCTGCTCGAAGGCATGGGCGCGAAGAACAATCACAACTGCCGGGCCTGCAAATGAAACAGATCGCCATCGCCCTCGCACTCCCCGTAATGCTGGCCGCCGCCCCGAGCGCAATCGAGGCGCAGCGTCAGCAGATGACGCCCGAGCAGCGCGCCGCGCAGGCGAAGCAGCGTTATGAGGAAGAATTGGCGAAGCCGCGCCCGATCGCCGCGCACGACACTGTCTGGATCGAGGACATGACGTATCTGGAGGCGCGCGACGCGATCACGGCGGGCAAGACGACCGCCCTGATCTTCGCCGGCAGCACGGAGCAGAACGGTCCCTACCTTCCCGGCTCGAAGCACCAGCACGCGCTTCGCGCGGTCGGCGAGGCGATCGCCCGCAAGCTCGGGAACGCGCTCATCGCGCCGATCATTCCGATCGAGGCCGGCGATCCGGACAACCCGTACATCAACTGGGGCAGCTTCTATCTCACGCGCGAGACGTTCCAGGGGGTCGTCCGCGACATCGCCACGAGTCTGAAGAGCCAGGGTTTCAAGCACATCATCCTGATGGGCGACAGCGGCGGCGACACGGCGGGGCTGCGCGCCGTCGCGCAGGAGCTGTCAACCAAGTGGGGCGGCACGCCGGCGATCCATCATGTGCCCGAGTTCTACAACTGGACGAGTCCCGGCGGCGTGCGGCAATTCGTGACCGACAACGGCATTGCCGAGAAGCTCAACTCCGACGGCATTCATGACGAGTACGGCCTCACCGCGGCGTTGATGGCCATCGATCCGACGCTCGTGCGGCTCGACCAGCGCATTGCCGCGGGCAAGGCGACCATCAACGGGGTGAACATCCTGCCGAAGGAAAAGACCATCGAGATGGGCCGGAAGATCATCGAATTCAGGGCGAACACCGCAGTCGCAGCGATCACGAAGGCGATCGGACAGTAGCGGTGATGAAAGCTGCTGCCGTGCTCATGGCGCCGCTCGGCGCAATCGTGGTGGCAGCGGGCGCGCTCGCGCAAGCGCCGCCTCCCGCACCACCCCGCCCCATGCCGGTCGCCGCAAACACGCTGGCGAGCACGCCGGACGCGTTTTACGGCCAGGTCGTTTCGGTGACCGCTGCCGTCGACCGCACGCTCTCAGCCTCGGCGTTCGTCGTCGATCAGGATGGCGCGAAGAGCTCGGAACAGGAGCTGCTGGTCATTGCGCCGACGCTTATCAGCAGTCCCGACCCGGGCATCTACGTCACCATCGTCGGCGACGTCTTGCGATTCGATGCGGCGGACATCGCGCGCCGCGCGAAGGATTACAAGCTGGATCTGGGACCTGAGGTGATTGCGAGGTACGAAGGCCATCCCGCGATCCTCGCGACTTCGGTGGTCACCGCGGCGATGGTCGATCTCGCAAAGCGGCCGCCGCCGCCGCTGTCGCCGGAGGAAGAAGCGTTCGACAAGGTGATGAAGCGCGTCGGCCCGGCGTTCAACGATCTGCGCGCCGCGCTCACCGCCTCGGACGCCGGCGCAGCCGCCGAGCACACGAAGGTATTGAAGGCCGCATTCGCTGACGCAGAACCATTCTGGAAGGCGCGTAATGCGGCCGATGCGGTGGAGTGGACCCGGTCCGCGCGCACGCACCTGACCGCGCTCGAGCGCGCCGCCGGCGCCGGCAACTGGGATCAGGTCACGGCGTCGGTCGCCGAGGTGAACCGGATGTGCTCGACGTGCCACACCGCGTACCGCGAACGGCTCGAGGATGGAACGTTTCGAGTAAAGAGCGCCGCGCCGCCGCGTTGACGCACGCTACTCGTGTCTGACCGCCACCATCGGATCGATCGTCGCGGCGCGGCGGGCCGGCAGCAGGCCGGCGGCCAGCCCACATGCGAGGAGTGTGATGATGCCGATCGCGAGCGCGCCCGGATCGGTCGGCTCGACGCCGTATAGGAGCGACCCGACGTAGCGTGAGCCGGCCAGCGCAAGTGCACTGCCGATCGCGAGGCCGAGAACCGTCAGGACCAGCACCTCACGCAGAATCATCCACACGATGCGAGGCCGCTGCGCGCCGAGCGTCATTCGAATTCCTATCTCATTCGTACGATGCGCGACGTTGAACGCAACGGTGCCGTACAGCCCGACGCACGCGATCACGAGCGCGAGGACGGCGAAGGCGAGGCACAGTCGCGCGAGCGTAACCTCCGAACTGATCGCCTGGTCGACATGCGCGGCTTGTGTCTTGAGATCGTGAATCGCAAGCCGTGCATCCACCCGCCGCACGACGTCCCGGACGCTGCCGGCCAGCGCCAGCGGAGCGCCGGCAGTCCGGATTTCGTAGGTCATTTGTCCAGCCGGGCGGGCCGACTGCAGATACGAGAAGTAGACGGCCGGGCGCCGCTCCTCCTTGAGCGAAAACGTCAGCGCGTCCGGCACAACGCCGACGATCTCGTATGGCTGTTTCCCGACCGTCAATGTACGGCCGACCGGCTGCTCAAGATTGAACGCGGCGGCAAGGCGCCGGTTCACGACCACCACGCTCGGAGCATTCGGGCCATCGCGGTCGGTGAAGTCGCGACCAACCACGGGAATCCTCATCGTCGAGAAAAATGAAGGTCCCACCGTCCCAAAGACAGCCGCCGGAGGGCGGCCGTCTGGCCGCGGTGGTGCGTACGCGCCTGCGATCGCGACCGGGCCCATCGTGCCTCCGCCCGTCGGGAGTGCACCGGCCGACAGACTCACGTTCTGCACGCCCGGTAGCCGGCCGAGTTCGGCACGGAGGTTTTCGAACAAGGCAGGGAGCGCCGGCCCCTGATAACCGATGGTCGCCGGCCTGATCGTGAACAGCAGCACGTTGTCGCGGTCGAAGCCAAGCTCGATCGCGTGCAGGTTCGACAGCGTCCGACCGAATAGCCCCGCGGCGACGAGCAGCACGAGTGAGAACACGACCTGCGTAACGACGAGCGCGTGCGTGAGGCGGAGGCCACGACGGTGCGGCGCGTGACTGACGCGGGCTTCCTTGAGCACGGGTGCGACGTCGACACGCGTCGCCTGGAGCGCGGGCGCAAGGCCAAACAGCAGGCCGGTCCCGACCGACAGGACGAGCGTGAGCCAGAGCACGGCCCAGTTCAACTCGGCATGCAGGGTGAAATTGTCGCGGCCGTTCGACAGAAGGGCCGTCATCACGCCAATCCCCCACCACGCAACTGCGACACCAGCTGCGCCGCCAAGACTTGCAAGCAGCACACTCTCGGTCAGCAGTTGTCTGATGACGCGAGCCCGGCTTGCCCCCAGGCCGAGCCTCACGGCGATCTCCCTCCGCCGGACGGTCGCGCGCGACAGCAACAGATTCGCGACATTCGCACAGGCAACGAGCAGGATCAAACCAACCATCGCTCCGAGGACGTAGATCGGCCGAGCGTACCGCCGCCGAAGGGTGTCAAGCCCTCTGGTGCCTGATTGCATCTCCAGAACCGGAAGATCCCGCCGTTCGGCGTCGGTAGTGGCGGTGCTTTCGACGAACTGCCTGAACCTCGGTGCGAGAGCGGACCGCGCGTGCTCGAGCGAGATGCCTGGTTTCAGCCGCGCCATGATCTCGACCCAGTAGAAGTGCTGGTCGGCGTATTTCGCGGAGGCCCGTGGCTCGAGAATCGTGTCCGCGCGCATCGGCAGATAGATATCAGGAATCGAGCCCGGCTCAGCGCCGAAAAAGTCGGACGGCGCCACGCCGATCACCTCGAAGGGCTTGTCGTTCACGCGAATCGTCTGGCCCAACGCCGTCTCTGGCTCGCCGAACCGGCGCCGGCTGAACCGCTCGCTGAGGGCCGCCACGCCCGCTGTCGCGGCCGTATCGTCGGCAGACTGAATGAGGCGGCCCGCGACCGGTGCCACGCCGATCCCCGCGAAGTATCCGCCCGACACGTACTGCCCCTTCACGGCGTCGGTTTCGCCAGCTGTGGTGATGCCCAGCCGCGTCGCTGAGAAATATCCGAACGCGCTCGACACCACATCGTCCGCGTCATCGAACATCTGAAGTGCGCCGTACGGAAAAATGCTGCTGAGCGTGCCGCTCGCCTCGTCGAACGACGACCCGCCCGTCGACCAGGACATGCCGCTTGATGCGAGCGTGTAGCTCTTCGCGCGCCACTTCATGACCACCAGCGCATCCGGATCGTGTACCGGCAGCGGGCGCAGCAGAATGGCGTCCATGAAACTGAAAATGGCGGTGTTCGCGCCAATTCCCAGGGCCAGCGACACGACGAGCACTGCGGTGAACGCTTTCTGACGTGCCATCGAGCGGAGCGCGTATCGCACATCTTGCGCAAGCCGCTCGGCGCAGAGCCAGCTCTGGGTCGCGCGGGCGTCTTCCGCTGCAAGCGCGAGGTTCCCGAGCTCTCCGGCTCCCGCCATCTCTTTCAGCGCGGCCAGTTCCTCCTCGATGTCACGGTCCTCCGCGCGTCGCACCCAGGGAAGCAGATAGGTCAGCTTTCGCCAGAGGCTCATGCCTTCCCCTCCGATTCTCCGCCCATGACGCGTGTGATTGCCGACGCAAAGTCACGCCACTGGGCATGTTCCTCGCGCAGCCTCCTCCGTCCGGCAGGCGTGAGCCGGTAGTACTTGGCGCGGCGATTCAACGCCGATGTCTCCCACTTCGACGTGATCCACCCCTTCATCTCGAGCCGCTTCAACGCCGGATAGAGCGAGCCGAACTCGATCTCCAGCGTCGCGGTCGATGATGCGTGGATGGCTTTCTGAATGCCGTACCCGTGGAGCGGGCTGAGCAACAAGGTGCGGAGCACGAGCATGTCGAGAAGTCCATGGAGCGGCTTCATAGGAAGCGACCCTATATAAAGACAGCCTCCATGTCAACGCGGCTCGCCGGCAGCACGCCCGCGCCGCGGTGCACGACCACATTGGAGCGCGAGCTGACGAGGTGATTCATTGGTACGCCGGGGCAGATTCCCTGAAGAGCGACATCGCCTTGGCCCCGAAATAGCGCTCCGCCTCATAGTCATTGTGCGCGCGGCACCGCAGCTCGATGTTGTCGACCGTCGCCTTTCCGCCGGCCGCGAACGGCACGACGTGGTGGTACTCGAGGCAGCCGGTCTCCGAACAGCGGCGCCCGTGGGCGCTGCACCGCCGCGGCCTTCTTTTTCAGAAGGTCCGCCAGCAGGGCATTGAGCCCGCGCTCGAGAACGGCCGCTGGATCGCCACCGGGCAGTTGATGACGCATAAGCGCCTGCGTTCAGAGCCGAGTGCTCAGACAGATGAAGCCGCCGGGTGCGACAAGCGCCGCGGTCGACTGACGCTCGCCGAGCGCGAGTCGATCTGTCTGCTCACCAGTTGTTGATCCGACAAGGCTGCGAATGAATCACGATGCTGCATGACCCAGCTCGTTCCAGAACGAGTCGCGCAAATCGCGAGCCAACCCGCATGCCCGCCGACGTCTCAACCAGCCCGGTTCTAGTCCTAACGCAACGCATCCGCCCTCACGCCCTCCTTCGTCAGGACCACCGGCACGATGAAGCCCTTCTCGTCGAATTTCAGCTCCTCGATGCAGACGACGCGCGCGTTGCGATCTTTCTGATCGAGCGGGCGCCGATGATAGACGATATAGGACTTTCCCGAGCGGGGCGATTGCAGCACTGAATGATGTCCCGAGCCAGTGGCGATGGACGGATCCTGCTGCAGGATCTTGCCGACGCGCTCGAAGGGGCCGAATGGCGACGTGCCGATGGCGTAGGCGACCGCGTAGTTGGGACCCGTCCAGCCGCCTTCCGACCACATGAAGTAATACTTCCCGTCTTTCAGCAGCATGAACGCGCCTTCGACGTAGCCCTGCGGCGTGATCTCCTTGAAGATCGTGCCGTCGGGAAACGGCACGAAGCCGGTGAAGTCGGCGTTGAGTTTGGCGATGTTGCAGTGGCGCCAGCCGCCGTAGACGATGTAGTGGGACCCGTCTCGATCCTTGAACACGTACTGATCGATCGGCTGCGCGCCGTTGTGAAACCTGTCGATCAGCGGCTTGCCGAGATAGTCCTTGAACGGCCCTTCCGGCCGCCGGGCACGGGCCACGCCGATGCCGCCCACCTGCCGATCGTTCTGGATGTCGTTCGCGCCGAAGAACAGGTAATACCAGCCGTCCTTCTCGACGATCGACGGCGCCCATAACGCCCGCCGGGCCCACGGGATGTCGGCGATGTCGAGCACGCGCTCGTGTTTCTTCCACGAGACGAGGTCGCTCGACGAGAACGCGTCCATGAACGTCTGCTGATCGTAGGGCGCCGAGTACGTTGGGTAAATCCAGTAGGTGTTCTCGAAGACGCGCGCTTCCGGATCAGCGTACCAGCCCGGAAGAATCGGATTCCCCGAACGTGCCGGCTGCGACCATGCAGGGGCGGCGAGAATCAGTAACCCAGCCGTCGCATACGCACGCACGTGTGTCACGCACTTACTCCTTTATTCGGATGTACACGCCGAGGAACCGGTGATCCTGGCTGGCGGCGTCAATCTGCGCCGGAATGAATCCGCTCCGCGCGTCTATTTGCAACCGCGCGACGCCGTCGGCGTCGAAGGTCACTGAAACGATAGCCGTTTCACCGGGCGCGAGATCGCGCGAGAAAGGCTGATCTGCTCCGAGCACGGACACATGGTTCTGCACGGGTCCGTTGGTGACTTCGAGGGGCACCGCACGGATGCCGGGATCGGCCTGGAGCACGACGGTGGCGACGCGCGCGCCTCCCACCCAGAACGCCTGCTCTTCCGCGTAAATGCGGTCGTCGACGAAGTAGGCCGTCACCGCGTTGTAGCGCAACGCGCGCAATGCGCGCTGACGTCCGCGCGCCGGCCACAGCGCCGCGGGCTCGAGCACAAGCTCCCGATCCGCCGCACCACGCACGATCAGCGCGTTTACGGCGACGGGAAGCGCAAGCTCAATCGGCCCGTGGTCGAGAGAGGCGATGGGCTGACCGCGGCCAATCAGAACATCGGCGTCCGCCCCGCCCTGATTGGCCGTGATGCGATAGCGGCCTGCCGGCACGGGGCCCACGCCGCGGGATTCGGCGCCCGCGGACGGCGGCAGCGAGATCCGCATCGCGGCAATAGCTTCGCCGGCGGGCACGATGCGGCGGCGGCCAAGATCGAAGACCACGCGCGTGCCTCCGGCAAGGTGCGAGAGAAACGCGAGCTGCGCGCGCGCCGGCGCCGAGGCGTCGGCGCCCTGCATGCGAAGCGCCAGGACCGTGGCCACCGGGAGTGCAAGGACAAGGGCGGTGATGGTGATTGCTTGCACGCTCACGCTGGCGGGGCTCCGACGGCGCAGCCACACGGCGATGACGGCGCTCGCCGTGATCGCGGCGGCAATCGCCGCGATCCAGACCAGCACGAGGCCGTAGAAGATTGGAAGCGGAAGCGATTCGCGGCCGAGCAGATCGTCGGCGCGAAAGAACGCGGGCAGCGCATCGGTCCAGCCGGCGAGCGGCACGGCCCAGTCGAACCAGAGTGCTGCCTTGTTCTGACGCGCATTCCACGCGAGCTGGCCGCGCGCGGTGAACGCAAGAGAGGCCGTGGCGAAGATCGTCCAGCCCAGGGCAGCGGCCAGTGCGGCGCGCGCGACGGGATGGCGAAGACGCAGCCAGACCACCGCACCCGCCGGTGCGAGCAGCGGCAGCAAGACCGTGAGGAGCCGAGCCGGAACGCTGAGCCCCGCCCACCACATCGCATAACTTGCCGAGGCTGCCACGTAGGCGCCGACGACCAGCACGGCGGCTTGCAGCCGCGTGGCGCGACGCCACCCGGCCGCCGTTCCAGCGAGCAGTCCGGCAAGTCCCGCCGCAAGGGCCGGCGCGTACGGCAGCAGGCCGAACTGCTGGTCGAAGAGCAATCCCGACAGCCCGCCCGCAATCCACGCGAGCTGGCTTTCATTGGCGCCGCCCCACTGCGCGATCGGATTTGGCGTTCCATAGATCGATTGAAAGAACGCGAACCACGCTGCCGCGCCGGCGACGGGAGCGACAGCGAAGACCGCGATGTCGCGAGGACGCAATCGGTACAGGCGCCATACGATCATCAGGCCAAGGCCCGCGGCGACCACCGCGAAGCGCGTGTGCAGCCACGGCAGCAGCGCAAGCGCAAGTCCAACGGCAGCGATCGCCGCCGGTCGCGGCATCGCGCGCTCGGACGCATCCAACCGCAAGACCAGCCACAGCCCGCACGCGACCGACGCAGCGCCGAGTGCGTCGGGAAACACCAGGAAGCTTTGAAAGGTCCACGTGCACGACGCGACGACCGCCGCCCATCCGAACCAGGCAGCACCCATATCGCCCGCGGCCAGCCAGGCGATTCGCCACACCAGCGCGCTCGCCAGTGCCATCACAAGGATCATGAAGATGACAACGCCGGTGTAACCGCCGGCAGCGAACGCGGGCATCGCCAGCGCGGGCAGTCCGGGAGCATGCACGGGATAGATCTGACCGTCGCGGCCGCGCACCAGATACTGCGGCGGCAGCTCGCCCACCGTGTACGCGGCGTAGTCGCGCTGCGTGTGATTGTTCTCGATGCGGAGATCGCCGTCGGCGAGCAGGCTCTGCGTGACGATCAGGTAATGCGGCTCATCGCCTGACGGGCGCATCGGCGCCACGCGCCATGCCGCGATCGACGTCCACGCCAGCGCAATCAGAAACGCGGCGATGGCCGCCCGCCACGGATCGGTGGCACACGAACACGTCCTGATCGACGCCGCCGCCGCACTGCCCCATCCGAGCGTCAGGACGGCGGCCCAGACCAGAACGATGAGCGGGCCTGCATAGACGAGCCCCGCGTCAACGCCGGGCATCCACGGCAGAGCCACGGCGATCAGCGGAAGCAGCGCCATGAGATGCGCAGGCGGCCGCCACGCAACGAGCACCAGTGCCGCGGCGATCGCGGCCGCAAGCGCGGGCCATGACGGGAGCGCCGCCAGCCAGCCGCCGTCGGGGCCGGCCGTCACGGGTGCGAGCACAGCGCCCGACAGCCAGAGCGCGATCCCGACGATGGCGACGGCGGCGGCGCGCCTCACGCGCCCCGCCGGTGCAGTCCCATCAGCAGACGTACCCACGTCTTGAAGGCCTGCCCGACGACCCTGCGCGTCAGCGAGCTGTTCGAGAACACGTAGGTGATGGGAAATTCACGAATACTGAGGCCGCGGTAGTTGACGACCGCGAGCGCTTCGAGATGGAAGTCGAACGACCTGCACACCATCGGCGCGTCGAGCACGGCCTGCATGGCGCGGCGCGAGTAACGGCGGTATCCCGACGTCACGTCACGATAGCCGCGCTTCCACACCTGCCAGCGCGGCTGACGGATCGCCGCGTTCACCAGGTGCGCCGCCGCGCGTGACAGCGCACGCCGGTACAGCGGCACGTTCTTCGGCTTCGGCCGGTACGAGAGCACCAGATCCACGTCCGGCTGCGCGATGAGCTCCGCGATCAGATTCGGATCGTGGCTCATCCCCGCATCCATCGTGATGGCGTAGTCGTAGCCGTGCGCGAGCGCGTACGCAAAGCCGTCCTTGATCGCGCCCGGAATGTGCGTGTTGCGCTCGTGCGTGATGACGGCGGTATTGGGCAGCGCGGCGGCAATCTCGCCGGTGCGATCGGTCGATCCATCGTTGACGACCAGCACCGGCGCGTGCGCGGTGGCGCGCCGCACGACCTCGGCAATGTTCGCGGCTTCGTTATAGGCTGGGATCACGACCAGCGTCGTACGATCTCCCTCCATCAAAACGAGTCGGCGTGCTTCTCGAGCAGCGCGAACGCGGCCCGGAAGTCGTCCATCGCGTTGACGTTGATGTACCGCTCGCCCACACGCTGCATCTTCACCGGCTGCCCATCGTCGATCGCGCACTGGATGAGATCGGGCAGCTCTTTCTCGCCGCGCGTCTGATTGACGGGCGTCATGTCGATGTACGACAGGATCGCGTTGGCGAAGACGCAGTTGCCGGTCCCCATGATGTTGTTGTGAGGGCGGCGCGGCTTCTCGACGAGCCGGTGGATGCGGCCATTGCCGCTGTCTTCGAGAATCGAGTACGTCTTGGTGATCTGGCCGCGGTCCTCGACTTCGACGACGCCGAGTATCGCAAAGAGCTTCTCGTCCCTGAAGCGCTCGATCATCGACGTCAGATTGATGTTGAGGAACACCTCGTCGGCCAGCATGAGAATGAAGTCGGAGGATCCGATGGCGCCGGCCGAGCACTCGATCGCATGCACCAGGCCGCGCGGATCGTTCTGGATCTTGTACGTGATCGGTACGCCGCGATAGTCGGACCCATAGTGATTGATCACCGCCTCGGTGAAATAGCTGACGACGATGATGATTTCGTCGACGCCGGCATTGGCGGCGTTCTGCAGGCTGAAGTCCATCAGCCGCTTGCTGCCGACCTGCAGCAGCGGCTTCGGCGGCGCGTCGGGTTGGTCGCGGAGCCGGCTGCCCTTGCCGCCGGCGAGAATGAGGGCCTTCATGATCTCGGCGGGATCCCCTGCACCCCGCCTGGCTCGGTCGCTCGCGGGGCCCCACTGCCCCGCGCCGCTCCCTCGCGCTCGCTTCCGCCCTCGGCGAAGAGCGCGATATTGGCCCGTACCCAGTCGATGAGACCCGTCAGCCCCTCCCTGGGTCTGACCGATGGACTGAACCCGAAGGTCGACTTCGCTTTGTCGATGTCGGAGATGAAGTATCGGAGATCGCCCTTCCGTTCGGCTTCGAAGACGACCTCCGACGGCTTGCCGGTGATCGACTCGATGAGCCCGATCGATTCGAGCAGCGAGATGCCGTTGGCCGGGCCGCCGCCGATGTTGTACACGCCGGCGACAGGATTCTGGAAGTAGTCCCAGAAGGCCGTCGCGGCATCGCTCGCATAGAGGATGTCGCGTGTCTGGAAGCCGGTGCCGAAAATCCGGATCGGCCGGCCCGTAAGATTGCGGATGGCGAAGTTCGCGGCCCATCCATGATCCTCCGCGCCGAACTGGCGCGGACCGTAGATGCCTGTATAGCGGAACGCGGCCGCGCGCACGCCAAACGTGTGCGCGTAGGTGAGCGAGTAGACTTCTCCCGCGTGCTTCGAGGCATGCAGCGGCGTCAGCACGCCGGTGAGCACGTCATGCGTTTCGGGGATGGCCGCGGGGTCGCGGACGTACCGCGTGCCCGCTTCGCGAATCTCGTCGTTGATGCCGGTGCCGTACGTGTGAATCGACGAGCACGATGCCACCGGGACGGCGCGGGCGCGGGCGGTCTCGAGCACGTTGAACGTGCCGAGCGCGTTCGTTTCAAAGTCGAGGCGCGGATCCTCCCACGAGATCGTCATGGCCGGCTGCGCGGCGGTGTGCGCGATGAAATCGGCGCCGTCGGCGGCGCGCTGCAGCGCGCGCATGTCCCGCACGTCCTCAACCACGATCTCGACGCCAATCGACTTCAGGAAGGCCGTATTGTGCCCGCGGGCGGCCTCCACGCTGTAGCCGGTGCGATTCAATTCATATTTGGTGAGGTTGTCGTAGGCGACGACATCCCACCCTTTGGTGCGGAACAGCTCTGAGATGTGCGACCCGAGAAATCCGCAGCCGCCAGTGACCAGAATCTTCATGCCGCCCGACATTGTATCCCCGGATTCCGAGGTGCCGGCCTAGAGCTTCGCGAGCCGTTCCGCCGCCGCCTGCAGCGTTTCGTCCTTCTTGCAGAAACAGAACCGCAGTTTTTCGCGGCCGAGCGACGGGTCGCGATAGAAGCTGCTGCCGGGCACCGCGGCAACGCCAATTGCGGTGACCAGATGCCGCGCGAACGCCACATCATCGGGAAAACCAAAGCCGCCGATGCCGGTCATGATGTAGTACGCGCCCGCCGGTTTGAAGCACGTGAAGCCGGCCCGCTCGAGAATGGCCAACAGCATGTCGCGCCGGCGCTGATAGTCCGCGGCCAGCGCCGTGTAGTACGACTCGGGCAAACTGAGGGCGGCGGCGCCGGCCTGCTGCAGCGGCGCGGCAGCGCCGACGGTCAGAAAGTCGTGCACCTTGCGAATCGCACTGCTGATGTCTTCGGGCGCGATCGTCCAGCCCACACGCCATCCCGTCACGCTGAAGGTTTTCGAGAGGCTGTTGATGGTGACGGTGCGATCCGCCATGCCGTCGAGGGTCGCCATCGGGACGTGTGTCGTGTCATCGAAAAGAATGTGTTCGTAGATTTCGTCGGTGACGGCAATGACATCCCACTGCCGGCACAGTTCGGCAATCTGCCGCAGCTCGCCGATCGAAAAGACCTTGCCGGTGGGATTATTCGGCGTATTGATGATGATCGCGCGTGTCTTGTTGTTGAACGCCGCGGCAAGCTCGCCGGAGTCGAACGTCCAGTCCGGCTCGTGCAGCGTGACGTAGCGCGGCGTCGCGCCCGACAGGATGGCGTCAGGGCCATAGTTCTCGTAGAACGGCTCGAAGACAATCACCTCGTCGCCCGGATCGATGATCGCCATCATCGTGGCCATCATGGCTTCGGTGGACCCGCAGCAGACGGTGATGTGCCGGTCGGGATCGACGGCGGCCCCGTAGCGGCGATTGACGTCGGCCGCGATCGCCTGGCGCAGCGGCGCCGCGCCCCACGTGACGGCGTACTGATTGATGTCGGCGAAGATGGCCTCGGCGGCGGCCTGCTTGATGGCGGCCGGCGCCGGAAAGTCGGGAAAGCCCTGCGACAGATTGACGGCGCCGTGGCGGTGCGCGAGGCGCGTCATCTCGCGGATGACCGACTCGGTGAAGCGGGAGGCCTTCTGGGAGGTGCGGGGCCTGCTCATTCGCCGCCGGAGGCGCCGCGCGGGCGCGCCGCCGTGCGCTTGAGCGTGGGATCGAATCCGCCGCTGTAGAGCGCGCGGTAGTCTTCCGCGGTGCCGAGAATGCGCTTCACATAGAACTGCGTCTCGGGAAAGGGAATGTCGTCGATCCACTCGTCACGCTCGAGACCCGGCTTCTCGCCGGCCCAGCGGCGCGCGCGTGTGGGACCGGCGTTGTAGCCCGCCAGCGCGGCGTGCACGCTGCCGAGGCGCGCAATCTGATCGGCGAAATAGGCCGTGCCGATGCGAATGTTGATCTCGGGATGGGTGAGCGACTGCGTCGTGAACCGGCGGATGCCGAGCGTGCGCGCGTAGCTGCGACCCGTGGCCGGCACGACCTGCATCAGGCCCCAGGCATTGGCCGCCGACCGCGCCGACGGGTTGTAGCCCGATTCCTGCGCGATGAGCGCGGCAATGAGATACGGATCGAGATTGCGCGCCCGCGCGTGCGTCTTGATCAGGCTCCAGTAATTCACCGGATAGGTCACGCGCAGCACATCGTCTGGCAGCTTCGCGCCCGCCTGTGAGAGGTACTGCGGATACGCGCGCTTCATCAGAACGCTGGCCATGAGCAGGTCGCCCTGCTCGCGCGTGGCCCAGGCGATGGTGGCCTTGAGGGCGGGTGTCGATCCCCCGGCGCGCTCCGCCGCGCGCAGCTCTCCGAGCGCATCGTCATACAGCCCGGCACGCAGCAGGCGGTGGATGACCATGCCGTTCGGATAGGCCTCGCGCGCCGTTTCCTCGGTCGAGCGGACGGAGCGGCGATCCGCCGCACGCGAGACTTGAAACACAGACGGCTTCACGCCGAGCCGACGCGCCGCCTGCCGGCCGTAGTACGACTGCGCGTAGTCGGCGAGCACGAGCCTGTAGCGCGCGGAGGCCGCATCAGCGTTGCCCGCCTCGCTTTGCGCGCGGCCTGCCCAGTAGATCCAGTCGGCGCGTTTGCTCGATCGCGGGAAATCGGCCGCGGCGCGCTCGAAGATCCGAATGGCCTCGTCAAACCTGCGATCCCGATAGGCACGCCAGCCCGCCATCCACGCCGCGCGCTCGGCGCGCTCGCTGCCTGGGAATCGATCGAACAGCTCGGTAAAGACCTTCGCCGCGGCGGCGTCGGCTCCGGCGCGCACATAGTACGTACCCAGCGCATCCAGCGCGTCGGCCGACCAGCTGCTCTCGGGAAAATCCTCGACCAGCTCGCGCACGCCGCGCACGAACGCGTCGCCCGCGCCGGTTTCGCGAAGCGCAAGCAGATGGAAATAGCGCGCCTCGGCTTCAAGCGGACCGCTCCGGATATGTTTCGCGAGCGCATCGCGCGCCTGAGCATGACGGCCGGTGTGATAGTCAATCTGTCCGATCCGCACCTCGATGAGGGCGCGATCGTTGCCGCCGGCGTCAGCGCGAAGCGCCTCGAACGCGGGTCGTGCATCGGTAAAGCGCCGCGCGCCGAACAGCGCTTCGGCCCGGCGCAGCGCGAGCCGGTTCGTGCCGTCATGATCGGCGTCAAGGCCGGTGCCCGGCGCTTCGAGCGCCGTTCCCGCCTCGGCCGCCTCGGCCGACAGGGGAAACTCGTAATACACCCGCGCGAACGCCACCGCCGCGGCCGATTCATTGTTCGCCAGGCGGTGCGCCTGACCGAGGAGCAGCAGCGCGCGCTCGGGCGCGAGCGGCTTCGTCTTCATCAGCGCGTCGAGATGTTCGATCGCGGCAGCATGATCGAGCATCTTCAGTGCCGTTGATGCCGCCAGCAGCCGTGCCTGCTCGGCCAGAGACGGCGATGCCGCGTCGGGCGCAAGCGCATCCGCGGCTTTCCTGGCTTGTTCAACGTTCTGCTGCGCGAGATACGCGCGTGCCTGATACAGACGCGCGTAGCCACCCAGGTCGCGGTCCGACACCAGCCGCGGCGCGAGCGTCAACACGCGGGCATGGTCTTCGGCGCGATAGGCGTCGGCGATTGATGCAAGCAGCCGCTCGCGTTCATCCGGCGCGCGGTCCGGCACGAACCAGGCGTCGGCATCCTCGATGGGGACAGGGTCGTGTTGCGTGGGCCCGAGCACAGCCGGCTTCGGGCGCTCTGTGATCGATTGCTGACCTGCATCCGGCCCAAGCGCGAAGCTCCACATCACCGAGACGGCAATGGTGGCGCGGAGGACGATGAAGATCGGAAACGGCATGGTTTACAGGATCGAGGAGTCTCCGCCGGCGAGTGTCTGCAGTAGCTCTCGGTCGAAATACTCGTCGCGGGCCGCGACTGTTTCGGGCACGCGGTCGAGATACGTGCGACGGGCACGCTCGATGTCGTCATGCAGGCGCGTGCGAAGATCCTTGTGCTCGCGGCCGAGCCTGACAGCCGGCTCGTTGTACAACTTGATCTCTGACACGAGAATGCGCGCGTACCTGCGCGCGGCTTCAGCATCCTGCGCCGTGTCGGTTCCCGCTGCCGTGCCGCTGCCCATGGTCGACACGGGCGAGGCGTCGTTCTCACGAAATGGCGGCGGCGACCCCGACGCCGCGCGAAGCGCGGTCATGTTTTCGAGATGAATCGAGGCGTGGCGAGCCAGCAGCTCGAGGGCTTCGGGCCATGCGGCAGGCGCATCATGGTCCTCGCCGGCGGCATCGTCGGCATACAGAACGGCAACGGTGCGGTTGCCGACGCGCAGCGGTGCGGCAAAACCGGCGCGATCGTCGGCGAGGGCCGCGAATCCCGGAGCCTTGAGTCCGGCGGCATCTCCGGTAAAAGCGGATTGCCCGTGCAGCACGCAGGCCTCGACGACACCGCCGGCGGCCAGCGGGCCTGATGCCGGGATCCCGTCGAACCCGCGATGTGAAAACGGACGCACGGAATCTCCCTCAATCAAAAGCACGGCCACTCTGGGCGTCTCGAGGGATGCCGTCTGCACAAGCACTTCCAGCGTATCGCGCAGAGACGTAGACGCGTCGATGCTCCGCACGGACGAGAGCAGACGCTCGACGGCAGCCAGGCGTGCTTCGCGCTCGGCGGCGCGAGCTGTAGCCGCATCCGCTATCTGACGCGCGGCCGTTTGCTCCGCCTCAGCCGCAGCTGTCGCAGTCGCTTCGGCGAGCGCGGTGGCACGCGCCTCATCCACTCGCTGACTCAGCCGCACTTCGGCTTCATCGCGTGCAGCTGCTTCACGAGCTGCGGCATCCACTTCCGCTTCATTACGGACGCGCGAGATAGCATCGTCAGCGGCCTGGCTAAGCTCTTTGGCGAGCCCGTCGAGCTCGCCATCGATGGCGGCGCGCAGCCGTGCGCTGAATGCGTCGAGCGATGTGCGGATGTCCTGCTCCAAAAGCGAATCTCCCTCGGAGTCAATTATGACCCCGCACGGACGTTCTGCGGCCTGTTAGGCCGCTCGTACTACGTTCAACCCGAATAGCTGCTCGAACGGGTCGAAATCTCGGTCGTTGTGCAGAAGGGCGTGCTGATGCTCCAGGCAGAATGTGGCGATGAGCAGGTCGATCGTTTTGCGCACGGTTCTGCCTCTGGCGCGGAGAATCCGATAGTTGCGCGCCGCTTCGATCGCGAGGTCTGGGCTGCCCGCCTCGAAGACTTCGAGTTTGAGCAACTCGGCCTCGATCGTCGCCGCCGCGCGGTCGTTGCGCACCCCTTGCAAGACCTCGCACAGGATCAGTGTCGTGAGACCGAGGCGCTGCTGATCCAGTTGCTTGTCGAGCCAGGATGTTTCTGGCGTGTCGATGCCGTTGAAATAATCGACCCACACCGTGCTGTCGACGATGACCATGCTGAAGCTACCGGGACCGATCGAGCCGGGAAGAATGCAGATCACCCTCCCACTTCACTTTTCCGCGAAGGGCGCGCAAACTCGCCTGCCCTCGCGTTCGGATGAGCAGGCGCAAGCCTTCTTCAACCGCCGCGCGCTTTGTCCGCGCGCCTGAGCTGCGCATGGCGTCCCGCATCAGCTCGTCGTCGATATCAATGTTGGTGCGCATGGGCTCCTTATGTGTAAGGATCACATAAATATGTGTAACCGGCAAGTGGGCGGGCCCGCAGCCGACCTTGAGAGGCAGGACCAGGCCTGCTAACATATTGACTGTCAGTCGCTTACATGTGGGGGCGCTCTGGCTTCGACGGAGGTAGGGAACCACAG
>JBBDWL010000038.1:0-2407 GCA_040902895.1 Vicinamibacterales bacterium | reverse complement strand
GTCAGTCGCTTACATGTGGGGGCGCTCTGGCTTCGACGGAGGTAGGGAACCACAGGATGCGTGCCGAGCACCAGCACCTCGTTAATCTGTTGGAAAACAACGCAACTGCGAATACGCAGCTCGCTCTCGCGGCCTAACGTGCCGTGACGTCCACCTCAATCAGCCTGCGGGTTGGGAATGGATGCCATTTTAGCAGGCTGGCCGCCATGGCTGATCCTCTGTATGGCGGTAAGACATATGGGGATCTAGCGACGGGCGCTTTCGAGTCGCGCTTCTATGTCCGTTGCGAAATATCAAGCGTGGCTACGCACGTAGATTCCTGAGGCAACATACTTTCGGACGCGGGTTCGACTCCCGCCGCCTCCACCAACCTTCGCGCTCACGTTAGGCGAAGGTTGCCCACCGGAGCCTTCGGCGAAGGTGGGCCTGCTCAATCACGCTTCACCTCGATTTTCCCGCCGCCTCCACTATTTCTCCACAGCCACGCATTGCGCGCAGGATAGGCGCGGCCGGATGACTAGGGGGTCGCCACCGGCGCAGGAACAGCGTGGGGAATCCCAGTCGGCCGGCGCGAGTTCGTCGGTGTTACAGCGCTTACGACCTCCGGTGATGAATCCGCTCGCGTCGAGTTCGACTGGACGTGGCTACGGCCACGCGCAACGATACGGTCGGGGTGGTCGCCGCATAAGTATCGTCGCCCCACGCAGCTCTCAAGAATGCCGTTATAGTCAGTCACTGTGCGGCTCGCGGATTTCATTCTGGCGAATGTGGAACCCATTCTCGTGGAGTGGGAATCGTTTGCGCGCGGCATTTGGCCCACGGGGCAGGCGGCCGATGTGGCCGAGTTGCGCGACGAAGCCGAAGACATTCTTCGCGCGACGGCGATAGACATGCGTTCTGACCAGACCGCGACACAGAAGGCCGACAAATCCCAAGGCATAACGGGTCCGTGGGACGAGAAAGCTGACTTAACGCGCGTCTCGTCTTCTCACGGAACGGAACGGGCGGTATCGGGCTTGGATCTGTGGGCGGTAGTCGCCGAATACCGAGCTCTCCGGGCAAGCGTGCTCCGACTGTGGCGCGAGAGCGGACCGGATCCAGATCTGCGCGACATCGATGACGTGACCCGGTTCAATGAGTCGATGGACCAATCGCTCACCCACGCCGTTCGCAGTTATGCGGAACTGGTCGAGACCGACCGCAAGGCGCTGCTGGATAGCGAACAGGCATCGAGGCGCCAAGCCGATGCGGCCAACAGGGCGAAGGACATGTTTCTGGCTACCCTCAGTCATGAGATGCGCACGCCGCTGAACGCCATCGTTGGATGGCTCAGCATCCTGCGTCACGAAGACCTCGAAGCGAGGCATTTGGCGGAGGGGCTCAACGTCATCGAACGTAACACCATGGCGCAAGTGCAACTCATCGATGACGTACTGGACGTGTCGCGAATCGTCTCCGGCAAACTTCGTGTGGACATCCGTGCCTGCGCGTTGGACGACGTTATCAATGCCGGTGTGAACGTGACACGGGCTGCAGCGGAGGCCCGAGGTATAACGCTAGAGCTTCGACTCGATCCGGCGGCGACCGGTGCCTGGTGTGACGGCGCGCGCATGCAGCAGGTCGTGTGGAACCTGGTCTCGAACGCCATAAAGTTCACACCCACAGGAGGACGGATCGACGTCACCTTGAGCCGCGAGAAGTCCAATTTTCGGATCCAAATAAGCGACACGGGACAGGGAATGAGTGCGGAACTGTTGCCCCAGATCTTTGACCGCTTTCGCCAGGGTGACAGCAGCACGCGACGGAGGTTCGCCGGGCTGGGTCTGGGCCTTTCCATTGTCAAATACATCGTGGAAGCGCATGGCGGGACGGTCGAAGCCGCCAGTCCGGGCGAAGGCAAGGGTTCGACGTTTACTGTTCGTCTTCCGATCCGCGCGGTGCGGATAGGAGAAGAGGTGGAAGAGGGGGAAATCACAAGCCACATTGGCGACGATAAACGCGAGGACTTCGTCCCAATCGCCGGCCGCCGTCCGTTGGTTCGTCTCGATGGCCTGCACGTGCTTGTCGTGGATGACGAAGCCGATGCCCGCCGAGTACTGGTGATGGTGCTGGAACGAGTTGGCGCTGTCGTCGCCACAGCGGGCAGCGTCCCCGCGGCGCTCGAGGCACTTGCCAAAGCGCGTCCCGACGTGCTGGTCAGCGACCTGGGTATGCCGGACCAAGACGGCTTCGACCTGATTCGGCAACTGCGCGCGGATGGGCATGTGGCAAGGGATCTACCAGCCGTCGCGCTAACCGCGTTCGTCCAGAAGAACGACGCGCACTTGGCGCTGTTGGCTGGGTTTCAAGTCCATCTGGCCAAGCCAGTCGACCCGCACCATCTGACATCGGTCATTGCCAGGCTAGC
>JBBDWL010000037.1:0-1075 GCA_040902895.1 Vicinamibacterales bacterium | reverse complement strand
TGGGGACCGCGCTCGCACAATCTCGCCGGCCGCTTGAGCGTGTTCGGCTCGGCGTCGGTGCTGTCGCAATGCGCCACGTTCATCGGCAACGACTCCGGTCCAACACATCTGGCGGCAATGGTCGGGATTCCATGCGTCGCCATCTTCAGCGCGCGCAATGCGCCCGGACAATGGGAGCCGCTCGGCGCGCACCACATCGTGCTCGAAGATCGGCCTGAATGCGCGGGCTGCATGCTCGACGAGTGCGTGCACGAAGCGAAGAAGTGCCTGACTCGCATCGAGACCGGCCGCGTCGTCCGCGGGGCCATCTCGCTGATCGAGTCGCGCGGCAGACTGTGCCTGGCTCACTAACGCGCCGGCCTGCGGCGCACGACTGGTGGTCCGCCTACACCGGCCAGACCATCGCCGTGACCGGCGCCGCCGGCTTCCTCGGCGGCCGGCTCGTGAATCGCCTTGCCCCTTGCGCCTGCCGGATCATCCGCGTCGCGCGAGCCGCGCCACCCCCGATGGAGATCGCGACGGCCGCGGCCGTCACTGACGTGACCGGCGATGTCGGCGATCGCGGCCTCTGGGATCGCGTGGCTGACGCCGATGTGATATTCCATTTCGCCGCGCAGACCAGCACCGCGGCGGCCGCCGACGATCCGGATTGGGATTTCCACGCGAACGTAACGCCGATGCGCCATTTGTTGGCCGCGTGCCGCCAGCGCGGCGTCCGTCCGATCGTGTTGTTCGCGGGTACGGTCACGCAGGCCGGCATGCCCTCGCGATTACCTGTCGATGAAGACGCGCCCGATGATCCACTGACGGTCTACGATCGGCACAAGTTGATCGCGGAAGACGATTTGAAGACCGCGGCCTCGCGGGGCATCGTTCGCGGGGCCACGCTGCGGCTGGCGAACGTCTATGGGCCCGGAGGGCACGGCCGCAGGCGGGATCGCGACGTGTTGAATCGCATGATCAAGACGGCCATCGCGGGTGGGCCGCTCACGGTCTTTGGCACCGGCGAGTACGTGAGAGACTACGTGTTTGTCGAGGATGTCGTGGATGCTTTTCTGATGGCCGCCGTGCACCC
>JBBDWL010000036.1:31850-41244 GCA_040902895.1 Vicinamibacterales bacterium | reverse complement strand
CAGCGGCGCTGATGCTCGGCGCGCTCGGCATCTATGGCGTGCTCAGTTACTCCGTCTCACTGCGGCGTCAGGAGCTGGGATTGCGGATTGCGTTAGGTGCATCGGCTGGGGATCTCTACCGGCTGGTGTTGACGGGCGGTCTCGGCCTGGCCGTCGTTGGACTTGGCATCGGCAGCGCCGGCGCGTATGCGGTATCGCGCGTACTTGGCGGACTGCTTTACGAGGTAGAGCCAACCGATCCAGTCGCGTATGCGGCCGCCGCCGGCGGCATCTTCATCGCGGCCGCGCTCGCGTGTCTGCTGCCGGCACGGCGCGCGGCGAACTCGGATCCGATGCTGGCGTTGAAGTCATCGTAGCCAGTCCGCTCTCGACGATCGCACGCACCCGGCCGGCCAGCGCCCTCGCGTCGTCGCGCGCGAGCGCGGAGGTCGGCACAGGCTCGTGAATGGTGAGAATCACGCGGCCGGGTCTGACGGTCAGGCGTCCTCTCGTCATCACGTGCCGGCTGCCATCCAGCGTGACAGGCACGATCGGCAGGCCGTGCTCGATCGCGAGCAGAAACACGCCTCGCTTGAAGCGCCCGAGCCGGCCATCGTAGCTTCGCGTCCCTTCAGGAAACGCAATCAGCGATGCGTGCTCGGCCACGAGCCGCCGCATCCGTTTCAGAATCCCCGCCCCTGGCTTCCGCCTGTCCACGAGCAGATGTCCGTTGCGGCGCAGATGCCATCCGAGAAACGGGACGCTCCCGAGCGAGTCTTTGGCGATCACGCGGAGCTCGCGCGGAATCGATCGGAACAGAATGGGAATGTCGAAGAGGCTCTGATGGTTCGACACGAAGACATACGTGCCGGCCTGCGGCAGCGTGCCGCGGACCTCAACGCTCGTGCCCGATACCAGCAGGATCAGCCGCGCCCAGAGCCGCGCGCAGCGATGCGCGGCGCGGCCGCTGCGATCGAACAGGCCCGCCACGAGCGACATCGCGCCGAGCACGCTGGTGAACAGGGCGACGATGGGAATCAGCAGGAAGACTGTTTTGGCCGTCAGCGAACGCCCCGCTCGAGCCGTTCCGCCGGTGACACCGCCGGCACCGCCTGCTGCGACTCGATGTACCGCCCGAAGATCATCTTGCCCGCGGTGGTCTGCAGCACGCTGGTCACGACGATGTCGATGTTCTTGCTGATCATCCGGCGGGCATTGTCGACCACGACCATGGTGCCGTCGTCGAGATACGCAACGCCCTGGTTGTATTCCTTGCCTTCCTTGAGGATGAAGACTTTCATCACCTCGCCGGGAAGCACAACCGGCTTCAAGGCGTTGGCCAGCTCGTTGATGTTGAGCACTTCGACGCCGCGAAGCTGCGCGACCTTGTTCAGATTGAAGTCGTTCGTGACGATCTTGCCCTGCATGACGCGGGCGAGCTCGATCAGCTTCGAGTCGACTTCACGCACGTGCGGGAAGTCGGTGTCGTTGATCAGCACGTCGACGTTCGCCATCTTCTGAATCTTCTGCAGGATGTCGAGACCGCGGCGGCCGCGGTTGCGCTTCATCGGGTCTGACGAGTCGGCCACCATCTGCAGTTCCTTGAGCACGAACTGCGGGATGACCAGCGTGCCGTCGAGGAAGCCGGTCTCGCAGAGATCGGCGATGCGGCCGTCGATGATGACGCTGGTGTCGAGGATGCGATAGCGGCGCAGCGGCTGCGCGTCGCGGAAGAGCGAGACGAACCGGGCCGGCTCGAGCCACTCGCCTTTGCGCGCGCCGAGCACGAGTCCGAGATACGGCAGCACGAGCAGCAGCAGGCTGTGCAGGAACATCACGCGGCCGTCCGCGGTGTCGGCCCAGAAGAGCGCGGCGCCGATGGTGCGCGCCAGGCCGAGCCCGATCGCGCCGCCAATCAGGGCGCCCAGCAGATGCGTGACGGAGGTGTCGCGCAGGCGCGTTTCGGCAAGGACGATCAGCAGCGCCAGCGCCAGGCCGAAGCCGGCGTTGACGGCCGCGTCGGCGTTGAGCGGGCGCAGCAGCACCGACATATAGATGACGGCGGCGGCGAAGAGTCCACGGGCAAGAACGAACCAAGCCATTGCCGAGTCATTGTATTTGGTGATCTGGTGATTTGGTGAATTGGTGGTTTTTCAGGCGATCAGCTCGTCGAGGGCCTCGCCCACCGTCCGCACCGGCACCAGCTCGATCGCGGCCGGCACATCGTCGTGCGAGACGTTGCCGTCGGGCACGATGCAGCGCGTGAATCCCATCTGCGCCGCCTCGCGCACGCGCAGCGCCGCCTGGCTCGCGCCGCGGACTTCCCCGGCCAGGCCGACTTCACCGAACACCGCGGTTCCCTCGCGGAGCGGCCGGTTGCGGACACTCGATGTCACTGCAGCCAGCACCGCAAGATCCGCTGGCGGCTCTTCGACGGTCAACCCGCCGGCGATGTTCACGAAGACGTCTTCGCCCGACAGATTGATGCCGGCCCGCTTGTCGAGCACCGCCAGCAGCATCGACAGGCGGTTGCCGTCGACGCCGTTGGTCAGCCGTTTCGCGTAGCCGAAGGTTGTGGTGCTGACCAGCGCCTGCACTTCGACGAGCATCGGCCGCGAGCCTTCGACGCAGCACAGCACGGCGGAGCCGGGCGCGCCGCTCTGACGCTCGGCCAGGAACACGGCGGATGGATTGGGGACGGCGCGCAGTCCGGCGCCGGTCATTTCGAACACGCCGAGCTCGCTGATGGCGCCGAAGCGGTTCTTGACCGCGCGGACGGCGCGGTGCGCGTGGTGCCGCTGGCCCTCGAAATACAGCACGGTGTCGACCACGTGCTCGAGCACCTTCGGGCCGGCGAGCGAACCGTCTTTCGTCACATGTCCGACGAGCATTGTCGGGATGTTGCGGCCCTTGGCGGCGAAGAGCAGCTCCGTTGCGGCCTGGCGCACCTGCCCGACGCTGCCTGGCGCAGAGGGCAGCTTCAACGAGAAGACGGTCTGGATCGAGTCGATGATGACCAGCGCGGGTTTGAGACGATCGATCTCTTCGAGGATGCGCTCGAGGCAGGTTTCCGACAGCAGATAGAGCGGGCCGGCCGCGACGCCGAGTCTCTCGCCGCGCGCCTTGATCTGATGCTCAGACTCTTCTCCCGATGCGTAGAGCACGGGGCCGTGGTTCGCGGCGAAATGCGCGGCGGCCTGCAGCAGCAGCGTGGACTTGCCGATGCCAGGTTCCCCGCCGATCAACACGAGCGATCCCGGCACGATGCCGCCGCCCAGCACGCGATCGAATTCGCCGATGCCGCTCGGAATCCGGTCGGCGACGACGAGGTCGACCTCGTCGATGCGCCGCGCCTGCGACGCCACGCCGGCCAGTGTCGGATGCTTCGATGAGACCGCGGCGGGCGTGGCCGCGACTTTCTCTTCGACGAATGTGTTCCACTCGCCGCATTCCGGACAGCGTCCGAGCCACTTCGGCGACTGCGCGCCGCAGGAGGTGCACGCGAAGATGGATTTAGGCGGGCTCATGGAAACTTAAAACTTGAAACTCAAAACTTGAAACTCAAACTTCTGCGGCACTACGTTTGCGTGGTGCCGGTGACATGCCAGGTCCAGCAGTAGTCGACTACCGACAGCGGTCGTTCGCGTTCGCATGTGAAATCGTACGATTCTACCGCCTAATCTCGAAGCGACATGATGTCCCGCTGCCAATTGCCAAGCAGCTGCTGCGTTCCGGATGTTCCATCGGGGCGAACCTGCAAGAGGCCAAATCTGCACAGAGCAGACGCGATCTGGTTAGCAAATTCAGCATCGCCCTGAAAGAGGCGCGCGAGACTCAGTATTGGCTCCGGCTCATGGCGTCGACCGGCCTCGCAACCGAAACGGAGCTGGCTAGTCTGGAGCAGGAAGCGACCCAGCTCGTCGCGATCCTCACGACCTCCGTCAAGCGCCTCAAGATCCCACCAGAGTTTTGAATTTTGGAGTTTCGAGTTTCGAGTTTCGAGTTTCGAGTTTGAGTTTTGAGTTTCAAGTTTCAAGTTTCAAGTTTCGTACGCCCGCGCGATCCGCGAACCGAGACGGCAGATCACTTCCCACGGAATCGTCCCGATCGTGGCGGCGACTTCGCGAGCGCTGATCTCCTCGTCGCCTTGACGGCCGATCAATACCACCTCGTCGCCCGTCTCGACGCCGATGCCGGTGACGTCGAGCATGATCATGTCCATGCAGACGGAACCGACGATCGGCGCGCGGTGGCCGCGCACCAGCGCGAAGCCTTTGTTGGCGAGGCGCGTGTCGACGCCGTCCGCATAGCCGGCCGGCACCACGGCCACGTGTCGCGGCTGCTCCGGCGTGTAGCGCAGCCCATAGCCCACGCCTTCGCCCGGACGCAGACCCTTCACGCCCACGATTCGGCTCGTGAGCGAGAGGGCCGGTTGAAACGGCAGTGTCGAACCGAGCGGCGGCGGCACGATCCCGTACAACAGGAGGCCCGGCCGCACGAAGTCGTACCACGTGCGGCGATCCCGCAGCGTCGCAGCACTGTTGGCGGCATGACGAATCTTCGGCCGGATGCCATGGCGATCGAGCACCGCCAGCGCGTGTTCGAAACGCACGCGCTGATCTTCGAAACTTCTCGACTCTGGATCGTCGGCGCACGCGAAGTGCGTGAAGACCGCGTCGACGCGCATGTGCCGGCTCGCGGCAATCGCGGGCATCGTGCGATCGAGATTGTCGTGGCGGAATCCGAGCCGGTTCATGCCGGTGTCGATCTTGAGGTGGCATCCGACTTCCACTCCTCGTCGCGCACCGGCATCCTCGATCGCTTTCGCGGCCGTGGGCGTCGATACCGTCGGTGTGAGGTTGAAGTCGAAGATGCCGTCGAGGTCGCTGAGACTCATCGCGCCGAAGACCAGAACAGGCTTGGTGATGCCCGCCTGCCGCAGCTCGATGCCCTCTTCGATGTCGGCGCACGCGAGAATGTCGACGCCCGCGCGCTGCAGCGTTTCCGCCACCGCGATGGCGCCATGCCCGTAGGCATTGGCCTTCACGACGCCGATGATGCCGGGCGTGCGGTCCGCCTCGTCCAGCAGCACGCGCAGGGCGGCGACGTTGGCGGCGATGGCTTCGAGGTTGACGCGCGCGACGGTCTGCCGAATCACAGGGGCAGAATAACTGATCAGGGCAAAGGGCAAAGGGCAGAGTCTGCCCTTTGCCCTTTGCCCTTTGCCCTCTGCCCTTTACTGAGGGGGCCCTGACGCGTAGTTTTCGAAGCGCGTGAACTGCTTGAGGAACGTGAGCGTGACGCTGCCGGTCGGGCCGTTGCGCTGCTTGCCGATGATCAGCTCCGCGATGCCCTGATCTTCGGGCTTGGTCTCGTCGCGGTCGTACATCTCCTGGCGATGAATGAATATGACGACGTCTGCATCCTGCTCCAAAGATCCACTCTCGCGTAAATCGGACAGTTGCGGCCGGTGATCCGAGCGGCCTTCAGGCGCGCGCGACAGTTGCGACAGCGCGACGACCGGAATCTGGAGCTCCTTGGCAAGGCCCTTCAGCGACCGCGAGATCGATGCCACTTCCTGCTGGCGACTCTCGAAGCGGCCGCGGCCCTGCATGAGTTGGATGTAATCGATGACGAGCAGATGCAGCCCGTGCTGCGCCGCTAAGCGCCGAGCCTTGGCGCGCATCTCGAGGACGCCGATCGATGCGGCGTCGTCGATGAAGATCTTCGCGTCGTGCAGCACGCCGAGCGCCTGCGACAGACGCGCGTAGTCCTTCTCGGCGAGAAACCCGCCGCGGAAGCGGTGCGCGTCGATCGCGGCCTCGGATGTGAGCATGCGCATGAAGAGCTGCTCTTTCGACATCTCGAGGCTGAAGACACCAACCGTCTTGTCGGTCTTGGTGCCGACAAACTGCGCGATGTTCATGGCCAGCGCCGTCTTGCCCATCGACGGCCGCGCCGCAATCAGGATCAGGTCGGATGGCTGCAGGCCCGACGTCAACTCATCGAGGTCGGCAAAGCCGGTCGGCACGCCGGTGACCAGGCCCTTGTGCTGCTGCAGCTTCTCGATGGTCGAGAAGCTGTTGTTGACCAGCGTGCTGAGCGGCACGAAGCCTTCGCGGATGCGATCTTCCGCAATCTCGAAGATCGACTTCTCCGCCTGATCGAGCAGCTCGTCGGGCGCTTCTTCCGCTTCGTACGCGCTGGTGAGAATTTTCTTGGCGGAGTGAATAAGATTGCGAAGGGTCGCCTTCTCCTTGACGATCTTCGCGTAGTGCTCCACGTTGGCGGCGCGCGGAACACCGTCGGTGAGACCCGCGATATAGGCTGGACCGCCGACCTCATCGAGCTCGGCGCTGCGCGCGAGCTCG
Organism: Vicinamibacterales bacterium; assembly: GCA_040902895.1. Classification (GTDB taxonomy): domain Bacteria; phylum Acidobacteriota; class Vicinamibacteria; order Vicinamibacterales; family SCN-69-37; genus JALYRV01. The sequence goes on along the minus strand of JBBDWL010000036.1, from coordinate 34,894 downwards.
TCCTTCAGCGTAACGAGATCGATTGCCTCGCCGCGCTCGGACAGCACGACCATCTTGTTCCAGATGCGCCGGTGCGCGTCGCGGAAGAAGTCACGGTCGTCGATGAACTCGGCGGCCGCGTTGAACTGATGGTTGTCGATGAGAACGGCCCCGAGCACACACTTTTCGGCCTCGAGGTTATGAGGCAGCGTACGGTCAGGTGACAGGACTTCAGACACGGTGGATTTGCACTGCTCGCTTTACTGCGGGACGACTTTGACTTTCACGTTCGCCACGACGTCGCGATGCAGCCTGATCGGCACCGACGTTTCGGTGATCGAGCGGATCGGCTCGGCGAGCTGAATCTTGCGCTTGTCGACCTCGAAGCCCTGCGCGGCCAGGCTCTCGGCGATGTCGGCGCTCGTGACCGACCCGTACAGCATGTCACCCTCACCCGCGCGGCGGGCGATGACGATCTCGATCTGCTCCATGCGTGTCGCCACGGCCTGCGCCTGCTCGCGGTCCTGCGACTCGCGCGCCTCGGCCGATGCGCGCTCCCGCTCGACCTGGCGCTTGTTCGCCGCGGTCACGGCCAGCGCGAGCTTGCGCGGCAGCAGGAAGTTGCGGGCATAGCCCGGCGCGACCTTGACGATCTCGCCGCGCTTGCCCAGATGTTCGACGTGCTCTCTCAAAATAACTTCCATAAAAATCCCTGTAACTCAAAACGTCAAACTCAAAACTCAGTTCTGAGTTTGAAGTTTGCAGTTTTAAGTTTTAGTCCGTGACGTACGGAATGAGCGCGAGCTGGCGCGCGCGCGCAATGGCCGTCTGCAGCTTGCGCTGATGCGTCGCGCAGGCGCCCGAAATGCGCCGGGGCTGCATCTTGCCGCGTTCCGGGATGAATCCGGCCAGCTGCCTGACGTCCTTGTAATTGATGTAATCGATGCGCTCCGCGCAGAACTTGCAGACACGGCGCCGGCGCGAGAACGTGCGGCGTCCTTCGCCCTTGCCCTTGTCTTTGTCCTTGTCGCGTCCGCCGCGTCCGCCGCCGCGGCCGCCTCCTCCGCCTCGTTCGTCGCTCATCGCATGTCCTCCATTCCGCCGTCGCCGTCCATGTCATCGTCACCGCCGCGCCGCTCGCTCGGATCCGGCTCGGGCGGCAGACCGCGCGCCACACGCCGGCGCGCCGAATCGGCCTTGCGCTCGGCCGTCGCACGGTTGGCGACTTCGACGTCCTCGTCGATGCGCACGATCAGGTGGCGGATCACCGTGTCGCTGACCTTGAGCCGGCGATCCAGCTCCTTGGTCATCTCGCCGCTGCCGTGCAGGTGCTCGAGCACGTACACGCCCTCGCGGTGGCGGCCAATCTCGTAGGCAAGCTTGCGCTTGCCCCAGTTTTCCGTCTTTTCGATGCGCCCGTTGAAGCGCGCGGCGATCTGCTCGACCTGCGTATGCAGATCGGCAATCTCCTGCTCGCTGGAGTCGGGCCCCGCGATGTAGATCAGTTCGTACTGTCGATCAGAAGTCATGACACTCCTCATGGTCATGGGAAACTTAAAACTTAAAACTTCAAACTCTAAACTCGAAACTTAGAACTAAGTTCTGAGTTTTTAGTTTTTAGTTTTCAGTTCCAAGTTTCCAAGGCACACGCACCAGGCGTGGCAAGGAGACACGGAAGGAAACCCCTACATGTCCAGTTCGGCGCGATTGTATGTGTTCATGACGGCGTCGATGTCCGACGTCAGGAACGCTTCGGCCGCGTCGGCCGCCCGGGCAATCGCTGCCTCAATCCCGGGGATTTCATCCGCATCGAATCGTGAGAGCACGTGGTCCGACAGCTCGCGGCGACTGTCATCACCCGGAGTCCCTTCAGGACTCCGTGGCCGTCCGACTCCGACCCGCAGCCGGGGATAGTCGATCGTCCCCAGCATCTGCGCCACCGAGCGCAGGCCGTTGTGCCCGCCTTCGGTGCCGGTCTTCCGCACCCGCAGCCGCCCCAGCGGCAGATTCACATCATCCGCCACGATGAGCAGGTCGTCGGGCGCAATCTTGAAGTAGTGCGCGAGAGCCTGCACTGCCTCTCCGCTGAGATTCATGAACGTCAGCGGCTTGAGCAGCAGCGCATCTTCCGCGCCGGGCCGCCGAAGCCTGGCGACCAGCCCATCGACCTTCGCCGCCTCGAACGCGGCGCCGTGGCGCGCCGCGATCAGATCGACGACCTCGAAGCCCACGTTGTGGCGCGTCCCCCGATACTGCGCGCCGGGGTTGCCGAGGCCCGCGATCAGCTTCATGGGCTCGGACAGGTTGAAGCCTGCCGCTACTTCTTCTCCTTCTCGTCTTCGTCCTTCTTGCCCTTCTTGATCACCTCGGGCTCGGCCGCGGCGGCGCCCGGCACGGCCGCAGCAGCGGCGGCGGCGGCAGGCTCTTCGACCACTTCCACCTTCGGCGTCACGACGTGCACGATCATGGCGTCGGGATCGGTCAGCGCCTTCCACGTCGCGCTTTCCGGCAGATCGCGCACGCGGATGCCCTGGTTGATGAGCAGCTCCGACACGTCGATGTCGATGTGCTCCGGGATGTCGCCCGGGAGGCACTCGACGTCGATGTCGCGGTTGACGAAGTCGAGCACGCCGCCCTGGGCCTTGACGCCCTTCGGCTCGCCCTTGAGCATCACCGGCACGGTCACGCGCAGCAGCTTGTCCATCGCGATGCGATAGAAGTCGACGTGCAGCGGACGCTGGGTCACCGGATCGACCTGATAGTCGCGCACGAGCACGCGCGTGTCGCCCTCGCCCTCGAACTTCAGCGAGATCAGCGTGTTGACGCCCGAGTCGCTGTGCAGAATGCGCAGCAGCGTCTTGGGGTCGACCGCAATCACCGCGGCTTCAGCCTTGTCGCCGTACACGACGGCCGGAATCTTCCCCGCCGCGCGCACGCGCCGCGCCTCGTTCTTGCCGCGCGTATCTCTCTTGGTTGCTTCGAGTACTGCTTCCATAAATCCTTCAATCGAATTGCAGACTTCAGATCGAAGATTTGACATCGGCGTCCCGCGCCAATCACCAATC
>JBBDWL010000036.1:15762-31750 GCA_040902895.1 Vicinamibacterales bacterium | reverse complement strand
ATTGCAGACTTCAGATCGAAGATTTGACATCGGCGTCCCGCGCCAATCACCAATCTTCAATCTCCAATCTTCAATGAATCTTCAATCACAGATCATCAATCTTCAATTCCCCTTCACTTCCTACACGAACAACGAAGAGACCGACGTCTCCTCGTGAATACTCCGAATCGCCTGGCCGAGCAGGCGCGCCACAGACAGCGTGACGACCTTCGACGACTCGAGCCGATCGGGCGGCTGCGGGATCGTGTTGGTCACGATCAGCTTTTCGATCGGCGACGCATCGATGCGCTTGATCGCCGGGCCCGACAGCACGCCGTGCACGGCGCACGCGAAAATCCGCGCGGCGCCGTTTTCGACCAGCGCCGTGGCCGCCTTGGTGATGGTGCCGGCCGTGTCGATGATGTCGTCCTGGATGATGCAGGTGCGTCCCTTCACATCACCGATGACGTTCATCACTTCCGCCTGGCCGTCTTCGGCCGCACGGCGCTTGTCGATAATCGCCAGCTCGGCGCCCAGCCGCTTCGCGTAGGCGCGGGCGCGTTCCGCGCCGCCCGCGTCCGGCGAGACGATCGTCAGCGCATCGCCTTCATACTGCCGCAGATGATCGATGATCACCGGCGCCGCGAACAGATGGTCGACCGGGATGTCGAAAAATCCCTGAATCTGCGCCTTGTGCAGATCCATGGTGAGCATCCGGTCTGCGCCGGCGGCACTCAGCAGATTCGCCACGAGCTTCGCGGAGATCGGCACGCGCGGCTTGTCTTTACGATCCTGCCGCGCGTAGCCGTAATACGGCACCACGGCGGTGATACGCGCGGCCGACGATCGTCGGAACGCATCCATCATCACGCACAGCTCAACGAGACTTTCGTCGACCGGCGCGCACGTCGGCTGCACCAGAAACACATCGGTGCCGCGGATGTTCTCGTCGATCTGAAACGAGACCTCGGTGTCGGGGAAGCGGTGCAGACGGGCGCGCCCGAGCGCCACGCCGAGAAAATCGGCAATCTCGCGGGCCAGCGCGGGGTGCGCGCTTCCCGAAAAGACCTTCAGCTCACCGCCCATGCTCGCTCGTAGCGCGTCGCGTTTCAACACTTCGTCACGTGGTTGGGGCGGAAGGATTCGAACCTTCGAATACGGGTTCCAAAGACCCGCGCCTTACCGCTTGGCGACGCCCCAGAAATCGTCTCGTCCATGGGCCGGCCCGCGGGGACTTTTCTACCAAAAGCGCCGCTTCGCGCCGCAGGTGCCCAGACGCCGCTTCGCGCCGCAGCGCAAAACGTAAAGTCTACACCATTTTCCAGTAATCCCGCCGCGTCAGGGTCCGTGCCTTGAGCACCGTCACACCAGGCTTCGTCGAGGCCCGCGCGGCCCGTGTGGCAGCGGCGGCCGACTCGAACAGCCCGAACACTGCCGACCCGCTGCCGCTCATCGCCGCCGCCAGCGCGCCCGACTGCTCGAAACCGTTGACGAGGTCCGAAATGTCCGGATGCCGGCGGGTCACCGGCGGCTCCAGATCGTTCCGCACGCTCAACAGGGCTTCGGGCCAGGCGGCCAGCGCACGCGAAGGGTCCTGCACGCCGCCGTCCTCATCGAACCACCCATACGCCGCCGAAGTGGCCACTCCGAAGTCGGGCTTGGCGATCACCACATGAAAGGGTCGCACATCTGCGAGCGGCAGCAGATCATCACCCCGTCCGCTGCCGTAGGCTGCCCCGCCTATCAGAAAAAACGGCACGTCGGCGCCAACCATCCGCGCGACAGACGCGAGTGCGATGCCGTCGAGCTTCAACTTCCAGAGTTTCGACAACACACGCAGCGCGGCCGCGGCATCAGCACTGCCGCCGCCAAGCCCGGCTTCAGCCGGAATGCGTTTGTCCACGCGTACCTCGATGCCGTCGACGCTGTCGCGGTTCGCGGCGCGCGACAGCTCGTAGGCAGCCTTCCAGATCAGATTGCGCGAGTCGGTCGGCACGCCCGGCTCGCTGCACACGATCGAAAAGGGGCCGCGTCGCGGCTTGAACGTCAGCGTATCGTGCAGGTCGATGGCCTGAAGCACCGTCCGCACCTGGTGATAGCCGTCGGCGCGAACGCGACCCACACCAAGCGTGAGGTTGATTTTCGCAAAGGCCCGTACGCGGACGCTGGTTCCACGGGTTCCCTTGGTTCCTTTGGTTCCACGGGTTCGGTTCATGGGTTCTGGTTCTGGTTCTGGTTCCTGGTTCCCAGGGGACCGGCGGCTCGAAGGTCCGCGATGGTCATGGGTCTGGTTCCGGGTGGGATGTCGATGGTGAAGGCCGCAACGGGAAGATCGATGTTCGTCTCGATTTGTGACATGGCGATCGTGATGTCGACGGCATCGCCCACCGCCGCACCGCGCGAGATACGCACACGGCGTGGAAATGCACTGCCTGCGAAGGCATCCGGGTACTCGATCAAGAACGACTGTGTCTCGCCGGCGACGATGCGAGAGACGTTGCTGCGGCGTTCGACATAGACCGCACCGCCGGCGAACGCGAAGCGGGCGATGCCGCCATGCCCGGTCGCACCGGTCGGCGGATCGCTGAACACACATCCGGTCAGGACGGCGCGCAGCGCGTCGGCATCCAGCCTGACGCCTGCGAGCGCCTCGAGAATCTCTGCCGCGCCCGGCGCGGTGACGACCCGCTCGTCGCGCGGCAGCAGCAGCGTCGCCTGCGCGCCGTCGCCCGCCAGGATGAATACCGGCTGACCGAACGGCGCGACGCCCTCGAGCCGGATGCGTCCCGGCGCCTCGAACCCGGCCTGCACCCGTCCACGCATCCGCGTGTCGCCCGCCCTGCCCGATAGGGCAAGCTCCGCCGTCAGCGTCCGCACACCCAGACAGGAACCGGCGGCAGCCGCCCACGCAGTCGCGTGATCGCCGACCGGGACGCCCGGATTGGTGGGAATGGAAAACCGCTTTGGAGCGCACGCGCCCGCGGCCGTCGCGAGCAGAAAGAGCACTGCCAGATCAGCGAGCGATCTCTTTGGCCAGCGCAATCTTTTTCTCAATCTGCGACACGTCGACGTCATCGCGATCTCCACTCAGGGCTTTCTGCCAGGCGGCGATGGCGTGGCCGTATCGCTTCAACGCAAACAGCACGTCGCCGTAATGATCCTGCACGACCGAGCTCGTGACCGCGCCGCCAGCCGCGCGGGCCAGATGCCGTTCGGCCAGGTCGTAGCGCTTGAGCCGATAGTACGCCCAGCCCAGACTGTCTTCGTACGACGGGTTGCCTGGCTCGATCGCGAGCGCGCGCTCGATCAGTGAGACGGCTTCCTCGAGCCGCTCGCCTCGATTGGCGAGCATGTAGCCGAGATAATTGAGCGCCAGCGCGTGCGACGGATTCGCCAGCACGATCTCGCGAAACACGCGCTCGGCGTCGGCGTGCCGCCGCGCCCGATCGAAAGCCGCGCCGAGCTCGAACTTCACGTCGACGTCGCCGGGCACGCGGCGCGACAGCCGCTCGAGCACCTCCACGGCACGGTCGTGGCGGCCGAGCGCGCCGAGCACGTGCGCGGCGCGCGGCGCAATCATCTCGTCGGCCTCAACGCTCAAACCGCCGGCCGCGCCGCGGTCGATCCAGGGCTGCAGCGTCTCGAGCGCGCGCGGAAACTCGCGCCGCGCCACCAGCACATCGGCAAGCGCGGCAGCGCCGCGCGGATCGTTCGGATCGATCGCGATGATCCGGCGCGCGGCCTGTTCGGCGTCGCCCAGCATCCCCGCGCGAAGCTCCGCCTGCGAGGCGAGATACCACAAACCTGCATCCCCCGGACTCGCCTGCGTCAGCTCACGGAGGATCGCGCGAGCCTCGTCGATGCGTCCGGCATTGACGAGCGCCGTCGCGCGGCGCGGCCGCAGCACCGCCGCCATGCGCGGGGTGCCGGCGATCAGGCGCGCGTAGAGATCCGCGGCTTTCTGCCACTGGCCGTCCGCTTCGTACATCTCCGCGAGCCTGATGGCCGGCTGCGTCATCTCAGGGGCCTCGCGGATCACGTGCTCCAGCGCCGCGATGGCCTCGCCGGTTTGCCCTTTTCCCGCGTAGGCGTCAGACAGCAGCAGGATGGCTTCGGTGTATCCCGGCTGGTCGAGCAGAAAACCATTGAGGATGCTGATCGCGCGATCGAACTCGCCGGTGATCACATAGAGCCGTCCGAGCGTGAGCTCCGACGCCGGATCCCCGGGCCGGCCGGCGCGCGCCTTCTCGAAATGCGCGGCCGCTTTGCGCGCGTTCTCGATGGCGGCCGGTGTCTGATCGCCGGCGGGATCGTTGTCCACGCGCGCGGCAAATACGAAGCCGAGAATGCGATGCGCTTCGCGATTGTCCGGATCGAGGGCGAGCGCCGCCTGCGCTTCCACCAGGGCATCGTCGCCACGATTCTGGCGCGCGAACAGGCCGGCCAGCTCCGCACGGAGTTCGGCGGCCTCGGGCGCAAGCGCGGCGGCCCTGCGGTGCGCGGCAATCGCCCCCTGGACGTCGCCCTCGCCTTCGAGCTGTCGCGCGTGCAGAAACAGGTAATAGGCTTCGGCGCGGCCTGGTGTGGGGGCCTGTGGAACGGCGGGTGACGCGGCCATCGCCGCGCACGCGATCAGCAGCATGTGCAGGTCGATTGTACGGCTGGTATAGTCTGTCGAGCCATGGCAATTGATCCACAGCTGCTCGAAATTCTCGCGTGCCCGAACTGCAAGACGGCCGTCCAGCTCGTGAAAGACGGCACGGCGCTCAAGTGCGGCACCTGCAAGCGGGTCTATCCGATTAAGGATGACATCCCCGTCATGCTGATCGACGAGGCCACAATCGAACAGTGACGACCGAGCGCCTCTCGGCGTTCGCGCTGATTGCCGCGCTCGGCGCGATCCAGTTTTCGATCGCCGCCGGCCAGGTCCTGCTCGGACTTGCCGCCCTCGGCTGGCTCGTCACCCTGATCCGCTCGCGTGCGGCCTGGGCCTGGACGGTGCCGGACTTCTTCCTGCCGCTCCTGCTCTACGCCGTGTGGACGTTGATCGCGACGGTCTTCTCGCGCGATCCGGGCGAGAGCATGCGCGGCAACAAGGAACTGCTGCTGCTGCTCGTCGTGCCGATGGCCATGCGGCTGCTCGGCGGCGACCTGGCGAGACGCACGCTCGACGTCATCATCAGCGTGGGCGCGGCGGTAGCGCTCGTCGGGGTCTTCCAGTACGCGCTGCTCGATTACGGCGGCCTCGGGCGAAGACCGCAGGGAACGCTCAGCCACTACATGACGTACAGCGGCGTGCTGATGCTGTTGGTCTGCGCCACCGTTGCGCGCCTGCTCTATCAGCCAGGGCGCCGCATCTGGCCCGCGCTGATCATGCCGGCCCTGCTCGTCGCGCTTGCGGTCACGCTTTCACGCAACGCGTACATCGGAGCGCTGGTCGGTGTCGCAATCCTGCTGCTGCTGCGGGATTTCAGGCTCATTGCCCTGCTGCCGGTTGCCGCGGCGGCTGTCGTCATATTTGCGCCAGGCGAGGTCGTCGAACGCGCGTACTCGATCTTCGACCTCAACGATCTCAGCAACCGCGACCGCGTCGCCATGGCACGCGCGGGCATCGCCATGATTGACGAGGATCCGCTGACGGGCGTCGGGCCTCACATGGTCGCGCACGTCTATCCCGAGTACCGAAAGGACGATGCGGTCGATATCGAGGTGCAGCATCTCCACAACGTGCCGCTCCACATCGCGGCCGAGCGCGGCATCCCGGCGCTGCTGCTCTGGATCTGGTTTGTGATTGCGGCGGCGCGCGGGCTGCTGCCGATGGTCAGGCGCGATCGATCGTCGCTGGCGGCGGCCGGCCTCGCGGCGCTCGCGGCGATGGTGACCGCCGGCTTCTTCGAATACAACTTCGGCGACTCTGAATTCCTCGTTCTGCTGCTGGCGATCCTGACGCTGCCGTTCGCGAAAAATGGGGACGGGTCTTAATTATTCAGTTTGCATGACGGGCTGAATAATTAAGACCCGTCCCCATTTTTCGCGCACCGATTCGACACCAGCAGCATCTGAGGCAGCGCCGTCCCAGCCATGATTTCGCGCGGCTTCACATCGAGCAGCGGCCTGCGATCGACGATGCAGGTCGGGGCCAGCGCCTGCACCTCAGGGTAATCGCGCTCCTTCAACAGCACGAGCGTTTCTTCGGGACGCGCGAGCCGCTGCCGCAGCACCGGCAGGTCGTACACCTCTTCGACAGGTTTGCCCAGATACCAGACCATGCTCGGCAGCGGCGTGCGGAACTGCACCACGTGCGCGCCGGGATTGCGCGCGAGCGCCGTGGCCGACAGCGGCGCTACGGGCTTGAAGCGCTCGAAATACGGCAGTGCGACGAGCACGAGCACGTAGTTGATAGCCGCGAAGGCCAGACCAAGGGTGACGAGGGCCTCGAACGTGCGGCGACGAAACCAGTAGACGGTCACCGCAGACGCGCCGGCCAGCAAGAGGACGGCGGCGATCCTGGCGCCGTGAATGAAATACACAGAGGAGGCAGCCCCGAAGAGCCGCCCGAGTGGGATCCACAAAGCGAGCATGGCCACCGCGACGACCGGCCACGTCCAGTGCGTCCAGCGCCGCGCGCGTTCCTCGCCATTCATGGCCTGCTCGAACAGGCCCGCGATGAGCGCGGCGAGCGCGGCCACGATCGGAAAGATGTACAAGTCCTGCTTGGTGCTCGAGAATGAGAAGGCGATCACGATGACGGCAATCCAGCAAAGAAGCAGGCGGTGCAGTGAGGACCGCGCCACCGTCGCGGCGTGCGCCAGCGCGACCGGCACAAACAGAGACCACGGGAACAGTTCGGTCAGCAGCACCGGAACATAGAAATAGAACGGGCGGTCCTGATGACCCACGGTTTCCGAGAACCGTCCGACATTCTCGCCAATGAAGAACGCGCGGATGTACTGCCAGCCATGCTCCGCGTACACCATCGCGTACCAGGGCGTGACGATGGCGGCGACGATGAGCGCGCCGGTCACGAGGTGCATGCGCCGGATGTCGGCCAGGCGGCGCTCGATGGCCAGATAAACGAGGAAGGCAATCGCCGGCAGTGCGATCGCAACCGGCCCTTTCGTGAGCACGCCAAGTCCTGCAGCCACGTACATCAAGAGCAAATAGCGGCGGCGGTGTACGGGGCGGGCTTCGGCCAGCACAAAGAACATGAGCACCAGGCTCATGAACAGCGTGACGTAGATGTCGATGAAGATGCGCCGCGCGAAAAATACGACGCGAGGCGCCGTCAGCAGCACAAGCGCCGCGATCCATCCCGCCCGCACCGACCAGATGATCCGCGCAATTACGAAAGCAGCTGCCGCGATGCCGAGGGCGCCGATCGCAATGGCCACGCGCTCGGCCCACACCGAGACGCCAAGCACCTTATAGAAGCCGGCGACGATCCAGTAGCTGAGGACCGGCTTGTTGAACCGCGGCGCCCCGTTGAAGGTGGGATTGACGAAGTCACCCGACTGCACCATCTGCCGCGGCGTCTCGACATAGTACGCCTCGTTCGCGTCCCAGATCGTCGAGGTCCCCAGGCCCAGAAACAGCAGCACCGCGGACGCGGCGACCAGGATTCTGAGGGCCCGCATCAGTGCCGGAAATGCCGGCGCCCCGTGAACACCATTGCGAGGCCCTGCTCATCGGCCGCCGCAATCACCTCATCGTCGCGCTTCGAGCCGCCCGGCTGGACGACGGCCGTGGCGCCGGCGGCGGCAATGGCGTCGAGGCCGTCACGGAAGGGAAAGAAGGCGTCGGAGGCCGCGACCGATCCGGCCAGCCTGTCGTCGGCTTTGGCTACGGCGACGTTGACAGCGTCGACGCGGCTCATCTGGCCGGCGCCGATGGCGAGGGTCCGGTCGCGCGCGGTGAAGATGACGGCGTTTGATTTCACGTGCGCGCAGACGCGCCAGGCGAAGCGCAGCGCCTCCCATTCGTCGGGTGTTGGCGAGCGTTTAGTAACAACCTTGGGGAACAGGCCCTGGCGCGCCGAAGCCTCTGGCGAAGGCGGCCATGGCTCTCGAGCCTCGTCGACGCGATCGGCCTCCTGCTCGAGCATGCCGCCGAGAATTGTGCGGGCCTCACCTGCCTCGGCGTACGGGCCGGTGCGTGCGGCGGCGAAGTCTGTGGTGATGACCCGCATGTTCGTCTTCCCCGCCAGAATGTCGCGCGCGCCATCCTCAATGGACGGCGCGATCACGGCTTCGATGAAGGTTGACGTGAGCGCGGTCGCGGCCTCCGCGTCGATCGGCCGGTTCAAGCCAACGATGCCGCCGAAGGCCGAGAGCAAGTCTGCCTCGCGCGCAGCCATATACGCGGCCGAAATCGACGCGCCGGTCGCGGCGCCGCACGGATTGGTGTGCTTGATGACGGATGCCGCCGGCTCCGTGAATTCCAGCACAATGCGCATCGCCGCGTCGAGGTCGAGCAGGTTTGTGTACGACAGCTCCTTGCCCTGGTGGACCGTCCATTTCCCGCCATCGGGACGCTCCGTCCAGGATGCCTTCTGGTGCGGGTTTTCACCGTACCGCAACGGCTTGCCGAAATTGGGGACGGGTCTGATTTTTCGGGCACCTTCAGCCGAAAAATCAGACCCGTCCCCAATTTCGCCGGGTGTATCAATGCGCATGAACACCGCCGCGATCGCGCTGTCGTAGAACGCGGTGTGCATGAACGCTTTGCGCATCAACTGATAGCGGAAATCCAACGACGGGCCGTCGGGCCGCGCCAGCTGTTGCAGCACCGGATCGTAGTCAGCCGGCGACACCACGATCAGTACGTCACGAAAGTTCTTCGCCGCCGATCGCACCATCGAGGGCCCGCCGATGTCGATGTGTTCAATCAGCTCATCGAACACGACACCCGCCTTCTTTGCCGTTTCCTGAAAGGGATACAGATTCACGACAACGAGATCGATGGGCGTGATGCCGTGCGCGCCAATCGCCTCGAGATCGTCAGGGCGATCGCGGCGCGCCAGGATGCCGCCGTGTACGGCCGGGTGCAGCGTCTTGACGCGTCCGTCCATCATCTCGGGAAATTTCGTGATGTCGGAGATGCTCGTCACCGGCAGGCCGGCAGCGGCCAGCGCCTGTGACGTGCCGCCGGTGGAGACGAGCTCCCAGCCAAGCTTTGCAAGCGCCGATGCGAAAGGGATTAAGCCGGACTTGTCAGAGACACTGAGGAGCGCTCGCATGATCAGTAGACAGGAGACAGGATACAGGAGACAGCTCCTGTCTACTTCTCATTGACACGCCGAAAGGCGCTGGCTAGTATGGCACCGGCACTCGTAACGCTGTGCCGCGTTCAGGGCCGCATACGCGGCCTTTTTTGTGCCCGGACGCATCCGTAACGGAGGTTCGGGTGATCTGGCGCCGGCGACGCCGGCGTCCGCAAGACAGAGGCAAGTACATGCGTATTACAGGTAAGGTCAAGTGGTTCAACAACGCCAAGGGCTACGGTTTCATCGAGCGCGAAGGCGGCAGTGACGTGTTCGTTCATTTCTCGGCGATCCAGGGGAACGGCTTCCGGACGCTGGAGGAAGGCCAGGCGGTCGAGTTCGAGATCGTCGACGGTCCGAAGGGCCCGCAGGCCGGCAACGTCACAAAACCCTCCTAGACCTCAAGGGCCGGTCCGGGCCTTCCCGGGCCGGCCTCACCCCTCGTTCCTGAATTTTCACCTTTCAATTTTCAACTTTCAATTTCCACTCTGAATTCCCAGCAGCGCGCTGGCGTTCCCTCCAAGAATTCCATCGCGCTGCGCCTCGGTAATCGGCAGCGCACGTATCGCCTCGAGCATCAATGGAATGCTGCCAATCTGGTGCGGATAATCGCTGCCCGCAAGAACATGAGCGGCGCCCGCGAAATCGATCGCGAGCTTGAGCGGACCCTGCGCGAAATTCACCGTGTCGTAATAGAAATGCCGTTTGAGATACGCGGTCGGAGGTTCGTCGATGTGCGTCCGGCAATCGGCGAAGGCGCGATATCCACGATCGAGCCGCTCCGCCAGATATGGAATCGTGCCGCCGAGATGCCCGAGAATCCACCGGATGCGCGGGTAGCGTTTGACGACGCCGCTGAACACGAGCTTTGACGCCGCGAGCGTCGTGTCGAACAGAAACCCGTTGAGAGGCATCAGCCAGTACTCCGTCATGGCTTCGACGCCGACCGGATAGGTCGGATGAATCATCAGCACGCTGGCGCGATCGTTGGCCGCCTCATACACGGGCCAGAACCGCTCATCATCGAGTCCGACACCATTGACGTTGCTGAACAGCATGGCGCCCGGCAAACGGAGGGAGCCGGTTGCGCGCTCGAACTCCGCGACCGAGGCTTTCGGATCGCAGAGCGGCAGCGTGGCGAGAGGAATGAAGCGGCCGCCATACTCGTCGCGCACGCGTGCGAACGCATCGTTGGTGATGGCCGCAAGAGCCGTCGCGGTTTCAGGCGTCTCGATGTGCGTGCCGGGCGTGGTCAGGCTGACCACCTGCACGTCGACGCCTTCGGCATCGATGACCCCTTTCCGATACGCGATGTCGCGATGCCCTCTGACCAGAATGTTGTAGTCGCCCGGGTAATGCACGAGCGGATTTCCGTCGGCGTCGTACGTGACCTTGATGGCGCTGTGCAGCCGGCCGAGCGCCTCGAGGTACTCGGGCGGGTAGTAGTGATTGTGAACGTCAATGATCATTTTCGTAGCCACAGAAGATACACGGGCAGGCCGGCGAGGACCATTCCCAGGCCAATCGCGCTGTCGCGGGGATCGGCAGCGACCTGAATGGCCACGACAACCAGCGCGGCGATGGCGAATACCGCCGGCACGATGGGATATCCCCAGATGCGGTACGCCGGCGAGTAATTGGCGCGGCGGCGCAGCACGAACAGCGCTCCCGCCATGGCCGCGAAGAAAATCCATTCGGTGTAGATCACGCGCGTGAAGAGCGCGCGATAGGTGCCGGTCAGGGTGAGCGCCGAGGCCCACACCGCCTGTAGGATCAGCGCGCGATGCGGCGTCTGAAACCGCGGATGCACCTCGCCAAACCAGCGAAAGAGCAGGCCGTCGTGCGCCATCGAGTAATACACGCGCGGACCGCTCAGGATGATGCCGTTGACCGCACCGAACGTGGAGATCATGACGAGCGCCGCCATCAGGCCCGCGCCGCCTGCACCCATGAGCGCGTCGGCGGCGTCGGCCGCGACGCGCGTCGACGTGCGCAGCGCACCGAGCGGCAGCACGCGCAGATACACGAAGTTCAGGCCCGCATAGCACGCCGTGACGACCAACACGCCCGCGACCAGGGCGCGCGGAATCGTCGACGCCGCGTCACGCGTCTCGCCCGCGGTGAACGTCACCATGTGCCATCCGCCGTACGCGAACAGTCCCGCGGCCATCGCAAGCACGAAGCCGTTGAACGTGGCTGGTTCGGAAGCCGGCGATTGTAAATGGTAAATAGAGGCGTCACGGGACAGCAACAGTCCCGCGACAATCATGACCAGGATGGCGCTGACTTTCGCCGCGGTGAATGCGGTCTGCACGCGGCCGCCGTAGCGGACGCCGAGAATGTTGACGGCAGACAGCACGAGGATGAGTCCCACGGCGGTGAGCCGGAGCCCCATGTCGCCCATCGGCACGAACACCGCGGCATAGCGCGCGAAGATCATCGCGATCGCCGCGATGATGCCGGTGTGCATGCTCCAGAACATGGCCCAGCCCCACAGGAATCCCGCGGCGGGCGAATAGGCTTCGGTGAGATACACGTACACGCCGCCGGTGCGCGGAAAGGCCGAGGCAAGTTCGGCGCACGCCAGCGCGCCAAAGAGAGTGAGGATGCCGGCCGCCAGCCAGACGAGCAGGATGCCGCCCGGCGTCGGCATCTGCGCGCTGATTTCCGACGGCTGCACGAAGATCGACGCGCCGATGATGGTGCCGACGACCATCGCCGTGGCGTCAGGCAGGCCGAGCGCCCTTTTCAACATGGACGCCCGATTATTACCGACTTAATCGTCGGTCCAGCCTTTCAACCCTCTAGCGGTGAAGCTGACTTTGCCGTCGGTTACGGCGACGCGGAAGGCGACCTCGGGACTGCCCTTCTGCTGCAGCGTGCGCACCTGGTCCTTCACGAGGCCGACAAAGCGATGGAACGGCACGGTCTGATCGCCGGCGTCTCGGCGCGCGTCCATCAACGACTCGTACAGCTCGCGCACCTTGTCGATGTCCTTCATCGGATCGGCAATCGCGGTGACATGCACGACGTGCGGCATGGCGGGCGCGCCCGGCTTGGCCGGCGCGGGCGTCCCGGTCGCCCAGTTGAACGGGCCGGGGCGTCCTTCCTCGCGCGCGCGCAGCCCGCGATCCCACAGATCGGCGAACGTGGCATATCGCGCCTGCAGCGTCTGGAATTTGAACTTGTCGATGGACGAGGCCTGGTAGCTCTCGCGGTCCCACTTCCGGATCAGCGATTCGACGCGCGTGCGCGTTTCCCACGGCGGCCGCGGCAGACGTCCCGAAAAGAACTGGTTGTACTCAGTCTCGAGCTTCTTCAGCTCGCCTGAAAGGCTCGCCAGATTGCGGATCGCGTCGTCAGGAGTTTGGGCCACTTCATCTTCAGGCTGGGGAGGCCATTGTAAGGGAAGGTAGGGGAGTCAGACGAGTAAGGAGGTCAGGCCAGCAAGAACCACACGAGCGGAATCCAGAGCTCGCGGGCATACGGCACGGGTCGGTCGTCGATGAGGACTTCCGTGCCTTCTACGCCGTCGACGAGCTCGTAGAGGTCGCGCAGGCGCGCGGCGTCGCCAGGATAAAAGCGCGCGCGGTGCCGGAAGCCGGGGCCCTCACCCATCTCGCGATACTCGGCCGAGGCGCGCGCAATCTCGACTGCCCTGCCATATGCGTCGCCTTCGAAGCGCGGAAAGACGATGGTGAGCGAGAACGGCAGCGGCGGCGCGCCCAGCAGCGCCGCGCGCAGGTCGGGATCGAGCGCGGCCAGCTCCTCGTCAGACGGGTTCTCCGAGAGATCCGCGTACGGCCAGAAGCGCTCGGCAGGACGATAAATGGGTGCGTCGCTCACAGGAGACAGGATACAGAATACAGGAGACAGGAGGATTGGTCTGGTTCGCATTCCATCGATTGACGCGCTGCTCGCCGCCATGGAACCGCGCGCCTGGATTCAGCGGCACGGCCGCCCCGCCGTGGTCGCGGCGCTGCGGGAGGCGGCGGCGGTTGTCCGCGATGAGATGCGCGGCGGATCCGCGCCCTCGGCACAGCAGGACATCGAGCGCCGCCTGTCGGAGCTGGCGCTGAATCGCCTGGAGGCCAGAGCGCTCTCGTCGCTGCGCCGCGTCATCAATGCGACCGGCGTAATCCTTCACACCAATCTTGGCCGCGCGCCCGTCAGCAATGCGGCGCTCGAGCGGATGGCCACGGTTGGCGCCGGCTACGCCAGCGTCGAGTACGACATCGCGGCAGGAGCCCGCGGACGGCGCGACGTGCATGCCGAGCCGCTGCTGCGAGAGCTCACGGGCGCCGAGGCGGCCGTCGCCGTCAACAACAACGCCGCGGCCACACTGCTCGTGCTGACGGCCCTGGCGGCGGGCCGGGACGTGCTCGTCTCGCGCGGCGAGCTCGTCGAGATTGGCGGCGGGTTCCGCGTGCCCGACGTCATGGCGCAGTCGGGCGCGATCCTGCGCGAGGTCGGCACGACCAACAAGACGCGCGCCTCGGATTATGCCGCCGCCATCAGCGATCGGACGGGCCTGATCCTGCGCGTGCACCCATCCAACTTCCGCATCGAAGGCTTTACCGCGCGGCCCGCACTCGCGGAGCTCACGGCGATCGCGCGGCAGTTCGAGCTGCCGCTGTACGAGGATCTTGGCAGCGGGCTGCTCGCGCCCGATGCGCGCTTCCCCGCCGAGCCGTCGGCGCGCGAAAGCCTCGACGCCGGCGCGGATGTCGTGAGCTTCAGCGGTGACAAGCTGCTGGGCGGGCCGCAGGCCGGCATCATCGCGGGCCGCGCCGATCTGCTCGATCAGGTGCGACGACATCCCCTGATGCGCGCGCTGCGGCTCGACAAGCTCGCCTGCGCCGCACTCGAGGCGACGCTGCAGGCGCACGCGGCAGGCCGCGCCGCCGAAGAGCTGCCGATCTGGCGGATGATCGCGCTCACGGCGGCGGAGATCGACGCGCGCGCCGCGGGCGTTGTCGCTGCGCTGCCGCCCTCGTTCGACGCCGAAATCATCGAAGGACAAAGCGCCATTGGCGGCGGCAGCGCGCCCGACGTGGAGCTGCCGACGTCGCTCATCGCGCTGACGCACAAAACGCTCTCGGCGACGGCGCTCGAAGCCGCGCTGCGCGCATCCCCCACTCCGGTGATTGCGCGCATTCAGGACGGACGGGTGCTGCTCGACCTGCGGACGGTCGGCCCGGATGAAGACGCGGTACTGATGGAAGTACTAAAAAATCGTCCCGATTGACGCTCTTGCCGCGTCGATGGCCCAAGTGGGCAGAATCCCGAGATACAGCACGCCGACGAGCGCGAGCGCGAGACCGGCGAGCGCGAGGCCAGGCACACGCGGCAGTGCCGCGGTATGGACGCCGGTCCGCTCTTCCGTCATGTACATCGCCACCACGATCCGCAGGTAATAGAACACCGCGACCACGCTGCTGAGGACGCCGACGATGGCGAGCGCGTAATGCTCGGTCTGCATGGCGGCGCCGAACACGTACCACTTCGCGACGAATCCAGCCAGCGGCGGGAAGCCGCCGAGCGACAGCAGGAACACCGTCATGAGCCCGGCCATGCCCGGCCGCCGGTGCCAGAGGCCGTTGAACTCGCGGATGTCGTCGAACTCACGCTCCGACGTGCTGAGCGCGGCCATCACGCCGAACGCGCCGAGGTTGGTCACCGAATAGGCCAGCACGTAGAAGAGCACCGAGGCTTTGCCGACATCGCTCACGGCGATGATCCCCAGGAGGATGTAGCCGGCGTGCGCGATGCTCGAATACGCGAGCATGCGCTTGACGCTCGACTGCAGCACTCCTGCCACCGTGCCCAGAATCATCGTCAGCAGGGCCACCACCGAGAGCACCGGAATCCAGTAGTCCTGCATCGGTTCGAACGCCGAGAGAAAGACGCGCGCGAAGGCCGCGAACGCCGCCGCCTTCACGCCGGTCGACATGAAGCCGGTGACCAGGATAGGGGCGCCCTGATACGCGTCGGGCGTCCACATGTGGAACGGCACGAGCGAGACCTTGAAGGCAAACCCGACCAGCAGGAACACCATCGCGAGAATCATCAGGACGGTCGGCTCCTGCGCCTTCGCGGCGATCGCCTCGCGGAGCCGCTCCAGGTCCGTGCCAACGGGATTGAACGCAGACATTTCGGTGGGCGCGGCAGACAGCTCGATGGGCAGCGGGGATCCGGCAATGCCGAACGCGAACGCGATGCCGTAGAGGAAGAACGCGCTCGAGAAGGCGCCGAGCAGGAAGTACTTGAATGCCGCCTCGGACCCCGCCGCATTGTCGCGGCGGATGCCGGTCAACACGTACACGCCCAGCGACATCACTTCGAGCGCGATGAACATGACGAGCAGGTCAACGGCGCCGGCCATCATCACCATGCCCGCGGCCGCAAACAGCATCAGCGTGTAGTACTCGCCGAGCGGAAGGTTGTCGCGCTCCGCGGCGCCCGACGAGAGCATGACCGTCAGCAGCCCGGCGATGCAGATCACGACGTTGAAGAAGAGCGCGAAGTTGTCGGCGCGGATCACGCGGAAGCCGACGGCGTCGTGATCCCAGAGGAACACCGACGAGACGAGCGCGCCGCCGAATCCGATGAGCGCCAGCAGCTCCATCGGCATGCGCTCGCCTTTCGGCCGGAACGCTTCGGCGAGCATGACGCCAACGGCGGCCAGCGTCAGCGTGATGATCGGCGTGAGGGCGGCGAACTCGTTCATTCCGCCGACTCCCTGCTGGT
>JBBDWL010000036.1:0-15662 GCA_040902895.1 Vicinamibacterales bacterium | reverse complement strand
AGGGCCGGCGCCATTGGCTTCAGAAAGACGTTCGGAAACACGCCCATGAAGATGGCCATCGCCACGATCGGCCCAATCACGAACCACTCGCGCAGCGAAAGATCCGGAAGCCGGCGATTCTTCTCGTTCGTGATGTCGCCGTAGTTGACGCGCTGGAACATCCAGAGCATGTAGACGGCCGACAGAATCACGCCGGTGGCGGCCACCGCGGCGAAGCGCCAGTCATAGCGGAACGCGCCGAGCAGCGAGAGGAACTCGCCGATGAAGCCGTTCAAGCCCGGCAGGCCGATCGAGGCCAGCGTAATCAGCAGGAACGCCGCCACGAGCTTCGGCATCACGGCTTTCAAGCCGCCGTACTCCGAAATCAATCGCGTATGCCGCCGGTCCGACAGCATGCCGACAATCAGGAACAGCCCGCCGGTGCTCACGCCGTGCGCGAGCATCTGGAACATCGCGCCCTGCATGCCGTGTGTGTTCATCGCCGCAATGCCCAGCACGACGATGCCCATGTGGCTCACCGACGAGTACGCCACGAGCTTCTTCATGTCGGGCTGCACCATCGCCACCAGCGCGCCATAGACGATGCCGATGACCGCCAGGACGGCGAGCCAGGGCGCGAACGCCGCGGCGGCGAGGGGAAACAGCGGGAACGCGAAACGGATGAATCCGTACGTGCCCATCTTCAGCAGCACGCCCGCCAGAATCACCGAGCCGGCGGTGGGCGCCTCGACGTGCGCATCGGGCAGCCAGGTGTGGAATGGGAACAGCGGCACTTTGATGGCGAAGGCCAGCGCAAACGCCAGGAAGAACCAGTACTGCATCGTCTCGGGCAGCTCGAGCGAATAGAGATCGAGCAGGTTGAAGCTCGGCGCGCCGGCGACCTCGGCGAAGGAGTACGCCAGGCCGATGATCGCGAGCAGCATCAGGATGCTGCCCGCCATCGTATAGAGCATGAACTTGATCGCCGCATAAATGCGGCGGTCGTAGCCCCACACGCCGATGAGGAAGTACATCGGGATGAGCATCGCGTCCCAGAAGACGTAGAAGAGGAACAGGTCGACGGCGAGAAAGACGCCGATCATCGCCGCTTCGAGCAGCAGGATGAAGAACGTGAAGGCCATCACCTTCTTGTGCACCGATTCCCACGACGACAGGAGCGCGATCGGCGTGAGGAACGCCGTGAGCACGACGAGCATCAGGCTGATGCCGTCCAGGCCGATGTGATACCAGATGCCGAAGGCCGGCATCCACTCGTATCGCTCGATGAACTGATAGTCGGCGCTCGAGGGATCGAACCAGTACCAGAGCGCCAGCGTCAGCGCGAGCGTCGCGAGCGACGCGCCGAGCGCGATCCACTGCGCGATGCGCTCGCGGCCGTCGCCGCGTCCGGCCAGCAGCACCAGCAGCGCGCCCGCCAGCGGAATGAGAACGGTTAGAGTCAATAACATGTGAACTCAGTTAACTCAGAACTCAAAACTGAAAACTCAGAACTTTCCAAGTTCTAAGTTTTCAGTTTCAAGTTTTAAGTTTCTCAAGATCTCCATAAGTAATACCCCAGCATCGCGATGACGCCGGCAAAGGTCGCCATGGCGTAGGCGCGGACAGAACCTGTCTGCACGCGCCGCAGCGTGCTGCTGCTCGCGCGAACCAGCAGGCCGGTGCCGTTGACCGCGCCATCGATGAGGCGCACATCGACGCCTTTCCACAGCACGGCCGAAGAGACGGCATGCACGGGCCGCACGATGACCGCGTCGTACAGCTCGTCGACGTAGTACTTGTTCAGCAACAGCGTGTGAAGCGCGCCCGCCTTCGCGCTTCGCGCTGGAATTCCCGCCTGCGCGCCTGGCGCTTCGGCGTGGCGGGGACGCCCCTTCAGAAAGAGGAACGCCGCGATGCCGATGCCGGCAAAGGCGACCAGCGACGACAGCACCATCAGCATCAGTTCCATCGACGTGTCGGCGTGCGCTTCGGCCTCATGCACGGCCCCGAGCGTGAATGACGGGTCGAGGAAGCCGTGAATCCAGTTGTGGCCGCCGAGCGCGTGCGGAATGCCGAGGTACCCGGCGAGGATCGATCCAATCGCCAGCACGATCAGGGGAATCGCCATGGCGCGAGGTGCATCATGCGGCTCGCCGTGGTGGGCACCTTCATTCCGGCTCTCTCCATGGAACGTCAGGAACACCAGCCGAAACATGTAGACCGCGGTCAGCAGCGACGTGATCATCCCGACGATCCAGATGCCGTAGTGGCCGCCGGAATACGTCTTCCACAGAATCTCGTCCTTCGAGAAGAAGCCTGACAGGAGCGGGACGCCCGCGATGGCCAGCGTGCCGATCAGGAACGTCCAGTACGTGATCGGCAGCTTCTTTTTGAGGCCGCCCATGTTGCGGATGTCCTGCTCCCCTGCCAGCGCATGAATCACCGCGCCCGATCCCAGGAACAGCAGCGCCTTGAAAAAGGCGTGGGTATAAAGATGGAAGATGCCGGCCGCAAACGCGCCGGCGCCCATCGCGACGAACATGTAGCCGAGCTGCGACACCGTCGAGTACGCCAGCACGCGCTTGATGTCGTTCTGCACCAGCGCGATGGTGCCGGCCATCAATGCCGTCGCAATGCCGATCACCGCCACGACCTGCATCGTGATCTCCGCCTGGCCGAACAGCACGGCGTTGCGGCCGATCATGTACACACCCGCCGTCACCATCGTGGCGGCATGAATGAGCGCAGAGACTGGCGTCGGGCCTTCCATGGCGTCGGGCAGCCACGTGTAGAGCGGAATCTGCGCCGACTTGCCGGTGGCGCCGACAAACAGCAGCAGCGTTGCGATGGTGAGCACGCCGAAACCATGCTCTCTGGGCCATGCGGCCGCGAGCGAGTTCACTTCCTGGAAGTTCAGCGTGTTGAACGTCACGAAGATCAGCAGCATGCCCAGAATGAAGCCGAAGTCGCCGATGCGGTTGACGATGAAGGCTTTTTTGCCGGCGTCAGAGGCTGATTTCTTGCGGAACCAGAAGCCGATCAGCAGATACGAGCAGAGCCCCACGCCTTCCCAGCCGACGAACATCACCGGGAAGCTCGCGCCGAGCACGAGGATCAGCATGAACGACGCGAAAAGATTCAGGTACGAGAAATAGCGCGCGTATTCTCCCGGCGGCTCGTCGTGCATGTAGGCCGTCGAGTAGATGTGAATCAGCGACCCGATGCCGGTGACCACCAGAATCATCAGCGCCGACAACGGATCGACACGCAGCGAAAACGGCACGAACAGATCGGCAGATGCGATCCACGTGAACACGCGCTGCTCAATCGCTCGCAAGCCGCCCGAGCCGGGATCGGCCGGCTGTCCCAGCATCTGCATCACCACGCCAATCGAGACAGCGAACGCCGCGAGCATCACGCCCGAGGCAATCGCGCCCGACACGCCGCGCGACAGCCTGCGGCCGACGAAGGCGTTGATCAGAAAGCCGAGAAACGGGAGGCCGGGTATCAGCAGCAGCACGCGATCACCACTTGAGCGACGTGTAGGCGTCGGGACTGAGCGTTTCGCGATGCCTGAAAAGCGCAATCACGATGGCCAGGCCGACGGCGGCCTCGGCGGCGGCCACGGTCATGACGAAGAACGTGATGATCTGCCCGTCGACGCGTCCCTGAAAACGCCCGAGCGCGACGAACGTGAGGTTCACGGCGTTGAGCATGATCTCGATCGACAGCAGCATCGTGATCAGGTTGCGGCGCAGGAACACGCCCGACGTGCCGATGGCAAACAGCACGCCCGACAGCAGCAGGTAGTGGTTCAGTGTCGGCATTACCGGTCTCCTCGCTTCCCCGCCAGAATCACCGCGCCGACCATCGCCACGAGAATCAGCAGCGAGGTGGCCTCGAACGCAAAGGCATAGTCGGTGAAGAGGCGGCGGCCGATCTCGCGCACCGACTCGATGTCGCCGGCATCTTCATCGAAGAGCGCCGGCTCAATGCGCGCCAGCGCCCATCCGAGCTCCGCCACCAGCAGCACCGAGAGTCCCGCGCCAATCCACCGCGGGCCGGGACCGCCAAACATCGGCGGCGGCGGCGCCAGTGCATCGTCCTCCCGATGCGCGTTGAGCAGCATGACCACGAAGAGGAAGAGCACCATGATGGCGCCCGCATAGATGATGATCTGTGTGACCGCCACGAACGGCGCGTCGAGCATGATGTAGAGCGCCGCCAGCGCACCGAACGACACGATCAGCAGCAGCACGCTGTACATCGGATGCCGCTGCCCGACGACCAGCAGCGACGCCAGCACGGCGATGGCCCCGAAGATGTAGAAGAGAATCAGGTCCATCGTTCTACCACCCCATCCAGATCGTGAGAGCCGCCGTCGCCAGCAGGTTCACTGTTGCAATCGGGAGCAGATACTTCCAGCCGAATTCCATCAGCTGGTCGTAGCGATACCGCGGCAGCGTCCACCGCATCCAGATATAAAAAAAGAGGAGGGCGAAGACTTTGACCAGGAACCAGATCCATCCGAGCCACTCGGGCAGGAAGGGGCCATGCCAGCCGCCGAGAAACAGGCTGACCGCCACCGCTGACACGGTCGCCATGTTGACGTACTCGGCCAGGAAAAACAGCGCGAAGCTCATCGAGCTGTACTCGGTGTGGTACCCGGCGACCAGCTCCTGCTCCGCTTCAGGAAAATCGAACGGCGCGCGGTTCGTCTCCGCCACGCCGGCAATCATGTACACGAGGAACCCGACCGGCTGGATGAAGATGTACCACTTCGGAATGACAGAGAACCAGTAGCCGCCCTGGTCGTTGACGATCTCACGTAGTGAGAGCGAGCCGGCCATGACGACCACGGCCGCAAGGCCGAGGCCGTAAGAGAGCTCGTAACTGATCATCTGCGCTGACGAACGCAGGCCGCCGAGCAGTGAGTACTTGCTGTTGGAAGCCCAACCCGCGAGCACGATGCCGTAGACGCCCATCGACGTGATCGCGAAGATCACGAGCATGGCGACGTTGACGTCGGTGACCTCGAGACGAAGCGGCTCGTCGAGCAGACCGAACAAATAGGTTTCGGAGCCGAACGGCACGACCGCGAACGCCGCGAATGCCGCGACGGCCGACAGCACCGGTGCCAGGTAGAAGAGCCACCGGTCGGCCCCCTTGGGCCGCAGCTCTTCCTTCATGATCAGTTTGATGATGTCGGCGAGCGGCTGCAGCAGGCCGCGCGGCCCGACGCGCCACGGGCCGTATCGCTGCTGGATCAAGGCCGCGACCTTGCGCTCCATGTACACGAGCACGGCCGCGGTGATCTGCAGCATGAAGAACACGAAGCCGATGAGGAGCAGGTGGGCGATGACGGTGGGATTCATGTCAACTGAAAACTTAGAACTTAGAACTCAAAACTCTAAACTTCACGCTCCAACTCCGTCTCGAGTTTTGAGTTTCGAGTTTTGAGTTTCAAGTTTCGCGTTCATGCGCCAGTCAGCAGGGTACGGGCAGCCACCGCGTCTTACGTGCTCTTCGTACTCGTGCCGGAACGTCGTGATGGTTGTCAGCACCGGCGTGGCCGCGGCGTCGCCGAACGCGCAGAGCGTCTTGCCGGCGATGTTGTTGCCGACGCTCATCAGCAGCTCGATGTCTTCCATCTGGCCTTCGCCGTGCTCCACCTTCTCGAGCAGCTTGAGCAGCCAGTCGGTGCCTTCACGGCACGGCGTGCACTTGCCGCACGACTCGTGTTGATAGAAGTGCAGCAGATTCTCGGCCGCCCACACCATGCAGGTGGTGTCGTCCATCACGATGATTCCAGCCGAACCGAGCATCGAGCCGGCCGCGGCCACGCCGTCGAAGCTGGCGGGAATATCGAGTTGATCGGGCAGCAGCACCGGCACGGACGAGCCGCCGGGAATCACACATTTCAGTTTGCGTCCGCCGGGAATGCCGCCGCCGAACTTCGGGTCGTAGATCAACTCCCTCAGCGTCGTGCTCATCGTCGTCTCGTACGTGCCTGGACGCTCGACGTGGCCGCTGACGCAGAACAACTTCGGTCCACCGTTCTTTTCCGGGCCGAGGGCGGCAAATGCGGCCGCGCCGTTGCGGACGATGAAGGGGACGTTGCAGAGGGTCTCGACGTTGTTGACGGCGCTGGGACTTTGCCAGAGACCGGCGACGGCGGGAAACGGCGGCTTGATGCGTGGCTGCGCGCGCTTCCCTTCGAGCGATTCGATGAGCGCCGTCTCTTCGCCCGCCTCATACGCGCCGGCGCCGCGGAAGATATGCACTTCGCAGTCGAAGCCGGTGCCCATGATGTTCCGGCCGATGTATCCGGCCTTGCGCGCCGCGTCGATCTCGGCCTCGAGCCGGCGCTGCACGTGATAGAACTCGCCGCGGATATAGATGTAGGCGGCCTTCGCGCCAATCGCATGGCACGCAATCAGGCAGCCCTCGATGAGCAGGTGCGGATTGCGCTCCATCAGCACGTGATCCTTGAACGTGCCCGGCTCGCTCTCGTCGGCGTTGCAGCAGATGTATTTCGGCTTCGGCGAGTCTTTCTGCACGAACTGCCACTTCATGCCGGTCGGAAACCCGGCGCCGCCGCGGCCCCGCAGCCCTGACTTCTTGACCTCTTCGATCACGTCGGCGGGCGCCATGCCGATCGCCTTCTCGAGGGCCTGATAGCCGTCCTGGCGCTTCAGATAGAAGTCGAGCGTGTAGCTGTCGCGCTCGTTGATGAACGGGGTGAGGATTGGCTGCATCAGCCCTTGCCTCCTGCGCCGCTGCGCGCGTGCAGCTCGGGATCGGCGCCGGCGGTGAGCTTCTTCTCGATGTCGAGGTAGCAGCCACTGAGCGCCGCGCCGCCGCGGGCGCGAATGCCTTCGATCAGCTCTCCGGCGTCTTCAGGGCGCGCGCGCTCGTGCCAGTCGTCGTTGACCATCACGACCGGCGCGCGATCGCAGGCGCCGAGACACTCGACCTCGATCACCGTGAAATCACCGGTGGCGTCGACTTCTCCTGGCTTGACGTTCAGCTTCTCGCAGAGCGCCGCGGTCAGACGCCCGGCGCCGTTCAACGCGCATGAGAGCGTGCGGCAGACCTGCAGCACGTTGCGGCCGACCGGCCGCGTGTAGAACATCGTGTAGAACGCGACGTTCTCTTCGACTTCGGCGCGCGAGCAGCCGATCACTTCGGCGACGTGCGCCATCGCATTGCCGGTGATCCAGCCCTGCTGCTCCTGCGCCAGGTACAGCGCCGCGAGCATGGCCGATCGGCGGTACTCGGGTGGATACTGCGCCGCGATCTGCTCGAGCCGCGCGCGCCGCTCAGGCGTGAATGCGAATGCAGGACCGTCTTCCGGCACGGCGCGCTCGGACTTGTGATGCCCGGCGCCGTAATCCATTAATGGGTGGAAACTCATGCGTGGTCGGCTTTCATGCGATCCATGCGCAGGGGCGGTGTCCGGTGTTCCGAAGCGACGCCGTAAAAAGGACGTCGGAGCGACCGCTCTTTGGCGCGACTCGCCCCGGCGGCGCTGAGGAATACCGGACCAAGCCCCGAGCATCGAGCGCTCGCGCTCATCTGTCCACATCTCCCATGACGACGTCGGTCGAGCCGATTACCGCGATGACGTCGGCGATCAGGCCGCCGACGATCATTTTTTCGAGCGCCTGGACGGCATAGAACGACGGTGCGCGCGATTTGACGCGCGCCGGGCGGTTGGATCCGTCCGAGACGATGTAGAAACCGTGCTCGCCGCGGGGCCCTTCGACCGGCACATACGCTTCGCCCTTCGGCACGGTGAAACCCTGCGAGTAGAGCAGGAAGTGCTGGATGAGCGCTTCCATCTCGGTGTAGACGCGATCCTTCGGCGGCGGCACGATGCGGAAATCGCCACAGTCGAAGACGCCGGTCGGACTGATGCGCTCGAGCGCCTGGCGGCAGATGCGCATGCTCTGGCGCATCTCGGCCATCCTCACGAGATAGCGATCGTAGACGTCCCCTTCCGATGCGACGGGCACCTCGAAGTCGAACGTGTCGTACGTGAGATACGGAAAGGTCTTGCGCACGTCATAGGGAATGCCGACGGCGCGCGCGATGGGACCGACGAGCGCCCACGCGATCGTGTCTTCCTTCGACAGCTTGCCGACGCCCTTCGTGCGCTTCAGCCAGATCGGGTTTGCGGTCAGCAGCTTTTCGTAGTCGTCGAGCTTCGGACCGAACGCGTTGAGAAACTCCGTAACGGTCTCTTTGAACCCGCGCGGCAGATCCTCGCGCAGGCCGCCGATGCGGATGTAGCTTGGGAACATCCGGAAGCCGGCGATCATCTCGTTGATGTTGAGCAGCTGCTCGCGCTCGCGGAACGCGTACAGCATCACGGTGATCGCGCCGACTTCCATCGCGTGCGTGCCCATCCACACCAGATGGCTGCTGAGACGCTGCAGCTCGGCGATCAGGACCCGGATCCACGTCACGCGATCCGGCATCTCGAGGCCCAGCAGCTTCTCGACCGACAGGCAGAACGCCAGGCTGTTGGACTGCGGACCCAGATAATCCATCCGCTCCACGAGCGGAATCACCTGCTGCCACTTCTTCTGCTCGCAGGTCTTCTCGATGCCGGTATGCAGAAAGCCGATTGTTGGCTCGGCCGTCACGATCGTCTCGCCGTCGAGCGTCAGCACCAGATTCAGCACGCCGTGCGTGCTGGGGTGCTGCGGCCCCATGTTGACGGTAATGGTCTCGGCTCGCAGTTCGGCCATATGCTCGCCGGAAACTTTAAACTTAAAACTCTAAACTCTAAACTCTAAACTCTAAACTCTAAACTCTAAACTCGCTTCAGTTTGAAGTTTGGAGTTTGAAGTTTGGAGTTTGGAGTTTGGAGTTTGAAGTTTCCAGTTTTCAGTTTCCGTGTTCTCCCTTCCCCGCTGCTCTGTCGGCCTGCTTGCGCGCCGCCGCGATATTGGCGGCGAACTGCTCCGGGGTCAGATCGACCTCCCACGGGATATGCCCGCTCTTGCGAATCTGCACGGGATAGTCCTTGCGAAGCGGATGGCCTTCCCAGTCGTCGGTCATCAGGATGCGGCGCAGATCGGGATGATTGTCGAAGGCGACGCCGAACAGATCGAAGATCTCGCGCTCGGGCCAGCCGGCCGACTTCCAGATGCTCGACACGGTCGACACGCGCGGGAGATCGCCCGGCACTTTCGTCTTGAGCCGCAGCCGCCTCGCCGGCGCGGCCGTCGTGTTGCCGGGCGTCATGAACGCGTCGCCGAGGCATGCGAGCAGATAGACGATCTCGTAGCGCGGCTCCTCGGGCAGCAGGTCGACGCCAATCACGTCCGATAGAAACCCGAACTGCAACGCCGCATCGTCGCGCAGAAACCGGCAGACATCGACGATTGCGGCGCGGTCGACGAGGATGGTCTCCATGTCGACCGAAGGCACCACCTGCGCCTTGGCGCCCGGCACCGCTGTCGCCAGCGCATCGATAATCGAAAGTCCCATCGTCAGTTTGGAGTGTGAAGTTTGAAGTTTTCAGTTCGAAGTTTTCAGTTTGAAGTTTTCAGTTCGAAGTTTTGAGTTTTCAGTTTCTTCAAGCGCTCATCCGCTGCCTATCAATCTTCTTCTGCAGCTGGACGATCCCGTAGATGAGCGACTCTGGGCGCGGCGGGCAGCCGGGCACGAACACGTCGACCGGCACGATCTCGTCGACGCCCTGGACGATGGCGTAGTTGTCGAAGACACCGCCGACCGACGCGCACGCGCCCATCGAGATGACCCATTTCGGTTCGGGCATCTGGTCATAGATGCGGCGCAGCACGGGAGCCATCTTTCGCGAGAGGCGTCCTGCGACAATCATCAGATCGGCCTGGCGCGGCGAGCCGCGGAAGACTTCCGCGCCGAAGCGCGCGATGTCGTAGCGGCCGCAGCTCATGGCCATCATCTCGATCGCGCAGCAGGCGAGGCCGAACGTCACCGGCCAGATGGCCGAGCGGCGTGCCCACTGCACCATCTTTTCGACCGACGTGGTCATGACCGGGAGCTCGTGGAAATCGTGACTCATGTGGAAGCGCCCCAGTCGAAGACGCCTTTGCGCCAGACATACACGTAGCCGGAAAACAGCAAGGCGAAGAACACGA
Source organism: Vicinamibacterales bacterium (assembly GCA_040902895.1). GTDB lineage: Bacteria > Acidobacteriota > Vicinamibacteria > Vicinamibacterales > SCN-69-37 > JALYRV01. The sequence continues at coordinate 5,547 of JBBDWL010000036.1, read as the reverse complement.
GAATCTGCAGGAAGCCGTCCCACCGCAGATCGCCGAGCGCCATCGCCCAGGGATAGAGGAACGCCACCTCGATGTCGAAGAGCAGGAAAATCATCGCGACGAGATAGAACTTCACCGACTGGCGCTCGCGCGCGTCGCCCACCGGCGGCATGCCGCACTCATACGCCGCCAGCTTTTCGGGTGTGGGCTTGCTGGGACCAAGAAACTGGGACAGGGCGACGTTCCCGGCCGCGAACGCGACGCCGAGTCCGAGCATGATCAGAATTGGCAGCCAACTGCCCATATAAACAAGTAATGCTATCGGAACGGCGCAAAGGCAGTCAATGAATCTGCGCCCTGGAGACAGTCCGTCGGCGCCGTGTTACCGTCTTTAATAGACATGAGGTTTGTCACATCCGCGCTCTGTGCGTCATCAATGGTAGCGGTGGCCGCGGCGGTCACGATCGCGGCTGAGCGGCGGGAACCCGCGAAGCCTGCTGCCAGCCCTGCGGCTCAGGCACCGAAGCCCGAAATGAAGGTGCCGTTTGCTCCAGGGGAAACGCTGACATACAACGTTGGATGGTCTACCTATTTCACGGCCGGCACTGCCGTGATGCGCGTGCAGGAGCGTCGTCCGCTCGGCGCCAACCGGGCCGCCTTTGTGCTGGTCGCCGAAGGCAAGCCGGCCTCGATTCTGACGGCACTCTACGACCTTTACTACAAGGCCGAGACGCATCTCGACACGCGCAGCCTGCTGCCGATTACGGCATCGGTGTTTTCGAAGGAAGGCAGGCGTACACGGATCAAGACCACGCATTTCAAGGGCGCCGGACGTACGGCCGACTACGAAGTACGCACGTCCACGGTGAACACACGTCAGCTCGCGGTGCAGCCCTTCACGCAGGACGTGCTGTCGGCGATCTATGTCTTGCGCACGCTGCCGTTCAAGGCGCCCGACCTGCTGCGGATGCCGGTGACCTCGGGGGGCGATGTCTATCGCGTCACGCTGCACTATGGCCCGCCCGAGACCGTGCGGACCGACGCGGGCACGTTCCAGGCATGGAAGGTCACGATCAACGCCATCGATCAGGACGGCAAGCCGGCCGCGCGCGGCATGGCGGTGTGGTTCTCGAACGACGCGCGCCGGCTGCCGGTGAAGATAGAGGCCGGGCTGCCGGTGGGGTCGTTCACGCTGACGCTGTCGTCGGTGCGGTAGAACAGCGGCGGCCGCTCAGTCGCCTGACATCACCGGTACGCCTCGCGCCGGTGCGCGATTCGCACGACGACCACGGTCGCCCCCGGATCGTCGATGGCGTACAGCACCCGATAGTCGCCCTGACGCAGGCGGTACTTTTCCTGGCCGGATAATTTTTCTGCTCCCGCGGGTCGGGGGTCGGAACCCAGGCGCTGTATTTTTGCGATCACCCGCTTCCGATCCTTCAACGGCAGATCGTCGAGCTCGCTCGCGGCGGATGGCTTGATGAGCAGCCTATAGCTTGCCACGCCGCTTCAGGTCTTTGAGGACGCCTTCGAACGCCAGGTTCGGCTCCCTGCCCCGTTCTTCAAACGAGGCCAGATCGTCGGCGTCTTCGGCAAGGCTGCGCCGCACGGCCGCGTTGACGAGATCTGAGAGGGTGTAATCGGTCTGCGCCGCCTTGACCCGAAGGGCCTTGTGCAGCCCCTGGTCGAAATAAACGGTCGCGCGCTTCAGGTCTCCCATGGCTGGAGTTTAACGTTTTGACGTTATAACGTCAAACGGTTCTATAGTTCGGGGTACCTGCGGATCTCGTACAGCACGACCTCGAAGACCTCTTCCCCCTGCTCGTCGACTCTCCTGTCGCGGTCCAGGAATCGCAGCACACCCTGAGAGACATAGTGCGCCAGACCCTGTTCGATTTCCGGCCGGCGCTCGTGATGGTACCAGTTGAGATGCAGCACCACATATCGCGCGCCGCGATCGCGCAGAAGACTGAAGCTGCGCGGATCGGTCGGAAAATCCTTCACCACATCCAGCATGTCGATGAAGTCTTTCGGATAGTGATCGCTGTAGCCGTTGATCAAGGGCTGCCAGTGGTACGTCGAGAACAGCATGTATTGACCGTGCCGGTTGAGATCGATGCTTCGGTAGAAGAATGGAAACTCCGCAACGGCTTCTCGCGGCGCGCGCGCAAGTGCGTGGTACACACGCGGAACCGGCAGCGCGTCGGGGTAGTACAACGGCGCAACCCATGAATCGGCGACGATCAGGCCGAACAACAGGGCGGCGCCGATTCGCTGCGTTGCGGCCCGTCCGCCCGACCGCTGCCAGCGCTCCTGCATCAGCTTTACGCTGAACGCCAGCCCTACGCACAACGCCAGTGTCACCAGAATGGCGAAGCGTTCGACGGCCCGAAGAAATGCGAAGAAGACGGGGAAGGTGTTGTGAAGCACCGTGTACAGTCCCGCCTGGGGACCGAATGAGGTCCAGAACGTCAGGATCAGCACGAGCAGGTAGAACGCCGCGTGCGCGCGGCCGTTGCGGATGCCAGCCGCATGCCGCGCCGAGAACAGCACGATGCCGAGTCCGGCAAGGCCGCCGATGACGCGCGTGATTCCTGGGAACGCGACGCCTCTGAAATCCGGATTGAGCAGCCAGCCGTGGGTCCGCACCGGAGACGCGAGCCATCCCCACCAATTGACGCCATACCGGCGCGCATCGTCGAGCGTCCGCTCGAAGCCCTGCTCCCGGATGGTCAGGTACGGCAGGAAGAATGGAAGAAGGATCGCGGCGAGCACGGCGACCGCGACGGCCATCGCGATCCAATACTGCCGCGTTCTCCAGAGACGGAAACGTACGCCGTAGAAAACAGCGCCGGCACCGATCGCCAGACCGATCAGCACGCCGTAGTAAGCCGAGGAGAGCGCCGCGATCGCCAGCGCCACGCCCAGGACCACGCCGCTCCGCCAGCCAGGACGATCTACCGCACGATGAAACGCCAGCAGCGCCAGCGGCATGCCAAACGTCATCTGCAGCTGGATGTGCGGCAGCCGCGCGTACACGTACGGCGCGTACGCGAACGCGATGGCGGCCGCCGCCGCCGCCGTCCGGCTGCCGGTGAGGCGCCGCGTCAACGCATACGTGCAGATGAACGACAGCATGAATCCGGCAAGTACGACGCTGTTGTAGGTCGTATAAACATTGCGGCTCGCCAGCCATGCCGGTGCGCCCAGGACGCCGGCGCCGATGTTGCCCTCCGAGTACGCCAGCGTGCCTTTGTGGGGATGAAAAATGTTGGCGTCGAACAGGCCGGCCGGGTTCGTGGTGACAGCACGCGCGACCCACGCCACGTTCCACATCGCGTACATGGCATCGGTGCTGTCCACGCGCGCGCCGCGATGCATCTTCGGCGCGACTGGCCACGTCATGACCACGGCCAGCAGCAATGAAGCGGCGACAACCGCGGTCGCCTCGCGCAATGTCACGCGCGGCTGCGCCACGGAGCCAACAACCGGGAGCCTTGGGTCATAGACCAAGAAACAGCTGCAGACCCTGGTCGATTGCCGTCATTTCGCTCGGCGACACCTGTCCGAAGATCCTGCGCACGCGGCGTTTGTCTATTGATCGCAGGTGGTCGATGAGTGCGCAGGATGTCTTGGTCAGCCCACTCGTGCCGGCTGACAGCGCGGGATAGAGTGCGCCTGCGCCCAGAGTGCCCGTGACGGGGACGACCGCAATGACAGGAAAGCGCTGATCCGCGTTGACCGCCGGATCGCTCACGGCGATGCAGGGTCGCGCGCCTCGCTGCTCATGACCGACGGTTGGATCGAGCTCGACCAGGATTACCGTGCCGCGATCGGGAGTCATGCGGAGGCCTCCACCCATCCCTTCCCTTCAACCCAGCGAACCGGAGTTCCCCCGTGTGGATCCACGAGCCCGTCATCGTCGGGCAGTTCCGCAGCCCAGTCGCTCAGGCCAGCATCAGCGAACTCGACTGTCTCGGGATGCGGATTCTGAACGGAGTTGAGAAGCGCCTCGCGGCGGCGCCGCGTGAGCTCGCGCTCGACGGCCTCTGCGATAAACCGGCTGCGGTTCCGCTCGAGCCTGTCAATATCCTCGACCAAATCGGCGGATAGCGTGACAGTGACCCGCTCCGTCAGAGCCATGCCGATAGTATGACTTAAAATATGATCATACTCAACCTGGAAAAGTCTTTGACCCCCGTCGGCTAACAACCCGCATTCGGCGACCTGTCATAATCTCAGCGGTTTGGCCGAAAAGCCCTTGCAGGATCTGCTCGTCCGTCTGGAGCGTGGGCGTCTCGAGGCGGATCGGCGCTACAACGACGCGCTGACAGCCCTTGATGAGGCGTCGCGGGCGCTCGGCGCCACCTCACCGGCGCGCGATCACGTCCCGTTTCCCTACGACGGGTCGCTGCTGCCGCGCGTCAACGAGCATTGGCGGATCCTGCCGGAAGGCGCGATGGATGCGGCCGTGCCTGGACGTGGCGTCAAAGGCCGTCTCCGTGCCTTCATTTGGCGGCTCGTCGGTCCGGCGCTCGAGGCGCAGCAGCAGTTCAACGCGGCGCTCGTCGAGCATCTCAATCGCAACGTCGGCGCGCACGAGCATGCCGCGTCGGCCGTTGCGGATCTGCGTGAGGCCATTGAGATCGAGCGCGCCGCACGCGCGCGCTTTCACAGCGGACTGATTGCCTATCTGCAGACGATTACGGAGTACGTCGACACGAAGGACCGCGCGCTGGGCGGCCCGGAACTGAGGGAGCAGATTGTTCTGGCGAACGAGCGCGCGATGGCAGCGTCTCGGGCAGTCGAGAGACTCGGGGTTGACGGTTCGCGGCGTGACGCACCGGTTACCGGTTACCGGTTACCGGCTACCGATCAACCAGCAACCGATTTTTCCTACGTCGGCTTCGAAGATCGCTTCCGTGGATCCGAAGAGTCGATTCGCGCGCGGCTCGAGGACTATTTGCCGCTGTTCGCGGGCGCGAGCGACGTACTGGATGTGGGCTGTGGCCGAGGAGAGCTATTGGGGCTCTTGTCGCAAGCGGGCGTACGCGCGCGCGGGATCGACGTCAACGGCGAGATGGTGGCGTTATGCCGCGAGCGAGGCTTCGACGCCGCACAGGCCGACGCGCTCGCCCATCTCGAATCACTGCCGGATGCGAGCCTCGGCGGCCTCGCGGCGATTCAGGTCGTCGAGCACCTCGAGCCCGGCTATCTCGCGCGCTTGCTCGAAGCGGCGTTCCACAAGCTGCGGCCGGGCGCGCCGATCGTGCTCGAAACGATCAATCCCGCGTGCTGGATGGCATTCTTCGAGGCCTATATTCGCGACCTCACGCATGCGCAGCCTATCCATCCCGATACGCTGCGTTTTCTCGTGCAGGCCAGCGGGTTCTCCTCCGTCGATATCCAGTTCCGCGCGCCTGTGAGCGAGAGCGATCGTCTCGACCGCGTGGCCGACACGAACGTGCCCTCGCATGCGCCTCCGGCGTTGCGCGAAACCATCGCGGCCGTCAATGCGCACGCCGACAAGCTCAACGCGCGGCTATTCAGTTATATGGATTACGCGGT
>JBBDWL010000035.1:0-41432 GCA_040902895.1 Vicinamibacterales bacterium | reverse complement strand
TGCACAGCATCGCCACCGATTCGAAGGGGAACCTGTTCACCACCGAGACCTACGAGGGCCGGCGGCTGCAGAAGTTTGTCTACAAGGGCATTGGTGCGGTGCCGAAGGAGCAGGGAACGGCCTGGCCGTCGGGCAAGTAGCTCACGTCGCGCGCCTGCGCGCTGCCGCTCTCACCAGGGCTGCGAATAGCGCGTCCGGTTCAGGTCCGTGTAGCGCGTCACCGCCAGCAGGTGCTTCGGCTGCTCGGTCACCACGCGCATCATCGGCACGCGCTGGCGCTGCTTCATCATCTCGGCGGCCCGCGTTTCCAGCTGCGCCTTCTGCTCGGGCGTCAGTGACGTGACGTCGCGGTCGTCGAGCAGGCCCGCCATCGCTTCCTGTACGCTTGACGGCGTCACTCTGAGCACGTTGTCGATGTAGCCCCACGTGATCAGGTTGTCGTCGGTCTCCGGCTCCATCAGGTACGAGATCAGGTTGCCCTTTGCCTGCGCGGTGCTCACATAGAACCATCCGGCCGGCACCTGCACCTTCTCGGTCTTCTTCTCCACGCTCCTGACCGCCTTCAGGTAGTGCCCCTGGAAGTACTCGTTGCGATGGACGCCAATGGCGTCGTACACCTCGAGCTGCAGGGTCGCCGGCTGGGTGAAGCGGTGGACCTGGATGCCGTGATCGAGCAGCAGCGGTACTACTTTCGCGATGGACGCCGGGATCACGTAGCCGCGCGCGCGCGGGATCGTCCGGACGACGTCATATTTCAGAAACACCGGCACGTCCTGCAGCGCGTATGTCTGCGGCGTGCCCTGCCCGCGGCCGCCACCCCCCTGCGGCATCCAGACCGGCTCGGTCCCACGTGAGACCAGCTTGTACTCGACCACAACCGGATCGGCCGCCGCGGGGCTAGCGCCCGCACGGACCGCCCGCGCGCGCGATGCGTTCGTGAGCGCACGGATCTCGGCGCGCTTCTCGGCGGCATGCTTCAATACCGTGGTGATCCCGATCACCTGGCCGCGCACCTGATGCTGGTAGCGTTCTTCCTGCGGGATCGTCTCGACGGCCCCGTTGCGCACCCGATGCGAGCTGGATGGTGTTTCGAACAGCAAGCCGATCGAATTCACGAGCCCCGTGTAGACATGATGTTTGCGCGGCTCCACTGAGGTCGATCCCCAGCCGCGGACGCCGTCGCGCGTCTGCGGCCCCGAGTAGTCGAAGCCGTCATACCCTTCGGCCTGCAGCGCCGCGCGGATCTTCGGAATGATGTTCGCGTAGGGATAGGCGCGGAGCTCGGCGTCGGCCGCCGGATTGAGCGTGCCCTGCCACGTCAGCGTGTACGGGGCGGATCCGCCATGGTGGGTGTCGATGTGGATGTCCGGCGTCCACTCGTTCAGCACGCGGGTGACGAGCGCGTAGATCTCCTGCGACTCCAGCTTGATGTAGTCGCGGTTCATGTCGAAACCCTCTTCGTTCGTGCGCCGGCGAACCTCGCCGCCGTCAGGGTTCAGCAGCGGCACGAACAGCACCACCACGTCGTCCAGGACGGCCTGGAGGCTGCCCGAAACCAGCTCGCGTGCGACGAGCTGCGACGCCTCCTTGCCGGCGGTCTCGCCGCCGTGCACGGCGTTGCCAATCAGCACGATGGTCTTGCCCGAGCGGATCGCGTCCTGCGGCGATGTGAACGGGTCCTTCGCGATGGTGACGAGCGTGAACTCGCGGTCGAGCAGCGTCTTCGTCAGCGGACGGATGCTCACGAGATCGCTCATCGCGTCGAGCTCGTACCAGAACTTCATGAGCGGCTCGAACGGGGTCGGACCCTTCCTGAAGTTCTGTGCTTCCTGCCAGGTCTGCGGCTGCGCCTGCTGGGCGCCGGCAGGCTGAACGAGCAGGCCGGCGAGGGTGAGCGCGAGGCAGGCAAACGTCAGGTGGACGAAAGGTCGGATCATGCGGGAGATTATGGTCCACACGCGGACACGGCGTCACGTGCCATCATTACTAGTAGTTGGTGTTCAAGGGCGTTGCTCCCGTCGCCAGGGTCCGCGCCGGCAACCTCGACGTCCCCGAGGCTAGCGCTGACGGAAGCCAGTGCGGGCCCACAGGGCGAAGCGGGTCCTACGCCGCTGCCGCCGCCGGTTTCCCGAGCACGTCGCCGAACACCTTCACGGCCTTCTGCATCTCGTCCATCGTGCCGAACGCGATGCGGCAGTGGGTGTTCTGGAACGGCGGGAAGTCGCGCGCGACGCGGACGCCTTTGGCGGCGCAGGCTTCGCGGAACGGCCTCGACGGACGGCCGATGTTGACGAACATGAAGTTGGCCTGCGAGTCGGCCGGCTTCATCCCGCGATCGGCAAACCACTTCATCGTGAAGTCGCGCACGGCGGCGTTGCGCGCCCGCTCATTGCTGATGAAGGCATCGTCCTGCTCGACCGCCGCGATGCCGGCATGCATCGCGAGCACGTTGAGGGAGCTCGTGCCCGATCCGGCATCCCAGTCGCGCAGCTGGCGGATCGTGTCGGCGTGGCCGACGGCGTAACCGATCCGGAGCCCTGCCATCCCGTAAGCCTTCGAGAATGTGCGCGCGACGATGACGCGCGGGTTCTGCACGGCGAGCGGGATGAACGTTTCGTGATCCGGATTGGTCACGTACTCGAAGTACGCCTCGTCGACGAGAACCGTGGTGTCGGGCGACTGGCTATTGAGCTTCGCGAGGAAATCGCGCGTCGCGCGCGCGCCCACGTACGTCGATGACGGATTACTCGGATTGCAATAGAACACGAGCCCCGCGCCTTTTGACGCGTCGGCGAACTTGTCCAGGTCCGGCTGGAACTCGCTGTTGAGCGAGACGCCGATGACTTTGTTGCCCATCAACGTCGCGTAGTCAGCGCACTCCTCATAGGTCGGGATGGTCGCCACGAGCGGCTTGTCTTTCGCCGTGAAGACGTGCGTGACGCTACGAAGGATTTGCGTCGAGCCGCAGCCGAGCACAATGTTCTCGGGCTTGACGCCGTGCTTCTTGGCGAGCGCGTCGGTGAGGTCGCGCGAACTGCCCGAGTAGCGGCCCGGACGGCTGCCGTCGGCGCCGAACGCCGCGCGGATGGCATCGAGCACCTTCGGGCCGGGGCCCATCGGGTTCTCGTTGCTGCTGATGATGATGACCTCCGACTGCGCCGCATGGAGCGGCGCGTCGATGGCCGACCAGATGAAGTTTTCGCGGCCGCGCGCCGAGATGAAGGAGCTGGTCATCGCGCCGGCGGCGCCCAGGCCTACCGTGCGAACGAAGTTGCGTCGTGTCAGCGCCATGGCTGCCTCCTACCGTCCCGCCGAGAGAGTGGGTTTCAATACCGCGCGGAAGACCTCGACCGCCCTCCGCATTTCATCCATCGTGCCGATCGAGATGCGCGCGTGCGTTTTCTCGAAGGGCGGGAAGTCGCGTCCGACCATGACGCCCTGCTTCGCACAGCCGTCGCGGAAGGTCCGCGCCGGTGTGTGGATGTCGGCAAACAGAAAATTGCCTTCCGAGGCGGTGCACTTGCAGCCGAGATCCTCGAGCGCCTTGATCGTGAACCTGCGAACCTCGGTGTTCCGGCGCCGTTCTGCTTCGAGGTGCGCGGTATCGGCAACCGCCGTCATCGCCGCCACCACGCCAAAGACGCTGATGTTGTACGGCATCTTGAAGCGGGCGATCTGCCGGATGGTCTCGGCCTGTCCGATGGCGTATCCGATCCGCATGCCGGCCATGCCGTAGGCCTTCGAGAACGTGCGCACCACGAACACGCCGGGCGTGCTCATCGCCAGCGGGACGCCCGTCGCGTACGTCGGATCGGTCACGTACTCGTGATAGGCCTCGTCGATCAGAATCGCCGTGTCGGGCGATGCCGCGCGCACCTGCTTGACGAAATCAGCGACGGCGCTGGAGCCGTGCACCGTGGCCGTCGGATTGTTCGGGTTGTTGAAGAACACCATGCCGGCGCCAGGCGCCGCGGCAATCATGCCGCGCAGGTCGAGCCTGAAGTCGGAATCGACCTGCACGGCCTTGACGGGATGGCCGAGCCGCCTGGCTGTGGAGGCTGGGTTCTCGAAGCTGGGGCTTGCCGTGACGAGACCGCGCGCCGGGCTCGTGAAGGCGCGCACCGAGCTCTTCAGGATCTCCTGCGAGCCCGCGCCAAGAGTGACGTTCTCGGGTTTGACCTTGTGATGCGCCGCAATCGCCTCGACGAGGTTGCGATCCGACGGTGTGCTGTTGAAGGGGTAGCGCCCGGCTTCGGGAAACTCCCCGGTGATGGCATCGAGCACCTTGCGCCCCGGCCCGAGCGGGTTCTCGTTGCTGCTGATGCGAATTTCGCTGGTGCCGGGCGGCAGCGGCGGGCGCGCGTTGCCGCCCTGGGCCTGCAGCGCCGCGACATACGCCTCATGCCCGCGCGCGGCAAGCAGCGCGGCGGTTCCGGTTGATGAGCTCCCTCGGGAGACGACGTCGAACAAACCACGGCGCGTGCGCAGCATACGGAACCTCCTGGACCTGCCGGATTGTATACCAGCCATTCGCCGCCGTGTTAGATCTACGCCGCCCCCAACCCGGAGGCGTCAAACGGTGTCAAACCATCACCGTTCTCAGGAGGCCTCGATGGAATCCATGCTCGCCGACCTCAGATACAGCCTGCGGCAATTCCGGCGCACGCCGCTGCTCGTTGCGGCCATCACGGGCACGCTCGCGCTGGCCGTGGGTGCGAACACACTGCTGTTCGCCATCGCCAACGCCGTATTGTTTCGCGCGCTGCCATATCCCGCTGCGGACCGGCTCGTCTCCTTTTCGATCACGGCGAAGGGACGGGATATGGGCCGGATCGATGAGCCGACCGCGCGGCTCGCTGCCGACACTGGACTCGCCGCGCTCGAGGCGGTTGGCTTCTACAACTCCGCGAGCGCTACCCTGGTTGGCGGCGAGTATCCCGAGCGGCTCGCGGGCGCGCGCGTGTCCGAGGGCTTGTTCGACGTCCTCGGAGTCACCCCCGCGCGCGGCAGGGCGTTCACCGGCGACGAACTGAAGGCCGGCGGTCCCTCGGTCGTCATCCTCAGCGATGGCGTATGGATCCGGCGGTTCGGCCGGAATCCCGCAATCGTCGGCGAGCGGATTCTTCTCGACGACCGCGCGTACGAAGTTGTCGGCGTGATGCCGCCCGGTTTCCGGTATCCGGGCACGAGCGAGTTCTGGCTGCCGTACGTCCCACGCCCGGTCGCGGGGGGCTGGCTTGTCGTCGATGCCATCGGCCGGCTTCGGCCTTCGGCTTCCATCGAGCAGGCGCACGCCGCGCTCGCCACCCTGCGGACATCGCGTGCGGATGATCTGCCGAAGGCGGCGCGCGCATATGACCTGCGCGTCATGTCGCTGCACGAGCGTCTCTACGGCGACTTCACGCGGCCGTTGGTGCTGCTGCTCGCCACGGTCGCCTGCGTGGTCCTGATCGGATGCGCGAACATCGCGAACCTGCTCCTCGCACGAAGTGCTGCCCGTCAAAGCGAGCTGGCGATTCGTTCTGCCATGGGCGCGAGCAGGCGGCGCCTGTTCCGGCAGCTTCTGGCCGAGAACCTGCTGCTGGCGTGTCTGGGAGCGCTTCCCGGCATAGCGCTGGCGTATGCGGGAATGCGCGTGTTCCGTGCGTTCGGTCCGCCGGCGCTGGTCCGCCTGCCCGCACTCGCGATCGACGCGCAGGTGCTGCTCTTCACGCTTGCGCTCACGATCGCCACCGGCCTGCTCTTCGGCCTCGCACCCGCGTTCAGCGCCGCCCGCGTGAATCCGGCCGATCGGCTCAAGGGCACTCGCGGCGCCTCCGAGGACGGCCGCGGGCGCCCGCGCCGCGCGCTCGTCGCCCTCGAGATCGCGGCGGCCGTCGTCCTTCTGCTCGGAGCGGCGTTGCTCGCGAGAAGCTTCATCCGCTTTCAGGCGGTGGACCGCGGATTTCACGCATCCAACGTCCTGACCGCCTCGATTACGCTCTCGGCCACGAGGTATCCGGACGCCGCGTCGCGACGCGCGTTCTTTGACGGTCTCATCGAGCAGCTGCGCGCGGTGCCTGACGTCGAATCGGTCGTCGTCTCGGGGGTTGCCCTCAGCGGCCTGTCGATGACGATGCCGTGGAAGCAGGGAGCCGTCGCGGATGACGAAGCACCCGAGATCGGCGTCCTCACCGGCATGGGCGATGGGCACTTTCGAACCTTCGGCATCCCGATTTTGGCAGGACGAGAATGCGGCGGTGACGCCGGCGAATCGGCAGTCGTGATCAACGATTCAATGGCCAGGCTCGCGTTCCCCGGACGGCAGGCAGTCGGCGGCTCGCTGAACCTCGCGACCGCCGGGCTTGGTACGCCGAGCGTGATCGGCGTGTCGGCCGACGTGCGAAACCTCGAGACCAAAGCCCCGCCGCTTCCGATGGTCTATGCCTGCGGCGGACGGGATCGCGCCGGGTACGGCGTCGTGGCGTTGCGCGTCCGCGAAGGCACGCCGGCCCTGGCCTTGACGCCGGCGCTCCGAAGCGCCGTGGCGAGGCTCGATCCCGCGCAGCCGCTCACAAGAATCAGAACGCTCGAACAGATGGTGCGCGACGGCATGAGCGCAAGGTGGTTCGATGCCCTGGTCCTCGCCGCATTGGCCGGACTCGCGCTGGTTCTGGCGCTCGGCGGGCTCTATGCGGTGACGGCGTACGCGGTTCAGCAGCGCACCCGGGAGATCGGCGTCCGGCTGGCGCTCGGCGCCGATCGCGGCGCGGTGATGAGACTCGTCCTTCAGCAGGGCGGCGTTATCGTCGCCATCGGGGTTGCCCTCGGACTGGCGGCGGGGCTGCCACTCGTACGGTTGGTGCGCGCGATGCTGTTCGACGTTCAGCCACTGGATCCGGCGGTGTTCATATTCGTTGGAGCGGCCGTGATCTGTACGGCTCTGCTGGCCACGTTTATCCCCGCATGGCGTGCGAGCCGCGTGGATCCGATAATCGCTCTCAGGGCCGAGTGATGGCGTCCGGCCGCGCCGCTGAGGAACGTGCTAGATTACCCGGCCATGAGAGTATTCGCCGCCGTCCTGCTCGCGCTCGCAGTTGGTGCTCCGCAGTCCACGCAGGATCCGCCCAATCCCTATCGCACGATTGAGGGCTGGGCGAAGATGCCCGAAGGCCGCACCTGGGGCTCGACGAGCGCCGTCGAGATCGACAAGGACGGCAAGTCGATCTGGGTGGCTGAGCGCTGCGGCGCGAATTCCTGCCTGACCTCCGACCTGCCCGTGGTGCTCAAGTTCGACGCGATCGGAAAGCTCGTCACGAGCTTTGCGAGCGGGTTGATGATCTTCCCGCACGGCATCCACGTCGATCGCGACGGCAACATCTGGGTGACCGACGGCCGCGACAACAAACCTGCGCGGCCGCGTGGCGCGCCCGCCGACGCGCCGCTGCCTCCCGCGCCGGCGAAACTGATTGGCCATCAGGTCTTCAAATTCAGTCCCGACGGCAAACTGCTGATGACGCTTGGCGTTGCCGGCGGCGGCACGGGTTCCGAAGGATTCTTCCAGCCGAATGATGTGGTGACCGACACTAACGGCGACATCTATGTTGCCGAAGGACATGGCGGGGCCAACGCACGTATCGTCGTGTTCGACAAGAGCGGGAAGTATCTTCGCGAGTTCGGAAAGAAAGGGACGGCCCCCGGGGAGTTCGACCAGCCGCACGGCCTCGCGTTCGACTCGAAGGGCCGTCTGTTCGTTGCCGATCGCAGCAACAACCGCATTCAGATCGTAGACAAGAACGGGAAGTTTCTCGAGGAGTGGAAGCAGTTCAGCCGGCCGAGCGGAATCTTCATCGACAAGAAGGGCATGATCTACGTCGCCGATTCCGAGTCCGGCACGATCGACCCGAGCCGCACCGACTGGCCGCGCGGCATTCGGATCGGCAGCCTGCAGGACGGCAAAGTGATCGCGCTGATTCCAGACGCCGCTCCGACACGAGGCACGAGCGGTCCCGAGGGCGTCGCGGCTGACGATGCGGGAAACGTGTACGGGGCCGAAGTGGGACAGCGCGCGCTGAAGAAATACGTGAAGGCGGAACGCTGAGCGCATGCGAATCGCGACTCGAGTGATGAGTGCGGCAGCGATGCTGTTTGCCGCGAGTCTGTCGAGCGCCGCCGTGCAGGCGCCGCCGAAGAAGGCCGCCGCACCCGCGCGGCCGGTGACGACGATCAGCGGCGTCTACACGGCGGCGCAGGCCTCGAAAGGCGAACAGGTCTACATGACCTTCTGCGTCTCGTGTCATCCGGCCGGGACGTACGCCGCGCCGGCGTTCCGCGACAAATGGAACGGCGCGACGCTCTCGAAGCTGTTTGATCTCGTCACCGAGACGATGCCGAAGAACGAGCCGGGAAGCCTCGACACGAAGGACTACGTGCACGCGATCTCGTACATCCTCAAGATCAACGGCGCGCCGCCGGGAAAGACGCCGCTGCCGGCAGACAGCGCGGCGCTCAAGAAGATTCGACTGTATCTGCCAAGGAGATAGGTATGCCGGGCCATCCGATGTTGAAACGATTCGCGGCCGCAGTGTTCGTACTGGTGGCCGGCACGGCCGGCGTGATCGCTGGACGACCCGGCGGGCCCGCCGGGCCTGCCGGGTTTGACCAGCAGCAGCAGCGCGCCGACAAGCCCGGCGAGTGGCGCGGCATCAACGGCGGCGACAGCTCGACGCGCTTCGCGCCGCTGTCGCAGATCGATGCGTCGAATGTCGAGCGTCTCACAGTGGCCTGGCAGTGGAAGGGCGCCGACTCGCCTGTGGATCTGGGCGGCGAAACGCTGCCGCGCAACCTGCCGATTTACGCCAACGGCAAACTCATTACCACGGCCGGACCGAAGCGCACCGTCGTCGCGATGGATCCGGCGACTGGCAAGACGCTCTGGACCTTCGAGGAGCCCGAGACGTTCCGCCGCACGTATTCGCCGCGCTTCGAACACGGAAAAGGCGTCGCGTACGCGGAGATCGATGGCCGCGGCGTTGTCTACATCATCACGGCCGCGTTCATCCTGCATGCGCTCGACGCCGACACCGGCAAGCCCCTCGATGGCTTCGGCGGCGCAATTCCGCTGAATGGATTCCCGGCCACAGGATCGGTCGATTTAGTGAAGGATCTGATCAAGGACTGGGAGCCGTGGCAGAAGTACGGCAAGCCGTACGATCCCAACATCGGCGTTCCGATCGAGATCGGCCATGTCACCAGCTCGTCGCCGCCGATCGTCGTCAACGGCGTGGTCATCATCAACAACTCGCACGAGCAGGGCTACTACCAGGCGCGCGTCGAGAACGTGCCCGGCGACATCATGGGCTACGACGCGAAGACCGGCAAATTCCTGTGGAAGTTCCACGTCATTCCGCGGCCGGGAGAATTCGGTCACGAGACGTGGGAGAACGACGCGTGGCGCTGGACCGGTGACGTCTCGTCATGGGCGCCGATCTCGGCGGATCCCGAACGCGGCCTCGTGTACATCGGCACCAACGGCGCGACGATGGACTTCTGGGGCGGGTTCCGGCCAGGCGACAACCTGTTCAGCACGACACTTCTCGCACTCGACGTGAAGACCGGCAGGCGAGCCTGGCATTACCAGCTCGTACATCACGACATCTGGAACTACGACACGCCGGTCGCGCCGGTGCTGATGGATGTCACCGTGAACGGCCGCCGCATCCCGGGCATCTTCCAGGCGACGAAACAGGCGTTCTTGTACTCGTTCAATCGCGAGAACGGCCAGCCGATCTGGCCGATCGAAGAGAAGCCGGTGCCGGCCTCGAAAGTGCCGGGCGAGAAGCTGGCGGCGAAACAGCCGCATCCGACTAAGCCCGCGCCGTACGATCTGCAGGGCCGCAATGAGAACCATCTGATCGACTACACGCCCGAACTGAAGGCGCGCGCGCTGGCGCTCGCCAAGGAGAACGATCTGTTCTCGCCGTTCTTCAATCCGCCGGTGCAGCGCGGCAATCCGGAAGGGAAGACGAGGTTCATGTACTGTCCGGGCGACGTCGGCGGCGTGAACATCACCGGCCCGCCGGCAGCCGATCCGACGACCGGCGTGATCTTCATCACGTCGACGAGCGGCTGCGGCAACCGCCTGCTGATTCCCGGCAAGGAGGGCGATGCGACACTCAAGCAGCCGACCGGCAAAACCATCGCGGACTGGACGGTCGCGGGCGGCCGCGGGGGCCGCGCGCCGTCGACGATCGACGGCCTGTCGATCTGGAAGGGGCCCTACGGCCGCATCGTTGCCATTGACCTGAATACCGGCCAGCACCTGTGGACGATCCCGAACGGTGAGGCGCCGGCGAACATCACGAACCATCCGCTCCTGCAGGGGCTCAACGTTCCCGACCCTGGACGGACCGGCCATGCGGCGATGATGGCGACGTCGACCCTGCTCTTCGCCACCGGCCTGACGAGCGACAACAAGCCGCATCTTTTCGCGATCGACAAGAAGACCGGCCGCCGCATCGGCAAGGTGGCGACGCCGCTGCGCGGCGAGTACGGAATCATGACCTACATGCACGGCGGCAAACAGTACATCGTGATGTCGGTGCAGGGCGGCTACATCGCGCTGGCGCTGCCGGAGAAGGCTGCGAATTCGGGCGGATAGCGTTACCCCGAGCGCAATCCGTGCACAATGAGCGCTCCGGCGTGAGATCATCACGCGCGTGACTGACGCTCGTGCGGCCCGGGACGCGACTGCCGGCAAGGCTGGCGAGGCCACCGTGTGGTCCTCGGCCGACCGCATCCCCGCGCTCGACGGGTTGCGCGGCGTCGCCATCCTGCTCGTCATTCTCTTCCACCACACGTTGATGCGCCAGGCTACGGCTTTCGATGCTGCGTACGTCAACGTCGCGCGGCTCGGATGGTCAGGCGTCGACCTGTTCTTCGTGCTCTCGGGATTCCTCATTACGGGACTGTTGGTCGACTCGAAGGGCGAACCGCATTACTTCCGCACCTTCTACATCAGGCGCGCTCTGCGGATTCTGCCGCTGTACCTGCTGTTCGTCTTCTTCGTGCTCCACGTATCGCCCCGGCTATGGCCGGATACAACCGTGGCGCAGATGGGGCGCGAGGCGATGGCCGGCCGCAGTGAAGTGTGGTACTGGCTGCTCGCTCCGAACATTCTGTTCGCGCGCGAGGAAACGCTCGGTCATCCGAATCTCGCGGTGACATGGTCGCTGGGTATCGAGGAGCAGTTCTACCTGCTGTGGCCGTTCGTCGTCGCGCTCCTGGATCGGCGCCGGCTCATGTGGACGTGCGCGGGTCTCATCCTCATCGCGCCTGCCGTTCGGACGATGCTGGTGTTCGACGGCGCTGCGCCAGTGGTGCCGTACGTGCTGCCGTTCTGCCGGATGGACGCGCTCGCCGCCGGCGCCTGGGTCGCGCTTGCGTTTCGATGGCCGCCGGCCGAGGCCGCCCGCGTCCGCGTGTGGGCGCGCACGGTCCTACCCATCGCGGCCGCCGGCGTGTTTGCCATCTGGTACTTCGAAGATCCTCTCGACAACGCCGACTGGGCCGAGCCGTTGATGCAGACGGCCGGATATACGGCTATCGCGTTGTGTTTTGCGGCGCTGCTGGCGCTGACCGCCGTGGCGCCGGCCGGCTCGGTCCTTGCGCGGGTGCTCACGACCTCGCCGCTGCGCATGTTCGGCAAGTACAGCTACGCGCTGTATCTTTTTCACGTGCCGATCCGCCGGTACGTTCGCGACGCGTACTTTCCAGTCGATTCGTTTCCGACGTGGTTCGACTCGCCGCTGCCGGGACAGATCCTGTTCTATATTGTGGCCACGGCGCCGGCGCTCGTCCTGGCGTGGGCGTCGTGGCACGTCCTCGAGGCGCCCGTCCTGCGGTTGCGGCGCTGGTTCCCGTACGCCCGATGACGCGATGCCCTAAGCCGCGCGGCTTCGCCGCTGAGTTGTTTCACGATGCCCGCCCAGCTCAGAACTCGTCCGGCTGCGGCAGGCGTACAATGGTTTGCACATGAACCGCCTGTATTACGGCGACAACCTCGATGTGCTACGGAGGCACGTCGAGGACCAATCGATCGATCTCGTCTACCTCGACCCCCCCTTCAACTCCGACGCCAGCTACAACGTACTCTTCGCCGAGAAGGACGGCGCACAGGCTGCATCCCAGATCAAGGCGTTCGGTGACACATGGAAGTGGGACACCGAGGCGGCTCTCCTGTACGAGCGGGTCGTTGAAGGTGGCGGGAGCGTTTCGCACGCCATGCAGGCGTTCCGCACGTTTCTGGGCGAGTCGGATGTCCTCGCTTATCTGGCGATGATGGCCCCGAGACTCATCGAGTTGCGACGGGTGTTGAAGCCCGCAGGAAGCCTATATCTGCACTGCGATCCGACGGCGAGCCATTACCTCAAGATGCTGTTGGACGCCGCATTCGGGCCGGATCGGTTTCTCAGCGAGATTGTGTGGAAGCGAACGAGCGCTCACAGCAGCGCGAAACGTTACGGGCCTGTGCACGACATAATTCTGTTCTACTCGAAATCGGATCGTTATACCTGGAACCGGCTCTTCGAGCCGTACGACGAGGAGTACCTTGCCACATTCTTCGACCAGGTCGATGCGGATGGCAGGCGGTGGAAACGCACGGATCTCACTGGGGCCGGTACGCGCAACGGCGAGACCGGGTTGCCCTGGCGGGGCATCGATATAACCGCGAAGGGACGTCACTGGGCGCAGCCGCCGAGCGCACTCGATGAACTCGATCGGCAGGGACGTATCCATTGGCCCGCCAAGGCCGGCGGCATGCCTCGTCTAAAGCAGTATCCCGAGGATCTGCCCGGCGTTCCGCTTCAGGACGTATGGACCGATCTGAAGCCGCTGCACAATCTGGCTGCTGAAAGACTGGGCTATCCGACGCAGAAGCCCGAAGCACTGCTGGAACGCATCATTCGGGCGAGCAGCAACGAAGGTGACACCGTGCTCGATCCCTTTTGCGGATGCGGTACTACCATCGCCGCCGCCCAGAAGCTTGGACGTCGCTGGATCGGGATCGACATCACGCACCTGGCGATCACGCTGATCCGCAGCCGCCTGGCGGATGCGTTCGCAGGCAGCGCCCGGTTTGAAGTGATCGGTGAGCCGGTATCGGCGCCGGACGCCGCGGCACTCGCGAAAGCCGATCCATACCAGTTCCAGTGGTGGGCACTGGGACTCGTAGGGGCACGGCCCGTCGAGCAGAAGAAAGGCGCCGACAACGGCATCGATGGCCGCATCTGCTTTCACGACGGGTCCGGGCAGACGAAACAGATTGTTCTGTCGGTAAAGGCAGGCAAACTGCATGCTCCTTACGTTCGGGACCTCAGAGGCGTCATGGAACGCGAAGGGGCAGAGCTCGGCGTTCTGATTAGTCTCGAGGAACCCGCTGCGGCGATGCGGAAGGAAGCGGCGTCAGCCGGATTTTACACGTCCCCATGGGGCAAGCATCCACGGCTTCAGCTGCTGACTGTTGAAGACCTGCTTACCGGAAAGACCCTCAATCGTCCGCCGCACCAGACAAGTGTGACCTTCAAGCGCGCACCCAAAGCCAGTCTGAAGACAGGCGAACAGAAGTCCATATTCAGCGAGCAGGCAGACGACGTTCCGTCGTTCTAGCGACACGCTATTATTCGCCCATGTCTTCTCGGTCTCGATGGGTGTTCGTGGCCGCAGCCGCCTGCGTAGCTGTCGTCGCGTCGTTTTCCGCTCAGACCCCCGCCAATCGATCCGGCATTCGAGAACCCGCGTTTTCACCCGACGGCAAGCGGCTCGCCGTCTCGTGGCTCGACGAGCTGTGGACGATGAGTCCGGACGGGCGTGATGAGAGGAAACTCGTTGCGATCGTCGCGAATGATGGCAGCTGGCTGAGCGAACGCGATCCGGCCTGGTCGCCGGACGGCCGCTGGATCGCGTTCAGCGCTGACACGAACGGAGAGTTCGATGTTTACGCCGTTCCTGTCACGAGCCACCCCGGCGGAGGCGTCGCCCGCCGCGTGACATCTCTTGCAGGCGATGAGCGATGGCCGTCGTGGACGCGCGATGGACGCCTGGTGTTTTCACACCGGCCCCTTGGCGGACATTGGCAGATGTACGCGACGCGCGCCGATGGCAACGGCGCGCCGGTGAAAATCACGCCGGACGATGCGGCGGAGTGGCACGCGCGCGTATCGCCTGATGGCAGGCTCGTCGCGTTCATCTCTGACCGCGACCGCGAGGCCGGCGACGAAGGCGATGTCTTTGTCCGTGAACTGGCGCCAGCTGCTGCCGGAGCTGATGCTCCGGCCTACCGGTTGATTCGGCTCACCCGCGCCGGAGGGGGCGAACTCTTTCCGGCGTGGGCGCCCGACAGCGCTCGCGTGTCATACACCGCAAACCGCCCCGGTGTAGGTGCGGCGATCTGGGTGACGGAGCTGCCGCGACAGGAACCGGCGGATGAAACCGTGCGGGTAGCGGAGCCTGGGACTGCATCCGCGCGCGGTGAGGGTCCGGGCACAACGACTCCCGCTCCCGGCCCTGGCCGCGGCGGTGGTGCGGCTCAGGCCGTTCCGATCGCGACCCTGGTTTCCCGTCGGGCGGGCACCGTCGCCTGGTCGCCTGATGGACAGACGCTCGCGATCGCCACACTCTCTGCCACCGAGGCCGGCTACAACGGCAATCCCAATCGCAGCGACGACGATGAGACAGTGCTGTCGGCTGCTCCAGGCGAACAAGTCCTGTGGCTCACTGCAGCCCCGCGTCCGATCGACGCGGGCGCGCGCGCGCTGGCTGTGGCCCCGCCCGCTGCTGGCCGCTGGGCCGGGCAGTTCGATCGCGTGTGGCAGACGCTGAAGTCGCTGTACTACCGCGAGGGAGCGTCTGCGATCGCCTGGGACGGCCTCCGCGAAAAATATCGGCCGCGGGCGATGACGGCGAAGACGCCCGAAGAGGCCGAAGACGTGGTGGATGCGCTGATCGCGCAGCAGCCGCTGATCAAGCCGTCGATTGTATCCACGCGTGGCGTGGTGGCATCGGGCCATCCGCTGGCGTCGGCTGCCGGCGCGCTCATGCTCGAGAAAGGCGGCAACATCGTCGACGCCATCGTTGCCACGTCGTTTGCGCTCGGTGTGGTCGAACCCGATGCATCGGGCATCGGCGGCGACGGGCAGGCGATTCTCTACCTCAAGGGCATGCGCGAACCGATCGTGATCGAATACAAGGACATGACGCCGGGGCATGCCACACGGGACAACCCGAAGATCTTCCGTGATGGCCAGCGCACCGCGTCGGATGGGCCGACGGTGGCGAATATTCCCGGTGTGGTGGCCGGGCTGACGCTGCTGCATCGAAAGTACGGCAGCAAGAAGGTCACGTGGGCCGAGATTCTGGCGCCCGCCATCGCGCTCGCCGAGGACGGATACATCCTCGACGAGGCGCTGCCGACGACGATTGCCGCAGGGCGCGACCGCTTCGCGAAGTATCCCGAAGCGGCGAAGATCTATTTGCCGGGAGGCAAGGTTCCGAAGCCCGGCGATCGATTCATCAACAAGGACTATGCCGAGACGTTGAAGGTGCTGGCGAAAGAGGGCGGCGACTCGTTCTATCGCGGATCGATCGCGCGCCGCATTGCCGCCGACATGGAAGCGAGCGGCGGCATCATCACGGTCGAGGACCTCGCGCAATACCGGGCGATGGAGCGTGTGCCGCTGAGCGGCCGCTATCGCGGGCATCTGGTCTACTCGGCGCCGCCGCCGGTGTCGACAGGCCTGCAGATCGTCGAGACGCTGCAGATTCTCGACAACTACACGCCGAAGCCCGGCGCGACGTACGCGACCGACGCCGATTACTTCCACCACGCCATCGAGGCGTGGCGCGTACGCGACACCGGAGCCCAGATTTCCGATCCCGAGCGATGGCCGATCAATCTCGGCAACCATCTGCAGCCGGCACACGCGCTCGAGCGGTTCAAGCTGATCGATCCGCGCACGGTGTATGTGGCGCCGCAGGGCGGGCGGGGCCGCGGCCGTGGGCCGGGCGCGCCGATCGCGCCGGCCGCGAATCTCGATCTCGACGACGCCATGGCGGATGGCGTGGCGGATGCCGGCATTCAGACAGGCACGACGTCGTTCGTCGCGGCGGATCCCGAGGGCAACATGGTGGCCGTCACGCAGACGCTCTCGACATGGGGCGGAAACTTCTACGTCTCGAAGGGGCTTGGTTTTCTGTACAACGATCATTTCCGAGGCGGGCGCACCGGCACGAGCTACGGATCCATGCTGCCGCTCATGCGGTCAACGTCGACGAGCGTGCCGACACTGGTGTTCGCGCCAGGCTTCACGCCGCGGCTCGCGGTCGGGGCCGCGGGGAACGCCTGGATCCCGGCCTCGGTCTACGAGATCATCCTGAACGTCGTGGATGGCGGCATGGGCGCGCAGCGCGCAATCGAGGCGCCGCGGTTTCTGATCGGCAATGCGCCGGGCGGCCGCTCTCGGGTCCAGATCGAGGATCGGATTCCGCGCGCGATCCTTCGCGATCTCGAAGCGCGCGGCCATACGTTCGTGAAGGTGGGCCGCAAGGGGGAAGTGAAGTACGGCTACGCGGCGCTTGCGCTCGTCAACACGGCAAAAGGCGCCGTGGAAGGCGGCGCCGAGCCGCGACGGTCGCACGCGATAGCGGCGGCCGGGAAGTGACCGAGCTGGCATGCTGGAGAATCCATTTGTTCTAGCCATCGTTCGCCGCGATCTTTTGTGTCGTGGGTGCGGGTGTGACCTTCACTCGCGGCCGCGAGTGAGAGCGGCATGGAGATGATGCAGTATTGGCACGCATAGCCGTACGGCATCGGCGCGCCCGGATGGGCGTTCAGAAGGCCGGGTAGAGGAGGACCGTAAGGAGCGGAACGCCCGCGACGATGAAGGCCGTCAGGGACCCGAGTTGCCAGAGCACGCGCGGGGAGCTCCGGTCAGTTCTGCGGTGATTTGCGCCGGCAAAGAAGAGCAGCAGTGCTGCGAACAGGAATGCAGCATAAAAGACGGCCGAGGCTATGACCCCCATCGAAGCCACGACGTATTGAAAGAGAAGGTACGTGCCCAGCAGGAACGGGAATGCGAGCGCAAGCGCCCTCACGCCGCTCGTCGACAGCGACGACACGTAAAGGCCGCACGCCGTCATCACCAGAATCAGCAACGCGCCAGAGCCGAAAGCAGGCAGGGCACCGCGGATCCCCTCTCCGAGCCGGTCGGCGTATGTCAGCACAGCGACCGGGCCGATCCCCAGCAGCAATGCCAGCCCAACCGCGACACCGGCCTTGATGATCCACTGCTGGCTCGCGGGCATCGGCAACAGTTGCTGCGATTCGAGCATTCCCGAATGCCGCTCTTCAGCGCTTGCCAGCGAGCCGGCGACGAGCGCGATGGCGGCAACGTAGATCGTGATGAGTGCCTCCCTGACGGATCGGTCGGGACTGATGAGTCCGTTCATTTCGAGGATCCACCGGAGGAGCTCGCCGGCGGCGAAGAAACCGGCCATCATGAAGGTCAGCTGCTGTAGTCGCAGCTCTTTTCTGATCAGCATCCAGACTGGATGACCGCCGCGTGCGCGTTCCGCCGTACGGAACCATCGCGGAAGCTGGATGTCCTTTCCTGCGCCGTCGATCGCCTCGAGACGCATGAACGTTCGCCACCCAAGGACGGCCGAGATCGCCGCGAAGGCGTACATCGTCCACGTCCAGATCTCGAGGCCGAGCCGCTCCGCCTGGGCGATATCGAGGCCCGAGAGTTTCACGGTCAACAGGCTGATCGTGACCATGCTCCATCCGGCGACGATGCCGGTGACCATCACGCCGCCCAGTTGCTGCCTGAAAACCATCGTGATCCAGGGAGCCACGAACAAGCCGCCGAAGACGGGCAGCAGGACGGTGGCGAGGCTGGGGCGCGGCTCTCCGAGTTGATTGAAGATCATGTACCACGCAACCGCGGCCAAAGTGACGAGCATTGGCGTCAGCACCGCCAGTTTAGTGATCCAGAGCCTGCGGCGATCGACTGGCTGGACGAGCAGGATGCCGAGCGTCCGCGAACTGTGCTCGTGGCCGATCATGTGAGCGCCGAGCACCAGACTGCCGAAGACGTAGGCAAGCTCCGCCATGACCTCAAGGATGTCGTTCGGCCTAAAGGGACGCAGCCCTATCACCGCGATGGATGCGATCCATAGCGGGAACAGCGCGCGG
This sequence comes from Vicinamibacterales bacterium, assembly GCA_040902895.1. Lineage (GTDB taxonomy): Bacteria > Acidobacteriota > Vicinamibacteria > Vicinamibacterales > SCN-69-37 > JALYRV01. Next base: position 23,203 of record JBBDWL010000035.1, on the reverse strand, counting down.
AATTCCTTCACGACGGACGGCCACAGGCTGGTCACGCCACCACTCCCTGCGGCTGCAGCGTGGACACGAAGATCTCTTCGAGCGTCATCGCGCTCTTCGTGAGCGCCTCGGGCGAACGCGTGCGCAGCTGGTCCATGATTGCGGCGGTGTTGCCATTGGCGACGAGCTCAATCTCGCGGCCGTGGTGCCGCAGGACGTGCGCGCCGGCGAGATCGAACGGGGTCTGAACGGAGGCAAAGCGCGCGTAAATCTTCTGATAGCGCTCGCGCGCGCCGTCAGCGTCGAGCGTCAGCACATGCCTGCCTGCGTCGATGATCGTGAACTCGTCGATGAGCCCTTCGAACTCCGAAATCAGATGCGTCGACACGAACACGGTGCGCCGCCCCGGGTCGCCTTCCTGATAGGCGCCGATCACCGTCTGGATGAACTCGCGGCGAACGATCGGATCCAGGCCTGACGTCGGCTCGTCGAGAATCAGCAGCTCCGGTTCCGGGCAGATCGCCGTGATGAGCGCAAGTTGCGTTCGTTGGCCTTTCGACAGGTGGCTGGCCTTCTGGCGTGGATCGAGACGGAACTGCGTGATGAGCGCGCGTTCCGTCTCGCGGTTCCAGCGCGAACGGAACGACGCGAAATAGGCGAGGGTATCGGCGACGGTCATCCATGGATAGAACGCGACGGTGTCAGGCACGTACGCGATCCGCGACTTGACGGCGACTTCATTCCGCCGCGGGTCGAGGCCAAACACCTTCGTCTCGCCGCTCGTCGGCCGAAGCAGATTCAGCAGGCATTTAATCGTCGTCGTCTTGCCGGCGCCGTTGCGTCCGAAGAACCCATAGCAGCGGCCCGCGTGAACGCGGAGACTCAACCCGTTGACCGCATCCCTGCGGCCGTAGCGGCGAACGAGGTCCGTGATCTCGATGGCTGGAGTGTTTTGGCTCATGGCATCAGGCTTCCGCGGCGCGGGCGCGCTTGTCTTCGAGCGCGTCGAAGCGATCTTCGGCGGCTTTGAGAAAGTCGGCCCTGCCGATCTGGAGGTGGTGCGCGTGGATGACGGCGTGGTCAAGCGTTTCCGCGAGCAGCTTGCGGCGGACGTCTTTCCTGAAAGGGGAGCTGCTGGATCGAATGAAACAGCCCTTGCCGGCAGCGGTTTCGACGATGCCCTGGCTTTCGAGCTCGGCGTAGGCTTTCGCGATGGTGTTGCGGTTGACGCGCAGCTCCATGGCGAGCGGCCGGATGCCCGGGAGCGGCTCGCCGTCCCGGAGGGCGCCCGAGGCCGCCGCGAGCCTTACCTGGTCGACCAGCTGGAGGTAGACGGGCTTGCCCGACTTGAAATCGAGTTGGAACAGCATGCAACTGTCATAGGACAGTAGGACAGATGCCGCCTTTTGTCAAGTGGCGGTCGAACCAGCGCCTCAGCGAGATGCCCAAACCTCGCAAGATCCCGCGCGGAGATTCGAAAGATGTACCCGGCGTACGCCGAAGACTCCTCGAAGTAGTACTCGCCGTCCTGCGGCCGGTAGTCCTGCCGGGCGCGTGACTGCCGCGCTTCGGGCGGTCGACACGCATGGACTCCACCTCGCCGGCAGCGGGGATGTAGACCCCCGAGCGCGCCTTCAATCGCCGCCCTCAAACCGAACGTCGAGAAGCTTGGATCGGCCGCCTTCATGATCGTGACGCGCGGCGAAGTCGTCGCCGCTCCTACCCGCCGCTGTCGTCGACGTGCTGACCGACGGCATATGGTTGCCCGGCTCTCGATACGTCGAACTCTTTTGACTTGCCGCGCGGAATGCTCAGCGACTGCCAGTTAGACCCGGCGTAGTGTTTCGCCAGCAGGACGATCTGTCCGACGTGGGCCGCGTAATGCGTCATCTGGCGATTGATGGCCTCGAGCACGGTATGGGCCTCGCCACGTACACGGACCGTCTTACTCAGATCGTCCGGGGTGAGCGATGAGACCGTCTCGAGCAGCCGCCGCCAGCCGTCGTCCCACATCGAGACGATCGCCGCGTGCGTATCTTCGGCGGCGATGACGAATTCACGGTCCCGATCGCGCTCGGGTTTTTCTCCATCCGTCGTTCGAAAATCGGTCCAGCGCGAGCGCATGTTGCCCGCCATGTGCTTCATGATCACGGCGATGCTGTTGGCTTCCGGATCGAGGACGGCGAAAAGTTGATCGTCGCTGATTTGGGCGCGCGCCTTGTCCGCGAGCCCTTTCAGCTTCCGCAGCTGCAGGAGGCAGTCGTCGATGAAATGCTGCTCGATCATTTGAGCGTCCCGGCCGGTATGCGGCCCGCGCGGAGCGGTTGTCCGGTTGCCTGATAACGCTGCTGGGTGATCTCCGCCAGTACGGACAGCGCAATCTCCGCCGGCGTCCGACCGCCAAGATCGAGCCCCACCGGCGCATGGATGGCGCGAATCCGCGCATTGTCGACGCCTTCCTCGCGAAGCATCTTCTCGATCAGGACGGTCTTGCGGCGGCTGCCGAGCAGACCGATGTAGCGCGCGCGCGTCTTCACGGCCGCGAGCACGCAGTCCGCATCGAGCTTGTGGCCGCGCGTGGCGATGACAATGTGGCTTGACCAGCCGTAATCGAAGGATGCGATGGCCGCAGGCACGTCGCCCTGGATCACGCGGGCGCCGCTGAAACGCTGCGGGTCGGCGAACTCAGGACGATCCTCGAGGATCGTGACGTCGAAATCGAGCAGGCTTGCCTGCCGCGCGATGGCGAGCGCGACATGCCCGCCGCCCGCGACGACAAGCTGCGGCCTGCCTGCGACGGGATCGACGAGGAGATCGTGTCCTTCGTCGAGCGACACGACGCGCGGCGTTCCGTGGGGAAGTTGATCGGCAGCCAGGGCGGCAGCGCGATCGTCGATGCCCGACTCTCCAAGACTGCCGACCAGACGCCCTTCGGCATCGACGAAGGCGCGTCCGGCAAACGCGATCTCGCGTCCCTCGCGCGAGAGCAGGGTAGTGATCGCAAGCGGGGGTCCGCCTTGCGCTGCTCGAACAAGATCGTTGAGGACCGATCGCCCGCCAACCGACAGCGCATCCTCGCCGCGCTCGGCCAGAATCCACATAGTGCCGCCGCAGACGAGACCCGTGTTCCACGCGAGCTCTTCACTGAGATCGTGCGCGCGGAGGGAGCGTCCGCCCTCACGCAGCACCTGCCGAGCCTCGAGGATTGCATCCGCCTCGACGCAGCCGCCGCCCAGCGTGCCCGCCGCCTTCCCGCGCGCATCGTCATCGGTCACGACAAGCTTGGCGCCGACGACCTGCGGGGTGCTGCCCTGCGTGCGGACAACGGTCGCCACCGCGAACGGCCGGCCCGCCTGCTCGAGTTCGGCCATGCGGCCGTAGAGGGAGCTCACGATGGCAAGATTACCGTTAACGGGTTCGAACTCTGATTCAAGGAAGACGCGCGTCCCGCCGGAAGACGATCTTGAACGCTTCTTCCCAGCCGCTAGGCGTCTTCTTTTCCGTGAGCGCGACGTACTCATCCGGCCCCGTCTGCCGCCAGGCGTTGCGGTATTCCTGAATATTGCCGGCGGGATCGCGATGCGTTTCCGGAAACATCAGCGCCGTGCCGTCTGCCTGCGCCGTGCCTTCGCTCACACCGCCGTCGGAGTTGTAATACGCATAACGAATCGTGCCGGTGCCGGCGTCCCACCGGTAGAGCGTCTCGCCCTCGTACGGCTTTGCGGCGCCTGATACGCGATGCCGATCGCGAACGAAATGTCCGCCATACAGACTCTCAAAGCAATGCATATCTTTCGCACCGCTGGCGAACGCGCCGGTCCAGCACGAGCCGACAAGGAACTTAAAGGGCTTCAGAGGCCCGTCGAGCGCCGACCCCCGGGGCGGCGCCGGACTGCGCTGCTCCGGCGAACCCACGGCAGCCGTGGCGAGAAACACGAGTGCGAAAATGACCGAGACCATGAAGTCAAGTATAGCTACGTGCCGGCGATTGAAGACCTGGTCGCGACCACGACCGTCCAGCCCATCCCGATGATCGCGCCGAGCATGATGCAGCCGCTGAAGCACAGCTCCATCCATCCGTAGTCGAGTGCGGTTCCTTCCGCCACTTCGAATACGCGGTCGAACAGCGCCCGCCAGAAATTGGCTGCCGTCCATCCAAATCCAGCCGCCAGCACAGCCAGATTCCGGAATCCGGCGTTTCCCCGATGCGACATGGCCCCCCAGGCCAGGAGCACGATGCCGACGAAGTCGACGACGTAGTACGGATCCCAGAGTTCCGGCCAGGAATACCAGGTCTCTATCGGCGCATAAACAACTAGGAAGGCGATGGTGAACGTCCGAAGGGCCGACGTTCGCTCGTTGTCACGCATGCGCCGGAATTTATCAAATCGCGTGGACTCGCGCACGGCCGCCCCGCCGGCATGAGCCGCCGGCTTGCAATACGTCGCGTCACGATGTAGTGTGCCGCGTAGCATGGCATTCAGACCCTCCTCCGACCGCGATCCGCACGATTTACTGCCGCTGACGCCCGCGATGTTTCACGTGCTCGTGGCGCTCGCCGATGGCGACCTGCACGGATATGCGGTCATCAAGGACATCTCGACACGCACCGCCGGCCGCGTCGAGCTCGGCACCGGCACGCTCTACGGCATCATCAAGCGCCTGCTCGCCGACGGGCTCGTCGTCGAGTCGAAGCGGCGTCCCGCCGCGGCCGACGACGATGAGCGGCGGCGGTACTACCGGCTGACGCCGTTCGGCAGGCTCGTGGTAGCGGCGGAAACGGCGCGGCTCGAGGCCATGATCGACGCCGCGAGGAGCACGCAGACGCTGCGAAAGGCCAGGGCGTGACGCCGCGGCGATCGATAGGCGCGCGCCTGCATCGCCTTCTGCTCGGCCTGCTGCCCGGCGAATTCCGCGGCGATTTCGGCGACGCCATGGCCGCCGACGTCGAAGCCGCAGGCGCACGGGGCGCCGCGTTCTGGTGGCGCGAGATCGGGAGCCTTCTGAAGACGGCCGCGCGCGAGCATCTCGACGCCCTGCGGCAGGATGTGAAGTACGCGCTCCGCATGATGCGGCGCACGCCGGGCTTCGCGGCTCTGGCGGTGCTGATGCTGGCGCTCGGCACCGGCGTCAACGTCGCAATGTTCAGCATCGTCGACGCGGTGATGTTGCGCTCGCCGTTCGAGAATCCTTCTGAGTTGGTAGCCGTACGTATGGTCGTCAATGACCGCGCGACCTGGGCCGTGCCGCGAGATCGATACCGCGATCTCGTGGGCGCGCCGGGCCCGCTCGTGGCGGTGGGCGCCTTTACCGTCGGCTCGCACGTGCTGACCGGTCAGGGCGATCCGATCAACGTCGACGACATCGAGTGTTTCTCCTCAGGGATGTTCGAGGTGCTGCGCACGCGGCCGTTGCTGGGACGCACGTTCGGTCCCGCCGACGACAATCCGGGTGCGGAGCCAACGATCGTGCTCAGCCATGACTTCTGGCGGCAACTTGGCGGATCGCCCGCGATCCTGGGTACGGCGCTCACGATCAATCAGACACCGGTGACCGTCGTCGGAGTCATGCCAAAAGGGTTTGCGGGACCCCTTGCTCGAGCCGATGTTCAGGGATGGATGCCGCTCGGCCGCCAGGTGAAGAGCGCCGAGAATGCGGGGTGTAGCTCCGGAACCGTCAACGTTGTCGGGCGACTGCAAAGAGGGCTTTCGCTCGACACGGTCAAGTCGGCGCTGCCCGGCTTTGTGCTGACGCCTCTCGAATCTCCGATCATGGAAGACGTTCGCACGCCGTTCAACGTGCTGATGATCGCCGTCGCGTGCGTGCTTCTGATCGCGTGTTTCAACGTGGGCGGGCTGCAGATGGAGCGCTCGCTCGCGCGGCGGCGCGAGATGGCACTCCGCCTGGCCCTTGGCGCCAGCCGAGGCCGCCTGGTGCGCCAGACATTGACGGAGAATCTGCTGCTGGCTCTCGCGGGCGCAGCCGCCGGCATTGTCGCGACGTCACTGACACTTCGCAGCATCGTCTCGATGCTGCCGTCGAACGTGCCGTATCTCGATCAGATCGAGCTGAACGTGCGCGTGCTTGCCGTGACGATGGGCGCGGCGACTGCCGCGGGCCTGATCGCCGGCCTCCTGCCGATTGCGCAGATGCGGCAATTCACGCCGGCGCGCGATCTCACCGACGCCACGCGTGCCAGTGAACGCCGCGGCAGCTGGGGCCGCCGCGTCCTCGTTGTCGTCGAAATCGCCATGTCGATCGTGGTCCTGATCGGCGCCGCGCTGATGGTGCAGACGTTCCTCACGCTTCGGCCCACGCGGCCCGGCTTCGACCCGGCCGACAAGCTGGTGATGCCGGTGCGGTTGCGCGGCGCGGCGGCGGAAGCCAGCGAGCAGTTCTTCGCGCAGGTCTTCGAGCGATTGAAATCGGCTCCCGCGATTCGGGATGCGGCCGGCACGACGCATTTTCCGATGAGCGGGAACATCACCATGGCCGCCCTCGAGCTCGACGAGACAATGAGGGACATCTGGACGACCTACACGACCCCGGGATTCTTCACACTCATGAAGATGCCGCTCGTCGCGGGCCGGATGTTTTCGGCCGGGGATACACGCGCTTCGACGCCGGTCATCATCGTGAACGAAATGCTTGCCAGACGCATCAGGGCTGATGGCCACGTTCTCGGCGAACGGATCCTCGTGAAATCGCAGGGCGGTCCGGCGGCGGCCGTGGCTGTCGAACGCACGATTGTCGGCGTGATTGCGAACACACGAAGCAGCGGTGTCGACACGCGCGCCCGGATGGAAGCGTACGTGCCCTATGCGCAGAATCCCGTAGCCGGGCTCCAGATCGTCGCGGAGGCGAAGCCCGGCCGCCAGGCGGAGGCTGCGTCCGAGATGCGCGCCGTGGTCAGAGCGCTTCGCCCCGACCTGGTCGTCGCGCCGTCGCGTTCGATGGAGGACATGATCCGTCAACGAATGGGTGCGACGCCATTCGGCGCGTGGCTGCTCGGCGTGATTGCGGCACTGGCCGTCGGTCTCGCCGCGATCGGACTGATGGCGACAATCGGCTGGTGGGTAAGGCAGCGCACGCGCGAGCTCGGCGTGCGCATAGCGCTCGGCGCAACGCGAGGCGGCGTCACCGCACTGGTCTTCCGTCAAGGCATGACGCTCGCCGTGTCAGGCGTGGCTCTCGGCTGTGCAGCTGCTATGGGGCTGACGCGCTACCTCGCCGGGTGGATCTATGGCGTGACGCCACTCGATGCAGCGACCTTCGTGGGCTGCGCGGTGCTCATGCTGCTCGTTGCCGCGGTCGCCGTCTACTTTCCGGTCCGCAGGGCGACGTCAGTCGATCCCGTCGTTGCGCTCAGGTCGGAGTAGCCCGTCAACCGGCAGGAAGATCCCCGCGCGCATCGACGTCGCGAAGCACGCCTGGATCCGACACATCGATCTCGACGCGGTCAGCGGCATGCGTATCGATCAGCGTCGCGAGGGTCGAGCGGTCATCGGCGTTGAGGATTTCGTCCCGCAGCCGCTCCGGCACTGCGACCGGATGCCCATGCTTTCCCTGAAAACGCGGTGAGACGATCCTTCCTGACGCTGTCGCGGCCGCCAGCACTGCCGCGACCGTCGTGCTGCGCACGAACGGCATGTCGCCCGGCAGCACCAGGATCGGTTCGCCCTCCGCCGCCGCAAGGCCAATCTGGATCGATGAGAACATCCCGCGCGACGGGTTGGGGTTGATGACGCGCACCACGCGCGGATCATGGAGGAGCGCGACGGTCACGAACGTCGCGCCTGGAGCCAGCACGACCACCACGTGCTCGACGCCGCCGTCGAGCAGCGACCGCAGCGTGCGATTCAGGAGCGGCTCGCCATCGATGTCTGCGATCAGCTTCCCGCCGCCGAAACGCTCGGCCTTGCCGGCAGCGGGCACGATGGCGAGTGAAGGCACGTTCTACTTGACGATGGGCGTCGTGTCGCTGGCGTCGTACTTCAGCGGTGTGGGACCGTCGGGATAGCCGTTGGCCTGAAGGATGTGGGCCACGAGGTCGGCCGTCTCGCTCGCACTCAGTACGGCCGATCCGTCATTCGGCATGCTCGTGAGAATCGTGAAGGCCAGCTCGCCGACCGTGCGATCCTGCCACTCGCTGGTGAACTTGTCGCCGACGAGCTCAGGCCCCTTGTCTTTGCCTGCCGGCGGCGTCTTGCCCGGATCGTGGCATGCCGCACACAGCTTCTCGTACTGCTTCGCGCCGCGGTCGGCCTGCTCCTTCGCGTACACCTGAGGCTTCTGGGTCGCGCTCTGGCCGGCACGCGCAAGCAGGGAGGTGCCCGCCAATGCAACGGCCGCGAGCATCATGACTGTTCCCGATAGCGTCACGCCCATCGGAATCCGTGTTTCGACAGCGGCAGCGAGCGCACGCGCGTGCCCGTCGCGCTGAAGATCGCGTTGCAAACGGCCGGCAGAATCGGCGGCAGGGCCGGTTCGCCGAGACCCGTCGGATTGTTGTCGCTCGTCAGGAAGTGCGTTTCGATTTCACGCGGCGCCTGGCGCATGCGCACCGGCGTGTAGTCGTCGAAGTTGGTCTGCACCGCGCGTCCGCCGGCGATCGTGATCTCGAACGACATCAGATGGCTCAGGCCGTCGATGACCGATCCCTGCACCTGGGCTTCGGCCTTGAGCGGATTGATGATCTGCCGGCCGATGTCGCCGGCCACCCACACTTTGTTCACCTTCACGCGCTTCGAGGCGTCCACGCGCACCTCCGCGACTTCCGCGAAGTAGCCCTGGTGGCTGAAATGGAACGCGACGCCCATCGCGGTTCCGGCCGGCAGTGTGCGCTTGCCCCAGCCAGACTTGTCGCGCACGAGCTCGAGAACGCCGCGCATCCGCGCGGGATCCCAGCCCGTTGGCCGGCCGCCGCCGCGGCCCCCGGCAGGCGCGGCATTCGGATCAGGCGCGGGCACGACGAGCGGGCCTGACAGCAGATCGAGCCGGAACTGCAGCGGATCCTTCTTCGCCGCATGCGCGAGCTCGTCGATGAACGACTGGCTGACGAAGGCGATCGCGTTGCTGCCGGGCGCGCGCATCGCGCCGGTCGGCACGCCGAACGGGATCATCGTCGTGAACAGCGTGTAGTTCGGCACGAACCGCGCTGGGAACTCAGTCGCGCCCACGCCGCCTGACGCGGCCACGCGCTGGCCATCGGCCGTGAACGTGATGAAGTGATTGCGCCACGCGACGAGCTTGCCCGACGCGTCGAGTCCGGCCTTGATGAAGTGATAGCCGGCGGGCCGGAACAGGTCGTGGCCCATGTCGTCTTCACGCGTCCAGCGCACCTGTACGGGCACGCCGATTTCCTTCGAGATGCGCGCCGCTTCGACGATGTGATCGTTGTAGAGGCGGCGGCCGAAGCTGCCGCCAATCCGCACCATGTGCACCGTCACGTCCGCCGGCTCGACGGCCAGCGTCTGGGCGACGAGATTTCGTGCGCCGCCCGGCGTCTGCGTGCCCGCCCAGACCTCGACCTTGCCGTCCTTGAAGTGCGCCGTCGCGCTCATCGGTTCGATCTGCGCGTGGTTCAGGAATGGGTACGCGTATGCGGCCTCGAGGACCTGTGCCGCGCCGGTCAGGGCAGCCTCGACATCGCCGTCGGCGCGCGTCGGCTCCGCAGGCAGTTGCGAGGCCAGCTGCGCCGCGCGTTTGTCGAATGCCTCGGTGCTGTCGGTGGCCGCGGTTCCGTCGTTCCACGTTACCTGCAGCTGCTTCCGCGCGGTCTGGGCCTGCCACCAGCTGTCGGCGACGATGGCCACACCGCTCAACAGGCCGTTGCCTGACGTTCCGCCTTCGACGACGAACGCATGCTTCACACCGGGCAGCGTCTTGATGTGATCGATGTTCGCGGTGGCAACTTTCCCGGCAAAGACCGGGGAGCGGTGATACACCGCGTAGAGCATGCCCGGCACGACGACATCGTTTCCGAAGAGCGGCTTGCCGGTGACGATGGCGTCGAGGTCAACGCCGGGGAGGCGCTGGCCGATGATTTTGAAGGTCGTCGGGTCCTTGAGCGTGAGCGACGCGGGATCGGGCGGGGTGAGCGTCGCGGCCGTCGCGGCGAGTTCACCGTATCCGAGCGATCGATTCGACGCGGCATGGATGACGCGTCCGGATGACGTTGTGAGCTCAGACGCCGGAACGTTCCATTTCGCCGCCGCGGCGGCGACCAGCATGTGGCGCGCGCCCGCGCCGACGCGGCGCATCAGATCGTAGTTGCCGGGCACCGCCGTGCTGCCGCCGGCCGACTGCGTGCCGTACTTCGTGGTATCCAGATCGCCCTGCTCGACAACGACCGATTTCCAGGCGACGTCGAGCTCCTCGGCGATCAGCATCGGCAGCGTGGTCTTGATGCCCTGGCCGATTTCCGGATTCTTGCCGATGATCGTGACCGTGCCGTCGGGGCCAATCTTGACGAAAGCGTTTGGCACGAGCGGCGCAGGGGGCTGGCGCTGCTGCGCGATGCCGGCAAGTGGTTCGAAGTAGGAGGCGAGCACGAAGCCGCCTCCCGCCACCGCAGAGACTTTGAGGAACGACCGGCGATCTACGGCAAGGGTGCTCATTCCGCCTCCCTTTCGACTGCGCTCAGGGCAAGCTGTCTGGTTCCGGCTGCGAGCGCGGCGGCCTTGTGGATGCCCGCGCGAATGCGGTTATAGGTGCCGCACCGGCAGATGTTGGCGTTCATGGCGGCATCGATCTGCGTGTCGGTCGGCTTCGGGGTAGAGGCAAGCAGCGCGGCGGCCGACATGATCTGCCCGGCCTGGCAATAGCCGCACTCGGGCACGTCCAGCTCCTGCCATGTCAACTGCACCGGATGCGTGCCGTCGGGCGACAACCCTTCGATCGTCACCACTGGCGCGCCGGCGGCCGCCGATACGGCGACCTGGCACGAGCGCACTGCGCGTCCGCGCAGATGCACGGTGCACGCGCCGCACTGGCCGGTGCCGCATCCGTATTTCGTGCCGCGAAGATCGAGCATGTCGCGCAGCACCCACAGCAAGGGCATGTCGGGGGGCGCGTCGACGGTGACAGCTTTTCCGTTAATGTTGAGGTCGAACTTCATGGGAAGGGAATGATACGTCTAAACGTTGGATGGTTGGAAGGTTGGATGGTTGGAAGGTTCTGCTCGCGGCGCTGGCAGCTAGGTACGCAGGTTTTGCCGCATAATCCGGCGGGTCTCGACCAGAACTACCGAACGGAAGCGGCATGCGGGTTGTTAGCGGAACCGGCATGGACACCTATCCGCTCGAAGGTCTCGTCGCGTATCAGATCGCGGTCGACCTGAAGATTCAAATAGGCACACTGCTCGAACGGACGCCCGCAGGCAGAGACCTGCGCTTCAATGGCCAGATAAGAGGCGCATCGGAATCTCTCGTCTCGAATATCGCGGAAGGACACCGGCGCTACAATCCCGCCGAGTTCGCCAACTTCCTGCGGTATTCGCGGGCTTCTATCGGGGAGCTACAGGAGCGGCTGCCGGACGGCATCAGCCGCAAGTTCTACGCAGCGAATGACATCGCGTCGATCATGGAGCTCCTGGAACGTGAAGCTGTGGTCGTCGGCAGGCTGCGTGACAGCATGTTCAGGCTCGCGAAAAGGCGCAAGAGCGAGCGCCAGCGCAAGGGCCGCAGCCGCTAACCGTCCAACCTTCCAACCGTCCAACCTTCCAACGACAGAATCTCCTACGGCTTCGCGTCCACAAGCATCTTCCCGGGTGACGGCACCTGTGCCGCCGACCACACACCTTCGCTCCGGCCGAGCCAGATCGCGGCGGTGTGATCGCCGATCACGTTTACCGTCGTGCGCGACATGTCGAGGATGCGGTCGACGCCGAGGACGATCGCGATGCCTTCGCCCGGCACCCCGAACATCGTGAGGACGCCCACCAGCAGGGGAATCGAGCCGCCGGGCACGCCCGCGGCGCCGATCGCCGTGATGACGCTCATGATTATGACCAGCACCATCTGGCCGATCGAGAGCCCGATGTCGAAGATCTGCGCGAGAAAGATGACCGTGATGCCCTCGAAGATCGCCGTGCCGTTCATGCAGAGCGTGCTGCCGAGCGGGAGGACGAACCCGGCGATGCGCTGCGGCACGCCGAGCTGTTCCTGCGCGACGTCGATCGACGTGGGCAGCGTCGCGGCGCTCGAGCTGGTGGAGAACGCCGTGACGATCACCGCCCGAATGCGCGAGTAGAAGAGCACCGGCGACATGCCGCCGAGAAACCACACGCTGGCCGAGAGCGTGATGACGACGTGCAGCACGAGCGCCACGAGCACCGTGACGACGAATGCCGCGACCGCGAGCATCAGATCGAAGCCGAACTGCGACGACACCGTGAAGATGAGCCCGGCCACGCCGTAGGGCGCGAGCAGCATGGCGAAATGAATGATCGCGGTGACCACCGCGTTCAGCGCGTCGAGAAACGCGATCATCGGCTGCGCCTTCGCCGCGGAGATGACCGTCAGCGCGGCGCCGAACATCAGCCCGAAGAAGATCACGCCGAGCATGTCACCGCGGGCGCCCGAGTCGATCGGGTTGCGCGGCACGATGCTGACGATCGTCTCGATCCCGAAGCGCTGCTGCTCGGAGGTCTCCACGCGGGCGGCAGCATCGCCGGCGAATTCGGCCATGAGTCCGGCGCGCGTTTCCGGGGCCACGCGGTCCCAGGGCCTCGCCACGTTGACAATCAGCAGGCCGAGGGTCGCGGCGAGCGCGGTGGTCACGAAGAAATAAACGAGCGTCTTGCCCGCCATGCGTCCGGCCTTGCGGATGTCCCCGACGCCGGCTACGCCCAGCGCGATGCTCGCGAACACGAGCGGCATGACCACCATGAAGAGCATCCGAAGGAACACCTGGCCGACCGGCCCTGCGACGTACGTGTTGATGCCGGCGACGAGGCGGTGGCCGCTGCCGAGCGTGAGATTTGCCGTAATGCCCAGCGCAAGGCCCACCAGCAGACCCAGCAGGATCTTGGTGTGCAGTTTCATGCCCTTGCCGGACGTTGCGACAGGTTCGCTCATGCGGGGTCTGCTCCTGAATCGTTGGGTGTTGGGCCTGCGTGCGCGGACAACTATATGGCAAGGGCGAGGAGAGCACCGGTCAATGATTGCCGCACGGCTGAGAAACCAGCTCCTTGACACCTCCGCGGCCCTCTGGCCTACTGGCGCTTCGTTTCAAAGAGTGACCAGACCTGTCACCGCCCTGCGGCAATCTACGAAGAATTGCGCCGGAAGCCACCGACGCTGTCATGGCGTCGGCCTTGATCAGGAGAAACGCGGAATAGCGGAATGAATGATGAGCAATTCAGAGAGCGTTTTCGGGAGCTGACCGGGAACGGTCCCTTTCCATGGCAAGTGCGCCTTTTCAAGGAAATGGCGAAGGGGTCCGAGGCCATTCCTGCTCGATGCGATATTCCCACGGGATTGGGGAAGACATCGGTCATTGCGGTTTGGCTCTTGGCCCGAGATGTCAATCCCTTGCTTCCACGGCGACTGGTCTATGTGGTGAATCGCCGCACCGTCGTCGATCAAACAACAGTCGAAGTCGAAAAATACCGGGAGGTTCGCCCGACTCTGGCGGTCAGCACGCTGCGAGGCCAATTCGCCGACAACCGCGAGTGGTCGGCCGACCCCTCGCGCGAAGCCGTCATTTGCGGCACGGTGGACATGATCGGCTCGCGCCTGCTGTTCAGCGGCTATGGCGTGGGCTACAAGGGCAAGCCTCTTCACGCGGGATTCCTCGGCCGCGATGTGCTGGTTGTCCACGACGAAGCTCACCTCGAACCGGCGTTTCAGACGCTGCTCGAAGGCATTGAATCCGAACAGCGGCGATTCGCGAATGAAAAGGGACGATTCCGCGTGATGGAACTGTCCGCCACCGCACGCACAAAGGTCGATGGCGTGGAGCATGAGGCATCGTTCGGACTGACGGCTGCCGATCGAGAACATCCCGAGGTTGTACGACGCACTCACGCCCCGAAGAAGCTCGCCCTGGCGCCACAATCGCCCGGCAAGCTCGGTGAGCAACTTGCTGCGACCGCAATCGATCGCTTCAAGGATTCCGGCCGTCCCGTGCTCATCTTCGTGCGGCTCGTGGAGGATCTGAAGCTAGCTCTCGAACGGCTGCGAAAAGCAAAGCTTAAACCTCTTCAACTCAGCGGCACGATGCGCGGCTGGGAACGCGAGCAACTCCTCAAGGATCCACGCTTCGTTCGATTCCTCCCAGAGCCAACGGACATCCAGCCAGCAGACGGCACCGTCTTCCTCGTCTGCACCAGCGCCGGCGAGGTAGGCGTGAACATCTCCGCCGATCACCTCGTCTGCGATCTCTCGACCTTCGAGAGCATGGCCCAGCGCTTCGGCCGGGTGAATCGGTTCGGCTCGCACTCCGATACCGAGATTCATGTCATCCATCCCAAGCCGGACGGTTTCGAGGACAAGGCCCCCGACCCGCAACGCAGGAAGACCCTTCAATTGCTCGAGCGTCTGAATGGCAACGCCAGCTCCGACGCACTGGCACAACTCGATGCGAACGACCGCGCCGCCGCCTTCGCGCCGACGCCGACCATCCTTCCGACCACCGACATTTTTTTCGACGCCTGGAGCATGACGAGCATCCGCGACCGCATGCCTGGCCGGCCGCGTGTCGAACCGTACCTTCACGGCATCCGCGATTGGGAACCGCCGGAAACGCAGGTCGCATGGCGAGAGGAAGTCGGCGTGGTCGTCGGCGATCTGCTCGAAGAGTACCGGCCGGAAGACCTGCTCGATGAATATCCGCTCAAGCCCCACGAAATGTTGCGCGATCGCACCGCACGAGTATGGGACGAGCTTGTCAAGCTCGCCGGACGATTCCCGCAATCGCCTATCTGGATCGTTGGTGACCAAGGGGAAGTAGACACTCGGAAGCTCGGTGACTTGGCGAAACTCGACAAGAAGCAGGTGGACCGCCAACTCGGCACAAAAATCGTCCTCCTCCCGCACGATGTCGGCGGGCTTACGGCCGAAGGCACGCTCGACGGCAATTGCCCGCCTGCGGAGATCACCAACGACGTTGCCGACAAACTGATGAACGATGCGGGCAAGTTGCTTCGCGTTCGACTGATGCGCGTCGGAACCGACGAAAATCGCGAATTTGACGAAAAATCGGCCGGCATGCGGCTCGTCCTCCGCATCGATTTTCCGCAGCCTGAGGATGACGAGGACGCACCCGGGAAGTTTTGGCATTGGTTCGAATTGCCAGTACCGAAAGACAATTCAAAGAATGCCGTACACCCCGTCCTGCTGACAGGTCACGTCGACGACGTGGTCAAGCGTGCGACCGAGATTGTCTCGAACCTCCCACTCGATGACTGGATCAAGAACGCCATCCTCATTGCGGCCCAATTTCACGATCTCGGCAAACAACGCGATCTCTGGCAACGCAGCATCGGCAGACCAGAGAGGCTCGCCGGCATCTGGTTCGGAAAATCGGGAAAGCTTGGACGGACGTTCTGGAAGCCCCGCGAGATCACCGACTACCGCCACGAGTTCGGCTCCCTCGTCGATCTGCAATCTGTCCCCGAATTCCGATCGCTCGATGAAGACACGAAAGACCTCGTGCAGCATTTGATCGCCACTCACCACGGGCAAGCGCGACCACACTTCACCGCCAAACAGATCATCGACCTGGACGCCACGACTCCCGCCGACGAAGCGATCGCCATCGAAGTCCCGCGCCGATTCGCCCGGCTGCAACGAAGATTCGGCCGCTGGGGTTTGGCTTATCTCGAATCGATCCTCCGTGCCGCCGACTGGCACGCCAGCGCCAACCCCGACCCGTCCGGCTTCTTCACCGAGGATGCGCCATGAGCCACAAGGAACCCAACATCAGCATCCCGGTGGACCTGACCAACCCCGGTCAGTTCTTCGCCTGCTGCGGCCTGCTGGAACTGGCAAGTCGAATTGACGAGAACGCGCTGGGTTGGTTCGATGGATCGAAATACTGCATGACCACTGTTGCCGAGGGCTTCCTCGATAAGTTCTTCAGGTGTGCGGTCGAAGTTGATACATCGTATCAGTCGGCGGAGGCCGACGATGGCCAGGAACAAGACACCGACGATGGCGACGATCACCACCGGGGTCGTGTTTTTCCCATGAGGCTTGGACCTCCGTTCAATTTGCTGCTTGATTGGTGGACAGACAACGAAGCCCAAGGACAAAAGCTCAAACTCTGGACGGCAGGCCAGCGCGTAACCGACCTTCTGCTCGGACACCACAAGAAAAAGAAGAAGAAGGCTGCTAAGGGTAAGTCGGACGAAACCATTCGAGTATACACGCCATCGACGAGAGAGCATTTCGCCGATGTCGTCACAAAGCATCCAGACGACTGGTTGCGCAAAGCCGTCCCGATTGACTCACCCGCGGCGTTTTCGTTCGATAGTCGTCTTTCGCGCAATAACGCACTGGACCTAGGGCACGTTACCCACGGCACGTTCGCTTTTTCGCCAGCGATCGATGTGCTGTGCCTCGTCGGCTTTCAGCGATTTCGGCCTGACATGATCGAGGTTTGGAATCGCAATCGCTACTGCACCTGGGTCGAGCCGTTGCCGGTACTCGTCGCTCCGATGGCTGCACTCGGCATGCTCCCGTCACTCGTTGACCAGTATCTTGAATTCCCAGTCAAAGCGCGCGATTCGCAAGGGCGCTTCAAGCTCTTCGGTCATGCACAACCCGTAAGGAGACGCAATGTCTGACGCACTCGATTCATATGACTACCTTCTAAAGGATACCGGACCGGCCGCTATCGTTCTCAAGCAATGGCTCAAGCCGGTCGGCGACCCCATCATTTTCCCACCGACCTACGCCAACCCGAAAGAGAAGGAGCCGCCTGTCTACAACATCGATCACTTTGGGGAAACCACCTCCCTTAGCAAACGGCTCGAGAAGTTCAAGAAAACGCACACCTTCATGAATTCCGAGCGTGTCGAAGAGGGCAAGATTCATTCAGTCTGCGTAATCGACAGCATTCCTTCCCAAGCAAACAGGATCGAACCGGCATTCGCACGTTTGCGTGACGAGGAAGGCAATCCAGTAAAGCTCGTTCCCACGGTACGGGTGAAGGCAACGATTGAAAAGGAAGTATTCGACCTCGACCTCCTCGTTGATGCAGGTCACCGTGTTGCCGATGCTATGCTTCGCTACACGTCCATCGCGGATGATGTTAGTGCCGCAATCCTCGCCCGTCACAGACGCGACAAGCCCGACTCCAAGCCGCTCGCGAAACTGGCACCAACATCGCTCGTCTTCGGCATGTGGGATTCGCAGGCCACCGGTGTGAAGATTCCGCGACTCATCAACTCGATCATCCGCGCATATGACGTTCGCGAGTATCGTCGATCCTCACAATTCAATCCGGCCATGGATTTTGAAGCTGCTGGAGTGACCACAGACAAGGGCGACGCTCGCCTATCCGAAGTCGGAATGGATGGTGCGCCCTCGACTTTCCAACTCGGTGGAATTGAGGCGATGGGCGGCATTTGCCGTGAGGCGTCGCTTAACCTGTGCACGTTGCGGGACATCGAATCCATATCAGCCGAAGAGACTCGACAACTTCAACGGTACATCCTCGGCCTGAGCCTAGTTGCGATCACGTATCTCGACGGAAAGGTGTTGAACCTTCGACAGGGCTGCCAGTTGGTGGCCGTGCCGGGAAAACCGATGGAACGCATGGCGATCAACGCTGACGGAACTGAGGCGGCATTCGTGATCGATGCAAAGTCCGCGCTGAAGTACGCCAGCAAGGCCGCCGCCGATTTTGGTATCGGTGCCGATCGCATCGATGTCACCTTCAACGCGAAAGCCGCAAAGGCTGCTCGGAAGAAAGCCAAGCCGGCGAAAGAGGAGGACAACACGTGATCCTTCTTTTATCGGTTCGCTTGCTCGACGGGCGGTTCCACGGCCTCGCTGCCAACGGCGACCGCCCCAACTGGCCGCCCTCTTGCTTTCGTCTATTTCAAGCGATCATCGCGGGAAACGCGCGGGGCGAATCAATTCCTCCCCATGTCGTTGAGGCGCTCAAGTGGCTCGAAACGCTTCCACCGCCCGTGATTGTCGCCCCGGCGTCGAAACCAGGAAGGGTTACGCTCACTTACGTGCTGAACAACACCGAAGGACGAAGTCGCACGCAGAAGTTCCTTCGGCCAACGCTGCTCAATGGGGACCGCCTGATCGAGTTCGCCTGGCAGTACGATCCTGCTGAGCGCATCGCGCAGAATCATGCAGACGTCCTTGTCGACGCTGTTCGTCATGTTCGAGCGTTCGGGTGGGGAATCGATCTCGCGACCGGCCATGGGGCCATACAAAAGCAGGTGCCAGAACCGTCTGAATCTCGCCGCCGCTTTTTCCCGCGACAGCACTCGGAGGAGCCGGGCACCGAGATTCGTGTTCCGAGAGAAGGGAGCATGGATTCTTTAAGGGAGTGTTATAGACAGTACCTCGGTCGCTTTGCAGCACGCGACTCAACGCTTCTCGAGTCAGGCGGTCCGCTCTACCAACCGTGGCCATATACTGCCGGTACTGCGCGTCCCACAATCGTTTTCAAGATCGAGTGCGACGACGAAGTGAAACCATTCTCCTACCCGCAGTCCAAGCTTGTCCACGTCGCCGGCATGGTGAGGCATCTGGCCCGTGAGACGATGAAGAAGAATCCGCCGCACGACCTGCGCGGGCGCGGGCCGGCCGAGTGGGTAGAATCTTACGTCGCCGGCCATCGATCGCCGCAGGACAAAGCCGACGACGTACTGCACACGCAGCTGTCCTATGTGCCGATGCAGTCTATCGGCAGTCCCAACACCGATCCCGGCGTGCGCCGCGTGATGATCGTCGCGCCCATCGGCGACGAAGCCTGGCTCGAACACGTCGCCAGTCGCCTCGATGGCGCGCTACTCAAGCCACTGCCCAACACCACGCTCCCCCCCGGCACGCGCCTCGAACGCATCGACAACAAACGCAAAGACGGCGTGCGCGATGCCTATCTCAACGATTCCGTTACTTGGGCCAGCGTTACCCCTGTCATCCTGCCCGGTCACAACGATCACAAGCCCGAGAAGACGCGCAAGCTGATCGAGAAGGCGCTCGCGCAATCCGGCATCGATCAGCCGTGCGAGTTCGAGTGGAGCGCCTTCAGCCACTTCCGCAAGATGCTCCCCGCGCATAAATATCGAAAGGATCAGAGTAATCCTGCGAAGAAGATCCTCATCAACTACATCCGGCCGGATCACTTACTGGAGCAATCGGCAGTGCATCTGAAGGTCATCTTCACCGACGCAATCCCCGGTCCACTCACCATCGGCGCCGGACGCCACTGTGGATTCGGGCTTATGGCGGCCATCGATTGAAGATCTCGCGACGAGAAAATGCCCGACAACGCTGAGCGCGGCGTCGGGTGAGGCTGTCGTGGTTGAAAGGCGCAGCGCCACCGATCTTCATATCTTCATAGCAGGCCCTCCAGCTTCAGGATCGAGCAGTTCTCTCCGCCTGAGCCTGGCCGTTTGGGCCAGTCCGTCACGCCACCGACAGCTAAGATTCGCGATTTCAGCCGGCGACCCTCAACGCGTTCTTTAATGCCTTCGGTAACTCGAGCCGTTCGAAGCAGCCTGCCTGATAGACGTAGTCCTCGCCAGAGTCATCAATCACCCGCACGAAGTTGTTCCTTGCAGCGGAGGCATCGGGCACAACCTGGTAAATCCGCCGCGCCTGCAGATCGTCATGACCCGCCGGATCAACGCACACCACGAATGCAGGACTAGTCGAGGAACCTCTTGATCTTGAGCCCCCTGCGGCCGACGCCGTGCGCTTCGTACCAGTGGACTTCCGCCCATCGGATCGTATCGTCCGGAAGCCTGACTTTTGCCTCGCCTTTGAGCTTCCGCCAGCGACCTTTGCCATAGCGTTTTCCAAGTTTCTTGAGTTGCCGGATGAGTCTGCCTGCCGCAATGACTTCGATTCGCTCGATGTCACCAACGACCTGCCAGCCCACAGATGCCATTGTAACCTTGACCAGCGCGACCACCCCGCCTGCTGAAGATCTATGCGCCAGAGACCGATACGGGTACGGGCGTTTCCCCACAGCACATGCGCAAGACGTACCTCGTCTGCTATGACATCGCCAATGACCGGCGCCTGCAGAAGGTCCACAAGACCATGCGCGGGTTCGGCGATCACCTGCAGTACTCGATCTTCGAGTGCCAGTTCAATCCGGCCGACATGGTGCGGTGCCGGACGGCCCTCTCGAAGATCATCGACCACAAAAAAGACCAGGTCCTGTTCGTCGATCTGGGCCCGAGTGAGGGCCGCGGCGACCGGGTCATTACAGCGCTCGGCATGCCCTATTCGCCCGTCGACGCGCCCTGCATCATCGTGGGATGAGACAACCATGAGCGAGTCCGCCCAGCCTCAGCCGCCGCCCGCCACCGAGCCCCAGAAGCCGCGAAGCGCGCGCATGGCGCTCGAGCAGGCGGGCCTGCCGGACTATCTGCCGGCGCGCATGGTCAACGAGTTCGTCTACTGCCCGCGCCTGTTTTTCTACGAGTGGGTGGAGGGCGTCTTCGCGCACAGCGCTGACACGCTCGAAGGCGCCAGCCGGCACGATCGCGTCGACGCAAAGCCGGAGCCGCTGCCCGAGGCCGGCGAGCCGCGCGACGACGACGCGCCGGTCAAGGCGCGCTCGGTTTCACTCTCGAGCGAACGGCATCGTCTCACCGCGACGATCGATCTGGTTGAAGCGAGCGGGTCGAGCGCGACACCCGTCGATTACAAGAAAGGCCGGCCGAAGGAAGGCGCCGAGGGGCCTGAAGCCTGGCCGGCCGACCGCGTCCAGCTCGGCGTTCAGGCGCTCGTCCTGCGCGACAACGGCTACGACTGCACCGAAGCCATCGTCTATTACAGCGCCACGAAGCAGCGCGTGCGCATCGCCGTGGACGACATTCTCGCCGAGACGCTGGCGGCCGTTGAGGCCGCGCGCGCCGTTGCCGCGAAAGGCGTGATTCCGCCGCCGCTCGTGGATTCGCCGAAATGCCCGCGGTGTTCGCTCGTCGGAATCTGCTTGCCCGATGAAACCCATGTCGCCGAGCGCAACGATCCGCTGGTGGACTCGCGGCAGCTCGCTCTCTTTGAGTCGCCTGTCAGCGAGAACCGCGCCGATGGAGAGGTACGGCGGCTCGTCCCGGCGCGGGACGATCGCAGACCGCTTTATGTCATCGGACAGGGGATGTCCGTAGGGAAGTCCGGCGAAGTACTGCAGGTGCGAGATCGCGAGCGGCGTCTCGTGCAGGAAGCGAGGCTGATGGACGTCAGCCAGGTGAATCTCTTCGGCAACGTCGGTGTGACAACGCAGGCCATCCAGACGCTGTGCGGGGCAGAGAAAACAATTGCGTATTACTCCACTGGCGGCTGGTTTTACGGCCTGACACAGGGACTGGCGCTGAAGAATGTGTTTCTGCGCGCCGAACAATTCAGGAAGTCGTCCGACCCGCTCTTTGCCCGGGCAGTCGCGCGGCGGCTTGTGGCAGCCAAGATCCGAAACCAGCGGACGCTTCTCCAGCGCAATCATGTCGAGCCGCCGCGGATCGCGCTTCGAAGGATGAAAGCGCTCGCGCAGAGCGCTGAGGCGGCGGAGAGCCTGGAGACGCTGCTTGGCCTCGAGGGCACGGCAGCCCGCCTGTACTTCGAGCATTTCGGCGGGATGATCAAGGTCGACGATGAGGCGTGGCCGGCGTTCTCGTTCGAGCACCGGAACCGGCGGCCGCCGAAGGATCCGACCAATGCGCTCCTGTCGCTGGCCTACGCGCTGCTCGCAAAGGACCTGACGATTGTCTCTGCGTCGGTAGGCTTCGATCCGTACTGGGGGTTCTATCACCAGCCACGGTTCGGCCGTCCGGCGCTGGCCCTCGATCTGATGGAAATGTTCCGTCCGCTGATCGCCGATTCAGCGGTCCTGTCGGCGATTAACACGCGGATGGTCACGGAGGGCGACTTCATTCGCGTCGGCCAGGCGGTGTCATTGACGGCCGCGGGGCGGAAGGGCCTGCTGCGCGCGTACGAGCAGCGCGCGGACGGCCTGGTGACGCATCCGCTTTTCGACTATCGTGTGAGCTATCGCCGAGTGCTGGAGATCCAGACACGGCTGCTGGCGCGGTTTGTGATGGGCGAGGTCGATTACCTGCCGACGTTCGAGACACGCTGACGACCGCGAGCGGCGAGATGATGGGAGAGTGCGGCCGGGCGCTCGCTGACTGGAAAACACTGTGGTGAAACCGTTTACGGGAGTTCAAAGCATCGCGGAAGCACGCTATCATTGCGCCGTGCGCCGCCTCTCGCGCAGCGCCTCGCAGATCCTTGATAATGAAATACTTAGCGGGGGCGCCATTTCCGCCGACGATCGGCGGCGGCCTCATTGAAGCATGACGGGCTGCATGGGTGTTGAACGTGCTCAGTGTCATTTCCGCCGACGATCGTCGGCGGCCTCATTGAAGCTATCAGCCGTGCGACTTCCGCTTCGGCAGCGTCCAATATTTCCGCCGACGATCGTCGGCGGCCTCATTGAAGCTTTTCTGTAGCGTCTGGAACATCGCCGATTCCGGCGAATTTCCGCCGACGATCGTCGGCGGCCTCATTGAAGCGGCGCTGGCTCGGCGTGAAGTTTCTGCCGAAGTCTCGCAGCATTTCCGCCGACGATCGTCGGCGGCCTCATTGAAGCCGGCCGTACATGTCGCCGTAATGCTGTGAAGCCAGATTTCCGCCGACGATCGTCGGCGGCCTCATTGAAGCGACATCGAGCGAATCGGCTTCGACCCGTGGCATGCCGAATTTCCGCCGACGATCGTCGGCGGCCTCATTGAAGCAAGGAGTCCGCTAATGAAGACACGCTATCTCGGGGCACATTTCCGCCGACGATCGTCGGCGGCCTCATTGAAGCGTGACTGCTGCGGCTCAACGCCCTGCGTTCGAGCCAGCCGGATTTCCGCCGACGATCGTCGGCGGCCTCATTGAAGCGTGATGGCGTGTCTCGTGCCGGCCGGGCTTGCGGCGCAATTTCCGCCGACGATCGTCGGCGGCCTCATTGAAGCATCAAGAAGCTCGACGAGCTGATCGGCGCCATTCGTGGCATTTCCGCCGACGATCGTCGG
>JBBDWL010000034.1:0-6894 GCA_040902895.1 Vicinamibacterales bacterium | reverse complement strand
TGTTCACGTGGTGGGCGCCGTGGCGCAACATGAAGCAGCGCAACATCGGCTGGCGCATCGACTATGTGCTGGCGAGCGAGGCGCTGGCCTCACGCGCGACGGCCTCGACCATCGCGCGTGAGTTCGGCACCAGCGATCACGGGCCGCTTACCGCAGTCTTTGCGTAGTGGCGATCGGCTTCAGGCCGGCCGCCAGCTCGATCATCCGGGCCAGCTCGGATCGATAGCCGCCATCATCCGTTCCGCGGGCTGCGTGCGCGCGTTGCGCCACACCGTGCCAGCGTGACGGTTCGGCCTCGAGGTCCCCTCGCAGCAGCATCGCGAACTCCGCCACCGCCGACGCGAACGGCAGATGTTTCGCGTCCGTGCGGTTGGCGCGTGCGGCCGTCCTGATGATTTCGCTCTTGTCGCCGTCAGGCTGCTTGTATCTGATGCTGAACGTCAGCAGCTCACCGGCACGCGCGCGCGGCGTGTCGATTCGCTCGGTCTGATACACCAGTGGATCGACCACCGGTCTGTCGCCGTCGACTGCCGGCGGCTCCACGCCCTTCGGCACAATCTCATAGAGCGCCGTCACCGTGTGGCCCGCGCCCATCTCGCCGGCGTCTTTCGTGTCGTCGTTGAAGTCTTCGTTCTTCAGCAGCCTGTTCTCGTATCCAATCAGCCGATAGGCCGCCACTTCGTTTGGATTGAACTCGATCTGGATCTTCACGTCTTTCGCCACCGTATGGAGCGTCGAGGCGGCTTCGTTGACGAGCACACGCCGCGCTTCGAGCAGCGAATCGAGGTACGAGTAATTGCCGTTGCCTTTGTCGGCCAGCAGCTCCATCTTCGAATCCTGCAGGTTGCCGGTGCCGACGCCGAGCACCGACAGGAAGACGCCGCTCTTGCGCTCCTCTTCGATGAGCTTCACCAGCTCGTTCTCGCTCGACACGCCGACGTTGAAGTCGCCGTCGGTGGCCAGGATGACGCGGTTCACGCCGCCTTTGACGAATTGCTCGCGTGCAATCTGATACGCCAGCCTGATGCCCGAGCCGCCATTTGTGGATCCTGAGGCGCGCAGCGCCTCGATCGCCTGATGCATGCGCTCCTTGTTCGATGCCGGCGTCGACGGCAGCGTCAGTCCGCTCGTGCCCGCGTAGGTGACGATGGCGACGCGGTCGATCGGGCGGAGGGTGTCGACGAACATGCGCATGCCCGACTTGACGAGCGGCAGCTTGTCGGCCGGCTGCATCGATCCCGACACGTCGAGCAGGAAGACCAGGTTGCGGGCGGGAAGCGCGTCGGCATCCACGTGCGTGGTTCTGAGTCCCAGCAGCACGAGTTTGTGCTTCGGCGCCCACGGACATCCGCCGAACTCCGTGGTGAGAGCGATCGGACCTTTACTCGGCGCGTCGTAATCGAATCGGAAGTAATTGATCATCTCCTCGATCCGAACCGCGCCCTGTGGCGGCAGCCGGCCGTCGTGGAGGAAGCGCCGCACGTTGGCGTACGACGCGGTGTCGACGTCGGCCGAGAATGTCGAGAGCGGTTCATGTTTCACGAGGCGGAAGCCGTTGCGCTCGACGTGCGCGTACGACTCTCTGTTGTAGGGATACGGATACTGGCGAACTGGATGAGCGGCAGCGAACCCGGCGGAACCGCCTCGGCCACTAAGTGCCTCCACGCGCGGTGCTGCTGCCGCCTGGGGCGCGATCACCATGTTCCCGCTCTTCACGGCCACGGTTTCGGAGAGAGCCCCGATCTGCAGTGTAAAAGCCTCGGAGAGGCCCCGTTCGGCGACTAGTGTCACGGTCCGCTGTTCCGGCACGAACCCCGCGAGCATCACGGCCATCGTCACCGTGCCTGGCTTCAGACCGCGAAACGCAAAGGTGCCATCCGGTGCCGACACCGTTTGCTGCACGACCGATCCGCCCTGCAGCGCCTGCACGGTTGCGCCGGGAATCGGACTGCCGGCGGTGTCGCGGACGATGCCGCGGATTTCACCTGAAGGGATGGCCGTCTGCTGCTGAGCGAGCACCAGAAGCGGTGTAAGGATGAGCGAACACAGGACGAGCGTGAGCGCGGGACGAGCTTTCATCTCTGACCTCCAGCAAGTCGCTGGAGAGGTTAGACACGCGCGGCGTGCGGTTGGCTTGCGGGCCGAAATGTATACAGGCGGGGACCAATCAGTCCGCGCGCAGCGCGCGCACGGGATCCACCTGCGTGGCACGGATCGCGGGAATCAGTGCGGCCAATGACGCGACGATCATCAGCAGCACGGGTGCCGCGACGAAGGCTGCGGGATCGAGCGGCGTCACACCGTGCAGCAGCGACGTCATGGCACGCGTCGAAAGACCCGCGATGACCATGCCTGCCGCGGCGCCCGCCACGGTGAGCAGCAGTCCGCCTCGCCAAATCAGACCCACGACTTGTGCCGTGCTGGCGCCCATCGCGACACGGATGCCGATTTCGCGCCGTCGCTGGCTCACCACGTACGACAGCACGCTGTAGATGCCGATCGCCGCAAGCAGCAGCGCGAGGCCCGCGAACAGGCTGAGCAGCCAGCCTGTGAGCCGGGGCGTGGCGATCGATGAGGCGACGATGTCTTCCATCGTTTGAATCGCGGCGATCGGGACGTCCGCATCCATGCGCCTGACTTCGGCGCGAATGGCGCCGGTCAGCCATGCGGGATCCTCCCCGGTGCGCACCGCGAGCGCCATGTTGCGAACGGCGTTGCCGCTGCTGCGATGAAACTGGCTGTGGGGGCGATAGAACTTCGGCTTCACCGCGCCGGTGATGCCGTTGTGCTTCACGTCGCCGACGATGCCGACCACCGTCACCACCGGCCGATTGGGACCGCCCTGACGGAAGCGGCCGCCGATCGCTTCACGGCCGGCCCAGTACTTCTTCGCCATGGCCTCGTTGATGAGCGCCACCTGCTGTCCGTCGGCAGCGTCGAAGGCGCTGATGTCACGCCCTTTGGTGAGGCGCTCGCCGAGCGCGGTCAATGCGCCGTCGGTGACGACCTGCCAGTCGCCCGGCGCGCCGGTTCCCGGCGGCGGTTGATAGCCTTCGACCGCGAGCCCCCAGTCGCCAATCGTCGATGCGAGCGGAAGCAGCCGGACGAAGCCCGCGGCCTGCACGCCAGGCAGCTCGCGCACGCGATCGAGCAGCTGATCGTAGAAGCCGATGACCTTCTCGGGCGTGTCGTACTTGGCCGGCGGAACAGCGAGCCGCATCGTCAGCACGCCCTCCGGGTTGAGTCCGAGATCGATGCGCTGCAGGTTCCAGAGGCTCTGGATCATGAGCAGCGCGCCCGACAGCAGCGCGACGGCCAGCGCGGTTTCCGCGGCGACGAGCATCCCGCGCATCCGCTGCCGGCGTCCTCCCGCCGTCGTGCTCAGCGATCCTTCCTTGATGCTTTCGTTGAGATCCACGCGCGACGCGCGCACGGCCGGCGGCAGACTGAAGAGGATCAGCGTCAGGCCGGTGAGCGCCAGGGAAAACAGCAGCACGCGGCCGTCGAGCGCGATGCCGCTCGAGCGCGGAATCGGGGTCAGATCGACCGACAGCAGCAGCTGCAGGGCCATCCAGGCCAGGCCGATGCCGAGGATGACGGCGCCGACCGCCAATGCGGCGCTTTCGGTCAGCATCTGGCGGATCAGGCGGCTTCGACGCGCACCGAGGGCCGCGCGCACCGCCATTTCACGCGCGCGCGAATCGGCGCGAACCAGCAGCAGGTTCGCAACGTTGGCGCACGCAATCAGCATGAGGCAGCCGACGGCGCCCATGAGCAGCAGAATCGGATTACGCACCCCGCCGAACGCCTCGTCGGTCGCCGTCAGTGCGAACGCGCTGAACTGCATCGCCTGCGGGTACTTGCCTTCGGCCGTCAGCGTTTGCGTCAGCGACAACAATTCGGCGTTGGCTGCGCCTGGCGTGACGCCAGGCTTCAGCCTGCCTGCTGCGTAATAACTGTGACTGCTGCGGGTCGACGGATCGAGCCGCAAGGGCAGCCAGAGCCGCGTCGGTTCCTCCGCTTCCTCGACATAATCGGTCGGCAGCTGAAAGCCGGCGGGCATCACACCGGCAATGTGTCTCGCTACGCCATCCACATTGATTGTCTGGCCCAGAATATCGGTGCGCGCGCCGAAGCGCTGCTGCCACAGGCCGTGACTGAGGATGACGACCGTCGGGGTGTCGGGAAGCGCCTCTGCGTCCGTGAAGCCGCGCCCGATGGCAGGCTCGGCGCCCAGAACGGAGAGCAGATTCGGCGTAATGAGTGCTGCGCCCACGCGGATGGGATCGCCGTCGCCGGTGAGGTTGACCTGACGGCTTCCCCAGGCGCCGACGTCCTGGAACGCCTGCATGCGCGTCTTGTAGTCGAGAATTTCGGCGTCCGACACCCATGTCTTGTCGAAGTTGCGCCACTTGCTCCAGATGATCATCAGCCTGTCCGCGTCGCGATAGGGCAGCGGTGCGAGAAGCACGCCATTGACCACGCTGAAGACGGCGGCGTTGGCGCCGATGCCAAGCGCAAGGGTGAGCAGGGCCGCGAGCGTAAAACCCGGACGCTTGAGCAGTCCGCGTACACCGATGCGGAGATCCTGAGACAACGTTTCGAGTGGGGCGAACATCAACGGTCTCCTTTGGAACGAGTCAGGCTCGAATCGCCGGCGCCTGCGACGGCCGATCGCGGCGTGGGCCGTTTCGAACATAAAGGTCAGTGCGGCCCACACGGGTCGCCCGCGGATGGCACGCGACACGTACACCTCTTCGAGATCGCCGAGCAGCAGATCGCGATCCTCTTTCGGCAGCAGCCAGGAGGCGAGCCTGACAAGGGCCGCGGGCGCGCGGACCGGCTCGGGCGTCATCCGGGGTTCTCGAGTTTTGGTTTGAGGCCGCGCGTCATGCGCGCCCACGTGGTGTAGGCCTCTGAAAGGGCGGCGGCGCCCGCCGGCTCGAGGGCGTAGGTCTTGCGGCGCCTGCCGCCCGCGGCGGGTTCGATGAGCGCCGACCTCACCAGACCTTTCTCTTCGAGCCGCTCGAGCGTCGTGAACACGGCGCCCATCCAGATCTTTCGCCTGCTTCCGGCCTCGATGGCATCGCGCACCGCCGGCGTGCCGGCGCCGGGGCCCAGACGCATCAGCGCCAGCAGCACGAGCTGTTCGAACTCACCCAGATATGCGCTCATGACCTACATTGTAGTTCTGCGGCCGTCGAGGGGTTGGACGAGAGCCGGCGGGAGATCGTTGGCAGAAACTGAAAAATCTACCCGGCAGAATTTCGGTGTCGCTCGAGTCAGGTCAGCGCAGGGGCAGGGGCGGGGCGGTCTTCGGCATGGCGGCGTGAAAATCCTCGCCGACCACCGCGGCAATCGTGGCGGCAATCTGCGCGGCGGTGACCGTGACGTTGCTGCGAACCCCTGACGAGGGCACGCCGGGGCCGAGCGCCGCCATCCACGTGCGCTCCGCGGCCGGCACGTTGCGCCCGTGATCGGTCCAGTCTTTCAGCGTCGCACCGCGGCCATGATCGGTCGTCACAAGCAGCGTCGTGTTGTTGCGGTACTCGGGGATCGATTGCAGTGTGTTCCAGATGCGCTCGATGAAGCGATCGGCGCGGACGGTCGCCTCCAGATAAAGGTCGTAGCGCCCTTCATGTGCCCATTCGTCGCCTTCGCCGAGCAGCACGTACAGGACGCGTGGCTTGTGAGTCATCAGCGAATCGAGGGCGGCGTACACGATCGGCGCATCGAACGGACCGTAATCCCAGTAGCGCGGCAGATCGCGCGCGAGCTCGTTGATCTCACGCTGGCGCTCGGTCTTTGCGGCCGGCACCGGATTGAACCCGAAGCCAACGCGCACGCCGCTTCGCTTGGTGTTCACGATCCACGGCAGCACATCCCATGAGCCAAAGGCGGCAACGTTGCCCTTGAATCCCGGCCGGCCGTTGAGCCATTCGAGCACGGTGATATTCGGGTTCGGCACTTTGGCATTGCTGTCGATGCGCGGGTCGGCCACGCCGGCGAGCAGCTCGTTGTAGCCGGGATAGGAAAACCATAGACCGTTGGTCATGCGCGACACGCTGTTGCGCGACGGGTCGCCGAAGATCTGTCCCTGCGATGCGATGACGTTCCACATGAACGGCATCAGGATGGCGCGGCGGCTTTCGGCCGATTCGCCGGCGTACCGGGCCGACGCACGATCGATCACGCCTTTCGAGTCGCGCTTGAAATACGCCTGGTCGGCGCCCGTGAACATTTCCTGCCAGCGCAGACCGTCAATCGTGACGAGGACGACACGCCGCTCGGGTGCTGCCGGCGTTTGCGCTGACAGCGCCGTTACCGCGAGAGAAAGAGCCGCGCCGAGATGGATTAACTTCATTAGCGGTTCGCCAGCAGCTCCGTCTGCGTGTAGTAGCGGCCGTTCAGCATCACGCCGCTGATCTTCGACGTGTTGGCGATGTCGGCCAGCGGATTCGCGTCGATCAGCAGCAGGTCAGCCGTCTTGCCGGCGGCAATCGTGCCCGCGGTATCCTCGCGGCCGAAAAACTTCGCGACGTTGACCGTGCCGGTCTGCAGCGCCTGAAACGGCGTCAGGCCGGCTGCGACCAGCGACTGAAGCTCACGGTGCGTCGAAAAGCCGGGCACGTTCCACATCTGCGGCGCGTCGACGCCAAGCAGGAACGGCACGCCGGCCTTGTGCAGCGCCAGGATGATGCGCCGCCGCAGATTCAGGAAGTGCCGGCGTTCTTCAGCCTGGTACTTCGCCGCGAGCTGTTGCTTCAGCGCCGCCCACTTGTCGATCACCTCTGCGGGCGCGCTCTCGTACCGCATCTCGGGCCGCTGTTTCAGCGTGTCGGCCGTGATGTCGCCCACGACGTTTTCCATGAGGTTCTGCGTCGGCACCATCCA
>JBBDWL010000033.1:0-6915 GCA_040902895.1 Vicinamibacterales bacterium | reverse complement strand
CTTCCTATCGGACGCGCATGAGCGACAACGTTCGGGCGGCGTTGATGGCCTGCCGTGTAGGCGGTACCGCGGCTCGGCGATTGACGAGCTGTTTCGTTGCGGTGTGTGCGTCCCGATGCCGATGCCGGTTGTTCTGCGTCGACGATTGCGGAACATTGTCATTCGTCTCGACACAACGGCGTTTTGGACGGTCGTGCCGAGCTATCCGTCCGGCGCCTTTGCAAGAATCTGCAAGCCGGGATGGGACTTGTGGACTGGCTTCAACGCTTATGTCGGGATGGCCTCGGGGCCGTGCACGAGACGGTTTCACTGGCGACCCGAGTGTCCTTGCTGGGCGCGACGATCCGCGACCTGCGCATCTCGGTGGCGCACGTAGTTAACCTCGTCGCCAAGGGGATGACGCCGGCACAAGTCTCTGTCCTGGGTTGCCAGGGCCGCTTCTCGGTTGGCATCGTCCAGTCGCCGCCCTGGTGAACTGACATGACGCCGTGCTGCCACAGGTAGGCGAGGAGCTGCAGGAGATAGAAGAGGTGCTCGATACCGGAAAGCCGATCTCGCCGATGCTGGCGATTCAGGTTCCGAGCCGGCGGGCCCGCCGTGGGTTGTTCGCGGCTGGACGATCAGGAAGGATCATTTGACGATGACATTCCGTTCTGAGTGCTGCGGCAGCAGGCGTCATGCCCGCGCGTGCCGCCGGCCCGCAACGCGCGTGGTCGCCTGTGCGCCGCCCCACTGCGCCAGGAATTGCGTGATGAACGAATGCTCCTGATTCGCCTCCACGGCCAGTGGTGCCAAGGCGAGCGCCACCGCCAACGCCGTGTGATAACCCAGCGATCGCGATGCGACGGCACGCGTATAGGCTGGATGAGCGTCGTTGATCCAAATCGTGCTGTCGATCAGGCGGCCGAGCTCCGGATCGCCCGGTCGCGATTCGAATTGCACGAGAAGTCCATAGCGCGCCGGCCGCCGGCGTCCCGCCACCGTATCGAGGACGCCTGCCGATAGCGTCGCAGGGGCGTGCGTGTGATCCTCCTCGGGCGCGCGAGGCTCGTTCTCCCCTACGGGTTGACCTTCCACGGGCAGTGCCTCCTCCGGAGGCGGGGGCGACGGTTCCGGCGTTCGCGCGGACGGCTCCTCTGGCAGGTTCGCGGCACCGCCGATGCCGGTTTCTCGTTCCGTGGGCGTATGACCTGCGGAAACATTTGCAAATAGTGGTGCCGGCACCCGCTCGTCACCGCGGCCGGCCATGGGCAGGCGCTTCTGGCCTCCCGCACGGCGATCCACGAGAGAGCGCAATAGCGGGAAGTCGTCGGCAAGATCCTCCAGGACGCGTTCGAGGTCTCGTTCCAGGCGGGTCATTCGCGGCCGCGCCTCCGCATCGTGCCGGTCGCCCCATTCGGCAAGTTGCCGGGACACGACCTCTTGAATGGCTTTTCGATAGGCGAGGTACGACGCCCCGCGCGCCCCACTCCGGATGAAATCGTTTTTGCTCAGCGTCAGGGATGCGGCCAGGTCCGGCGCCTCAATGAGTCCGGTGATGCGGGCAGGTGCGGCCGGCGCGAGCCCCAGCCACTCCCAGCCCCGTTTGATGACCTTGCCGAACGTACTGATCGCAATGCCATCGCGATCCGGGGAAACGACCGCGCTCCGCTCGATGAAGCCGACGACCGACGGTGTTCGGCGCCGACCGAGTCTGATCGCGATGGGCACGCGCTCCGATCCGGGACGGCTCGACTGTCTCAGTTCGCGTCCATCGACTTCGAACGCGACACCGCGCGAGTAGTGGCGGCGGAGCACGGCGTCGAATGCGGGATCGAGCAGCGGCTCGAAATGGCGCCGGATCGTCTCCTCCAGGTAGCCCGCGTCGAGCAGCGGTGACAACTGGTTCGTCAGCGTGAGTCGCACGGCCGTTCCGCGAGTGGTCGTCAGACCGAGGGGCGGCATCCACTTCCAGGGCGCTCGATGACGCGATGCAAGATGCCATCGGGTTGCCAGGTGCGTCGCGCCGCGCCTCGTCTCCGTGATGACTTCACGCGACGTGAGGAGTCCTAGCTTGATTCCCACCCCGGCGAATCCAATGCCTTCGCCGCGCCGCTTTGTGCTCGTCGCAATGTCGTGGTATCGGGTCAATTCTCTCCGCTGCATTCCGCGCCCATCGTCGATGACGGTCAACGTCGCGTCGGCCGCGTTTGTGTCGAGATGGATGCGCGCCGCGCCGGAATCGAGCGCGTTGGCAATGACTTCTGTGAGGATGGTCTCCTCGAGCGAGCCGGTATAGGCGTCCCGTAGGTCTTCGAGGAGATGCTGGAGGTCGACTCGGGTTTCGCCCACGCGGGGATCTTATCGCGCTGAGGAACGACGACCGATAGAACAGCGGCGAACACACACCGCCGGCAGCAACGGCCTGGAATCGATAGAATCGCGGACGAATGGATTTCGGGCTCGTTGGCGATATCACGGACGTTGAGACGATCGCCGCAGGCCACGGAATCCGCGATTTGGCCAGGCTGCGCCGCTTGTATGGCAAAGGCTACTGGAGGAAGATGAAAGGCAGCGCGCGGATACGACTCCGGAATGGTCGGATTCGGCTCGCTGAACTGCACTGGTATGAAGCACACGGCATCGGCAAAAAAGAGCTCAAGCGCAAGAGATACCTCGACTAGGCGGCGCAAATCCGCCGCGCGGCGCAGGTTCGCCGTCTGCGTTCGGAATGACGGCTACGAGGCATCCCTCGAGCGCAACAAGATTTACACCGTTCTGGCCGATGAAGACGCCGAGCGCGACGGCGACCTGCGGGTCATCGACGAGAGCGGCGAGGATTACCTGTTCTCCGCGGATCGTTTCGTGGCCATAGAGGTTCCCGCGGCCGTCAGGGCATCGCTCGTGAAGGCAGCTCAGGGCTGAAGGCGAGCGATCACGGCGCACATCCAAGCAGGACCTTCAGTCGCAAAAGTCCTTTGCGGCTGGCGCGTGAATCGACCGCACCTGCCGCAGGAGCCCTCGCAAGAATTTGCAAGCCAAACGGCCGCAGACAGCCTCAAAGCACTTCGATCGAGTTTGATGAGGGAAAGCCGACCCCGATTTTCCGGGGTCGGCTGTGATCGGCCTTCTCTGGTTTCAGCTTGAGGGGCTGGCGGTAGCAATACCGTGGAGGTTCGAGTCCTCTCAGGCACCCGGTCGTCGCGCTTCGCGCTCGACCTTAGGGGGCTCGAGTCCTCTCTTCCGCACCACAATTCGTTTTTCGTCAGTGAGTTGCATGGCTCAGTCCGATCCGGCCTGAGCTCGCAGACGCGCCAGCCGCGATGCTGTACGCGTGCAGTGTTGGTGTCTTGGACGCCAATGAGGTCTCTCCACATCCAATCGCAGCTGAACGGCGCCACTCGTATTGAGATCGGCCGACGCAAATGACAGGTGGCGGACACGTATGACGCCTCTTTGCAAGAATCTGCAAGACCGGATCGGCATGAGCCAAAGGTGCTATCCTGCGGCGGCACGATCGCCCAAGCAGGCACCGTCGTCGAGTTACTCGATGGCGCCTACGAGGTCGAGTTCGCTGACACTGAGGGCAGGACCGACGCTGAACTGGCGTTGACGGCGGACCAGCTCCTGGTGCTTCATCACAACCCCGTTCGGCGCGCAGCCGGAGCAGAGACAAAAATTCCGAGAGCGTGACGAGACCTTCCGCCGCTTCCCGCTCTTTCTCGTTCAACGTGATGCCCTGGTCCTGCTTGTCGAGCAAGGCCTGCCCGGACGCAAGGCTGTGTGACGCGCCGCATGCTTGGCTTTCGGTCCAGCGTGCCAATTGGCGCTATAATGAGCGACAACATGGCAAGTGAGCTACAGGTCGTCGTTGACGAGCTTGGAGGCGAGGCCGTCTTTGGACGCCGTTTGAAGCGGGATAGCGATCTTCAGACCGCGATTCGTGAAGGGTTCCCGCAGAAGGTCATTGTGGAGCTCATGGAAGCCGCGGATCTCACTATCAAGGAGCTGGCGGCGTGTCTCGACCTGTCTCCTCGAAGCCTCCAGCGACGGCGCCGTGAGGGGCGGCTGGCCCGGTATGAGTCGGATCGCGTCTACCGGCTGGCTCGAATCGTTGCGCTTGCGAAGGCATCGCTGGGTAGTCGCGACGCCGCCACCCGATGGCTCAAGCGCCCCAACCGCGCGCTCGGCGGCAACGCCCCGCTCGCCGTCATCGACACCGAGATCGGGGCGCGAGCCGTCGAGAATGTCCTCGGTCGCATCGCCTTCGGCGGCGTGAGTTGACCCGGGTCTATCGAATCCTCCGAAAACGCTACGCCAAGGCCCCGTTCGATGGTGAGGGCGCGTACCGCTATGGGGGGCGCTGGTCCCGTCCAGGCGTTCGTCTCGCGTACGCGTCGGAGCATCTCTCGTTGGCCATGATCGAGTACTTCGTCCATCTCGATCGGGACGATCCGCCGCCGGACCTCGTCGTGGCCGCCGCCGACGTGCCGGACGATGTGTCACGTGTTCATATCGCCCGCGCCAAGCTGCCATCGACGTGGCGCCAGACACCCGCCCCGGCGGAGCTTGCGACGATTGGTGATCGCTTCGCACGAAGAAGGCGTGAGGCGGTTCTTGTCGTGCCATCGGCCCTGGCGCCCGACGAATTCAACTGGCTGCTGAATCCCGACCATCCCGACTTCAGACGCATACGAGTTCATCCGCCGGAGCCGTTCTCGTATGACATCAGGTTCTTTGCCTGATCCGCAGAATCACTGCACTCGGCGGCCAGCCGCGGCGCGGCCCCAAAAGGCGCGAGCATTCCCGGACAAGAGCATCTACCGCCGGCATTGCTCCGATTGAGCGTTGGTATCGAAGCGGTCGAGGACCTTTGGGCGGACGTGGATCAGGCGTTGCGCAGCGAATCCTGATGCAACATCGTTCTGTCGCACCAGCTTGAGGGGCGGGCGGTAGCAATACCGTGGAGGTTCGAGTCCTCTGTTCCTTAACCTCAGAGCCTCTTCGAAGCGGCCACAGAAGCGGCCACAGAAGCGGCCAAATCTGCGGAAAAATTAATCGTTGAAAGCCTCGTAAATAGCCCGTATACAGGCTCTTATGAGTAGCTCAGAAGAGGACAATAAACCGGTCAGGAAGGCGGACGCAGATCGCGGGGAAAACGTCGCCGCGATGGAACCGCTTGTCCTCTCGGACGGGTCGCGGCACCGGGCGCCGCTGCATGACTTGGCTATCGAGTTGGCCGCCGCCTCGTCCGGTTTTCGTCGCAGCCTTCCTCCAGGAATAGTCAGAGCGCTGTCGAACCTTGTCCGCGCGATGAACTGCTACTACTCAAACCTCATTGAGGGGCATCACACGCACCCGATCGACATCGAGCGTGCAATGAAGAACGACTACAGCGCTGACCGCAAGAAACGAAATCTGCAGCTCGAAGCCAAAGCGCACGTCGCCGTGCAGCAGTGGATTGACGCGGGTGGCGTCCAAGGAGCCGTCTACACACTTGCGTCTCTTCAGGCGATTCACCGGCGGTTCAGCGCGCTCTTGCCAGATGAATTGCTGGTCGTTACCAATCCCGATTCCGGAAGAAAGGTTGCCGTCGTCGCAGGGGGACTACGGCAGGACGACGTTCAGGTTGGACGTCACCTCGCTATCAGCCCAGGCGCGGTGCCGAGGTTCATGGACCGCATCGAAGACGCCTATAGCCGTCTGGGCAAGTCAGAGACGATCCTGGCGGCAGCGGCGGCGCATCATCGGTTGCTCTGGATTCACCCCTTCGCTGACGGGAATGGCAGGGTGGCGCGGCTGATGTCGCACGCCAGCCTTCTCGAAACTCTCGATACAGGCAGCATCTGGTCTGTTGCAAGAGGCCTGGCGCGTAATGTCGCCGACTATAAGCAGCACTTGATGAATTGCGATTCCACGCGCCGGAATGAACTCGACGGGCGCGGCAACTTGAGCGAGGAAGCGCTGGCAGACTTCACGCAGTTCTTCCTGCGGACGTGCCTCGATCAGGTTCGGTTTATGGAGCAACTGGTGCAGCCGAATCGGCTGCGCGATCGCATTCTCTTATGGGCAGAGGAAGAAGTGCGCGCAGGCACGCTGCCACCGAAGGCCGGACAGATTCTCGAGGCCGTTCTCTTCCGCGGTGAATTGCCGCGCGGTGAGGTGGCGGCACTGCTCGGGATGAGCGACCGCGGCAGCCGGCGCATTGTGTCGGCGCTTCTTGAACGCGGCGTCCTGGCGTCCGAAAGCACGCGCGCTTCACTGTCGATCACGTTCCCTGCAGCGTTGGCGGCTCGATGGATGCCGGGACTCTTTCCCGAGAGCACCGAGCAAGCGTAAGCGCCTTGGACGCGTTGCCTGCGCGGTGATGTCGCAGCGACGCGTCAATGGCGCAAGGCAGCTATCGCACGTCATAATACGAGCAACCCATGCGCCGGTGGTTGCTGCTGCTCTTTCTCGCCACGATCGCCATCGACTGGCCGCACCTGCCGTTCAACGCGCGGGCGACGGATGCCATTTTCGTCGTCGCGGCCATCGCGATTCTTTCGACAACAAGATGGTCGTGGCCGTCATTCACCGCGCTCGATCTCGCGGTCACCGGCTACCTCGCCGGCAGTGCGCTCGCGGTGATGTTCTCCCCCGATCCCCGCGCCGGCGCGATCGAAATCATCCGGCAGCTTTACCTCGTCGCCGTCTACGTGATCATCGTCCTCGCGGTTAGACAAGACCTCGCGCCGGCGGTGGCCACCGGCCTGGCCGCGAGCGGCGCCCTCCTGGCGGGGTTTGGCGTGATCGCCCTCGCCGTTCAGGCGATCTTCGGCCTCGGCAGTCCTCGCATCGGACCGGTGATGACATTGCCCTACATCGGCGAGACGTTGCGACTCCGCGCGCTCACCGCATCCGAAGCGATGTTCGCGTGCGTGCTCGCGGTCTCAG
>JBBDWL010000032.1:40089-42952 GCA_040902895.1 Vicinamibacterales bacterium | reverse complement strand
GGACTGGATCACGTTCTGAGCGGCGTACTGGTCTACTTTCCGAGCGGCGCCTCCAGCTATCGCCACTACTGGCGGTCTCTGCATCGGCGCAGCAAGTTGGGAGCGTTCGCGTCATTGTGCGGGCCACGCCAGTGGTGGTTTCACCGCGAGCCAAGAGCGAAGTCGTCATGAGCGCTCTTCAGGGCACTGTTCTAGAAGTGATTGGGAAAGACGGCGACTGGTACTGGATAATCTTGCCGCGCGATATTCACGGAACACGTCGACCGGGATGGGTTGCCGCGCGCGATGTC
Organism: Vicinamibacterales bacterium; assembly: GCA_040902895.1. Taxonomy (GTDB): domain Bacteria; phylum Acidobacteriota; class Vicinamibacteria; order Vicinamibacterales; family SCN-69-37; genus JALYRV01. The sequence goes on along the minus strand of JBBDWL010000032.1, from coordinate 42,662 downwards.
GAGATAGTCGCCGGCGGAACCCTGAGCACGCCTTCGCCGGTCGCGCCTACAGCGGAAGTCGAATACCTAAGGCAACAGGTCGAAGCGCTGCGGAGACAGCTCGCCGCGATAGAAGCAGGTCGCCAGCAACCCCAGCCTCCCACGGTACCCGCTGAACCGCCTGCTCTGATCGTGCCGTCAGAACCGAGAGCGAGCGCGCAAAGGGAGCGTCAATCAGGGAGTGAAGAGAGAGTCTGGATCGATGTCAATTTCGGGCTCGCGTGGGCGTCCGAGGATTCGTATTCCGCCGAAGTGCGGCCAGTCATATTCGAGGAGTTGGCGAGGTTTGGGGCAACCTATTCGTTCCCACGTGGGGCCGAATTCGATTTCGGTGGAGGCTACATGATCACGCCGCGCTTCGGCTTAGGCGTGAGTTTCACGGGGACTGCTCACGAAGACACCGCAGATTTGAACATCAGCATCCCGCATCCCACGTTCGCGGACGCTCTCGCTGATGATAGTGCGCCCACCGACGGGAAGTTGCGTCGCGTGGAGGGCGCGGTAAACCTCCAAGCCATGTTTGTCGCCATGCAAAACGAGCGGGTTCGGGTGCGCTTCTTCGGCGGCCCCACCTATTTCAACGTGAAGCAAGACACGATCAGTAACATTACTTACGAGCAGGCCTTCCTCTTCTTTCAGCCTGTGAACGCCGTCGCAATCGATACGTTCGAGACAACCGAGAGCGAAGCCTCCGGCTGGGGTTTTCACATTGGCGGGGATGTTTCCTATTTCTTCAACCGCGTAGCGGGGGTTGGAGCGTTTGCTCGCATCAGCAGGGGCAACGTTGATCTCGATGACATCGGCGACACGGTTTCTGAGGTCAAAGCGGGCGGCTTCCAGCTAGGCGCGGGACTCCGCCTTCGATTCTGAATCACCGCGCCAGTGGTCTTCCTTCGAGAGAACGCAGGGTGATAATCCAATCGATTGCGACGTCGTTCCGACGAGTTTCGACCGGCCCTTAGACGTCCGCCGGATCAATTAACCGGCTCGGCTTTCTTTTACGTAGAAGGAGTTTGCTAACTACGGAGGCGACGGCATTGTCATAGCTCTCGCCCGACAGCAGTGTGATGCGGCGGCGGGTTCGACGTGACGACGTCGGTCGAACACGCGTAAGGCGCCGGCGCTTTGATCGAGGCGCGCAGTTGCGCGATCGACGTGCCGTAGCCGTCCGGGGGCGGATACTGGGGCGGCGGTTGCTGCGGGCCGCTTTGGCGTGAGGCGATACGCAGGCGCGTGTCGTCTGCCAGCCAGCGTGCGTACTCGGGGTCGGGCATGTCGAGGAGGAGGTAGAACTCCTCGCAGTTCTGCGGGCTGCTGCATGTAACGAGGTGCAGACCGCGTGGATGTCTTGCTCTCATGGCGTTTTTCCTTTCGTGCCTGTCTTCTTTGCCGATCGAGGGTTCGTGCGGCGCGACGTGCGCGTTGGAACTGCCTCGATAGATTTCAGTGATCTCGACTCCCTCAGGGTCGAGCACGACTCGGATGATCCGGGCGCGGCGCGCGAGTGCGTGCTCAATCGCGGCGACGGCGTTCTCGAGTTCCTCGCGCCTCATTCGTCACCGTGTCGATCGGGCGGACGTCCGCAACATCACTTGCGTGGCTTCCTCGTCACGCCGGGCAACCTCCGACGGGTCTGTGTAGTGCAGCGCTGCCCACAGATCGGGTCGGGTGGCCTTCAGCTCGGCGCAGCGCGTGACTGTGCCGCAGCCGTAGGAACACATCGCGGGCAGCCGAGCAGCGCCGACTGCTTTCACGTCGTCAGGGTCTTGCGCGGGCGCGTCGGCGGGTTCTTCGCTGGTCACGGCAACGGCGGGCTTGACCGGTCGCAGACGTGCGAGAGCGGCTTCCAGTCGTTCGACCAATTGCTGATCGCGCTGCACGGATCGGTGGTCGGCGCGAACTGCGTTTCTTGCCCGCGTAGCGGACGAAGAACGATACGTAACGGTTGGGATGGACGCACTCGGAAATGTGCTCGTTGTCGCCTACACATGGCGCGACGATAGGCCGCGCCTGATTTCTGCTCGCCGCGCGAAGGCGCAAGAGCGCGAGGCAGTACGGGGCCAAAGCATGAAAGAACAGTACGACTTTAGTCGAGGGAAGCGTGGTCCGGTGCTGAGGGCGCCGGCGGGGAAGACGCGGATCACGATCCGCATCGACGACGATCTGTTGCAGTGGTTTCGCAAGCAGGTTCATGCCGCTGGCAGTGGCAGCTATCAGACGCTGATCAATGCAGCGCTGAGGGAGTACGTCGGCTCGAAACGGGAACCGCTTGAGGCGACGCTTCGCCGGGTTTTGCGCGAGGAGCTGCCTCGGGATCTGAAGCGAGCAGCAAACCGCTGACTAGGAAATCATCCGCACTTTGCGCCTTCAGCCTGCAGCGCGCGGCTATCATTCGTTATGCGATTCGCGCTGCTCCTCGCATGTCTCCCGGTGGTGATGGGCGTCGCCCAGGCGCCTTCACGCCCAGATCTCGCCGGCCATTTCAAAGGACTCAACGGAACCTTCGTGCTGTTAAACGGCGCGACCGGCGAATA
>JBBDWL010000032.1:38722-39989 GCA_040902895.1 Vicinamibacterales bacterium | reverse complement strand
CAGGCGCGTCGTCGTTGAACACGAAGGACGAACGGTCGCCGAGTTTCCGCTGACGGCCGGCGTGCTGGGCGTCGTCCTCGCACCGACCGTCGCGGCGATTGCGGCGCTTGTCGCGCTGCTCAGGGACTGCACGATCAAGATCGAACGAGAGGTCGCCCAGCCCGACACGGCCTCCGAGCCCGCGACGACTACCTAACCCTCGAGATCGAACCGAACGGTGACCGTCATCACCACTTCGACGGGCACGCCGTTGAGCAGCGTTGGCGAGTAGCGCCACTGACGCACCGCATTCACGGCCGCGATCGCGAAAGCCGGATGCGCCTGCGCGCTCAACACCCGCACCGAAGAGACGGTGCCGTCAGTACCTATGATGGCCTCGATGGGGACAATACCTGTCAGCCCAGCCTGACGCATGGCCGCCGGATACACCGGCGAGACGGCGTCGACCCTGCGCGGCGCGCGAATGCTGCCGCCCACACGAACCGGGGCCGCAGGGCCCGTCCCCGGCTGAGTCGCAGCCGGTGGCGCCAGTCGACTCGCCGAGATCGTGACAACCTCCTGCACCTCACCGAGCTGCAGTATCACGGCACGGTCCCAATCGCGCGCGTCGCGCAGCTCAATCTCGTGGCGAAGCGCGCGGAAACCCGGCAGCGTGGCCTCCATTACGTACTTGCCCGGCACCACCGCGGGAAATTCGAAGCGGCCGGTCGCGACCGATGTCGCCACGCTCCGCGTCTGGTTCGCATCCACGAGCGCCACCTCAACGCCAGGGATCACCCCACCGCTGACGTCGTAGATAGTTCCCGACAACGGCGCCGAAGCCGCCTGGCGCGCGCGAAGCGCGGCGACCGGCAGCGTGAGGACCAGCAGTACGACGCCGAGCGTCGCCATTCGGCGCCGCGAGGACGCCCGTCGGTCGAGTCGCAGATTCAACATGGCAGCAGTTCTCCTCGAATCCTTTAGACACCACCGCAACCCGCCTGGCTCAGCAAGTCGTAGGGACCCGCTCCCGCGAACGTGGGACGCCTCGTTTCAGGGCATCTTGAGAACCTGGCCCGGCTTGATTTTGTCGGGATCGCTCAGCTGATCGCGATTGGCCTCGAAGATCTTCATGTACGCGTTGCCGTCGCCCAGATGTTTCTTCGCGATGCCGCTCAGAGTGTCGCCCGGCTGCACCGTGTAGGTGGCGCCTGACGTGCCGACGGCGGCGGGCTGGGGGCTGACGCTGATGTCGGCCACGACGTCGTTCTTCCAGTCGGGCACGGTC
>JBBDWL010000032.1:0-38622 GCA_040902895.1 Vicinamibacterales bacterium | reverse complement strand
CTGGGGGCTGACGCTGATGTCGGCCACGACGTCGTTCTTCCAGTCGGGCACGGTCCCTACTGCAGTCGCTTTGCGTGCTCGAGATGCCGCTCGAGCGTCGGGATCTGTTTGGCCGCCCAGGCCTTGAGTTCGGCGTCGCCGGCTGACGCGGCCGCCATTCGGTATGCGTTCAGCGCTTTCTGATGCGATCCCACCATCGCATCGACATACGCTCGATCGAACTCCGCGGTCTGCGAACGATCGAGGCCCTGCAACGCCTGGGCGTGGGTGGTGTCCATCGATTGAGAGAACGCCCACTGCTTTCGCTGGGCCATGACCGTCAACTCGTTGTTGGCCGCGGCATGGTCACGCCGGAGTTCCGCCGCCAGCGCTCTGACATCCGCCGACACTGCGCGTCGCTCAGCCAGCGCGCCGAGTGCCACCTCAGTGGCGCCCATGTCCGCGGCCTCCGTGATCCAGCCGCCGTCGCCCTGCCACGCCATCCCCGGCTGCGGACCGGTTCGTCCGTCGTGGCCGCTCGTCGAGCTTGCCGCAGGATCGGTCGCGCCAGACGTGCCTACCAGCGGCGCCCCAGCCGTATTCGTTCCGCGGGTCTCCACGTTCGGATCCTGCCCGCGCACGCTCGGGTCGTTGGCCGTCGACATCATGAAGAGACCCGTACCGACGCCCAGCACCGCGAGGAATATGAAGAGCTTGATATGGCGCATCTGTCACCTCCGGCAGCGCGATCCTGCCAGGGCCTGAACGACTGCAAGGCTAGTTCCGCCAAAGGCGTGGCCCCTGCTTTGCTGTGGTGGAAGGTTTGAGCTCAGTTCTGAGGAGAACCTACGATGCGAAGCTGCCAGGACGTTATGACGAAGAACCCCGCCACCTGCGGGCCGCAGTCACCCGTGACTGAAGCCGCGCAGCTCATGGAGCGCGAGGGTGTTGGTTCGATTCCGGTGTGTGAGAACGGCAAACTCGAAGGCATCCTGACCGACCGCGACATCGCGGTGCGTGTTGTCGCCTCCGGGAAAGATCCGCGGCAAACAAAGATCCAGGACGTGATGACGCATGATCCCGAAAGCGTCAAGGCCAGCGATTCGATCGATCGCGCGCTCGAGATGATGGAGAGCCGGCAGGTGCGCCGCATTCCGGTCATCGACGGCGGCGGAAAGCTCGTGGGCATCATCGCGCAGGCCGACATCGCGACCCGCCTGGGCGACGATCAGGCGACGGGCGAAGTGGTCGAGGCGATTTCGAAGCCTGAGTAGGGCTATCGAGCGAATCGCGGATCGCCGAGGCCGCGGTCGGCAGGGGTCGCGACCGCGTCGTTAATCCATTCGATCACGGCCGCATAGCCGAGGCTTTCCGGATCATGCCGGATGTACTCGGACGCGACCGCGATCACCTGGAAACCCTGTTTGAGCTGGAACGAGAGCGTGTCGTCCGAGAGCTCCCCCCGGACGACACGCTCGGTGTAGTCCTCCGCAGTCATGCGGTCGGCCACGCGGTGATAGCCGCAAAGCCTGGCGCCCGCGCGAATGCGCAGCAGCCCGAGCCGCTCGACAAGCGTACGGCGCGCGGCATAAAGCGCCTTGCCAATGCCATGGCCCTGATGCGCGGGATGCACCATCACCTCCGCGCCGTACAACGTGCGGCCACGCTCCGGATCGTGGTTCGTAAAGCGGCCATCGGCCGTGAACACCCGCCAGTTCGTGTCCATCGAATAGTCATCCCACAGCACGATCAGGCTCGCCGCCATACCCACGACGTCGCCGTCGAGCTCCGCGACGAACTGTCCGTCCGGAAAGACGCTCAGGTGCGACGCCAGCTGCGTCTCGCTCCAGGGCGGCGCCGACGGATAGATGGCGCGCGAGACGCGCGCGATCGCCTCGAAATCGTCCGCAGCCGTCTGGCGTACGCGGATCACAGGGTGAACTCCTCCAGGCTCCTGACCATCTCGAGGGTGTTGCGGCTGTCGTGGAGAGGCAACACCGTCCCGCTGGTGCGGCTCGTGAGAATCGTTTCGAGGTTGAGATCGCCAATCACCATCATTTCCTGGTTGGGGTGCCCCTCGGCAAGGATGCCGTCGCGCGAGAACGGGAAGTCGCTTGGCGTGAGGATCGCCGCCTGGCCGTAGTTGAGCGAGACGGCGGGAACCATGGGAAGCGAGCCCACCGTGTGCGACACGATCACGTACATCTGGTTCTCGATGGCCCGAGCATGGGCGCAGTAACGCACGCGGAGGAAGCCCTGGCGGTCGTCGGTGCAGCTCGGCGCCAGCAGGATGTGAGCGCCGGCGCGCGCGGCTGCCCGCGCGATCTCCGGAAACTCGACGTCGTAGCAGATCGTGATCGCGACCTTGCCAAACGCGGTGTTGAATATGCGGAGGCTGTTGCGCGCCTTGACGATCCAGTCGTCTGACTCGAACCGCGTCATGTGCAGCTTGCCCTGCGTGCCGCACGTGCCGTCAGGGCCGAACAGGTGCGCATCGTTGTGGACGAGGCCGGTGGCGGGATCGAGGACCGGAATCGTGCCGGCAAGCAGATAGATGCCGTGACGGCGGGCGAGCCCGGCCATGAGCCCCACATACCGTGGCGCGTGCGCGGCCAGGTCGCGGACCTGGTCCTTGATCGGCCGTTTGACGTCGCCCAGGGTGAGCAGCTGGATGGTGAAGTACTCGGGCAGCACCACAAGCCCGCAGTCATAGTCGGCGGCGGTGTCCACCAGCGCCTCGACCTGTTCCTCGAACTGTTCAATTCGCTGCACGGGGCGAATGAAGTACTGGGCGGCGGCCACCCGAAGGTGTGTCATCCTCCGACCGTAGCCCCCCGGCACGCGCCTCGTCAAGCTTTCGGACCGGCGCACGGCGTGATACTTTCGGCATGCTTGTGGAGGATCTCCGGATGAACGTTACGCGTTTCCGCGCCGCACTTGTTGCGGCGGCGACAGCCCTGGCCGCCATCGCGGCCGTGGATCTCGGCGCCCAGCGCGCCTCGCAGACCGCCAATCCCAACGTCACCGTCAACCCGTCCCTGTACGGCGGCGTGACGTATCGATCGCTCGGCTTCAGCCGCGGCGGCCGGTCGACCGCGGCGGCCGGTGTGCGCACGCAGCCGCTGGTGTACTACTTCGGCTCTACCGGCGGCGGGGTGTGGAAGACCACCGACGCCGGCCTGTCGTGGGACAACGTCTCTGACGGGTTCTTCGGAGGCGGCATCGGCGCGATTACCGTCGCGGAAGCCGATCCCAACATCATTTATGTCGGCACCGGCTCCGCGTGCCCTCGCGGAAATATCTCGCCCGGCATCGGCCTCTTCAAATCGATGGACGCCGGCAAGACCTGGCAGTTCATCGGTCTGCCGAACGCCGGCCAGGTCGCGCGCATCCAGGTGCATCCCAAAAATCCCGATCTCGTCTACGCCGCGGTGCTCGGCAACCTCTTCGGCGACAGCGAAGAGCGGGGCGTCTATCGATCGAAAGACGGCGGCAAAACGTGGGAGAAAGTTCTCTACGTGAGCAACCGCACCGGGGCGTCGGACCTCAGCATGGATCCGTCGAACCCGCGCATTCTCTTCGCCGGCATGTGGAACACGCACCGTACGCCGTGGACGATTCACAGCGGCAGCATGGACAGCGGCGTGTATCGCTCCACCGACGGGGGCGACACGTGGCAGAAGATGACGCGCGGGCTGCCCACCGACGTGCTGGTGGGGAAGACGGCCGTGTCGGTATCACCCGCCAACCCGAATCGCGTGTGGGTGCTGATCGAAGCGGCCGACGATCGCGGCGGCGTGTATCGCTCCGACAACGGCGGCGACACCTGGACGCGCACCAACAGCCAGCGCATGCTGCAGCAGCGCGCGTGGTACTACATCCACATCCACGCCGATCCGAAGAATCCCGACACCGTATGGGCGAGCAATGTCGGCTTCTTCAAGTCGACCGACGGCGGCCGCACGTTCCAGCAGTACGGTACGCCGCACAGCGACAACCATGACCTCTGGATCAACCCGGACAATCCCGATGTGATGATCAACGCCAACGACGGCGGCGCCAACGTGTCGATGAACGGCGCCAACTCGTGGACCGATCAGATGAATCAGCCGACGGCCGAGATCTACCGCGTGGCGGTGGATAACCGTCATCCGTACTGGGTGTATGGCGCGCAGCAGGACAACAGCACCATCGCGCTGCCGGGCGGCCCTGGCAGCGGGTTCGGCGCCGACGACTTCCATCCCGTCGGCGGCGGCGAGAGCGGCCACATCGCGTTCGATCCCGACGATCCAACCGACGTGTACGCGGGGAACTACGGCGGCACGATCAGCAAGTTCAATGCGGAGACGCGTACGCAGGAAAGCATCCGCGCGTATCCCGAGTCATCGACCGGCCAGCGCGCGTCGGACATGAAGTACCGCTTCCAGTGGAACGCCCCGATTCGCGTGTCGCCGCACGACCCGAACGTGGTCTACCACGCATCGCAGTACATCCACCGCAGTCCCGATCGCGGCAAAACGTGGGCGATCATCAGCCCCGACCTCACGAAGAACAACAAGGCGAAGCAGGACTACTCGGGCAAGGACGGCGTGTCGCGCGACAACACCGGCGTCGAAACCTACAACACGATCTTCGCGCTGGAGGAATCGCCGAAGGTGCCTGGTCTCATCTGGACCGGCGCCGATGATGGCCGCATGAACATCACGCGCGACGGCGGCAAGACCTGGACCGACATCACGCCGGCCGGCATGCCCGAAGGCACGCTGAACATGATCGATCTGTCGGCCCACGACAACGGCCGCGCGCACGTCGCGCTGCATCGCTATCGCCTCAATGACTTCCAGCCGTACATCTACCAGACCAACGACTACGGCAAGACCTGGCGCAAGCTCACCACGGGCGGCAACGGCATCCCGAAGAACCACTTCGTGCGCGTCGTCCGCGAGGATCCCGGCAGGCGCGGCCTGTTGTATGCCGGCACCGAGTTCGGCATGTATGTGTCGTTCGACGATGGCGCGCACTGGCAGCCGTTGCAACTGAATCTGCCGATCACACCGGTGACCGACATGGTCATCCATCGCAACGATCTCGTGGTCTCAACGCAGGGCCGCGCGTTCTGGGTGCTCGAGGACCTGCCGGTGCTCCGGCAGATCAAGGCGGGCATGGAGACCACGCCTGCGCATCTGTTCGATCCGGAAGACGGCTATCGCTCCGGCGGCATGCCGGTGACCTTTTTCTACTGGCTTGGTCAGCCGCCGAAGCAGCCCGTGCGTATCGAGATTGCTGATGCGAAGGGACAGCCTGTCGCGACCTATACGGGTCAGCCGGCTGCCGGCGGCGGTGGCGATGCCGCCGGTCCGCCCGCGGGCGGCCGTGGACGCGGCGGCCGGGGCGGCGGAGGCAGTGCGTCCGTCTCGACGCGGCAGGGCCTCAATCGCTTCACGTGGGACGGCCGCTATCCGACGATCTTCCGCATTCCCCAGGGCATCGTGATGTGGGGCGGCGGCGGCGCGGGTCCGCGCGCGGTTCCGGGCACCTACAACGTCAAGATGACAAGCGGCACCTGGACGTCGACACACGCATTCGAGCTGAGGCCCGATCCCAACGCGACGACAACACCAGCGGAGTACGAAGAGCAGCTGAACATGGCGCGTGAGGTCGGCCTGAAAGTCGCGGAGCTCTACGCCGCGCTCGCGCAGATCCGCGACATCAAGGAGCAGGCGACGAGTCTCGGCGCGCGTATGCGCAACGCCGGCATGGGCGGCGACGTCGCGCAGGCCGCGGATGCGCTCGCGAAGAAGCTGACGCTGATTGAAGGGGAGCTGACGCAGCTTCAGGGCGAAGGCGGACAGGATGCCCTGAACTTCCCGGGCCGGCTCGACAACCAGTTCGTCGCACTCTACGGCGACGTGACCGGCCGCAACTACGCCTCGCAGGGCGCGAAGCAGCGGTTCGAGGACCTCGAGCCCGAGCTCTCGAAGCACCTGAGCAACCTCGAGGAGACGCTGTCCTCAGAGGTCGCGGCCTTCAACGAGTTGATCGAGAAGAAGGGCGTGAAGCCGCTCATTACGCGGATACGAAGATAGGCCCTAGGCTTTAGACCTTAGGCCCTGGGCATGAGCCGGCGCGCACAAAGGCGCGCCGGCTTTTCTTTTTTTAGCGTCGGCGGCATTGTCCGCCGAGGCTCTGGCCTAAGGCCTAGCGCCTATGGCCCAAGGCCTGCCTAGACTGTCCGCCGTCCTGAGACGATGCCCACCAGGAAGAGGACGATGGCAATCACCAGCAGGATGTAGATGAAGTTGCCGAGGGTGTAGCCGCTGACGAGTCCGAGCAGCCACAGCACAAGCAGCACGAGCGCGATCGTAAAGAGCATTTCTCTGCCTCCAGCACGGCTAAAAGCATCAATCGTGCCTAACGGCTGAGGGTAACCTCGGCTGTGAGCTCAGGCGCGTCTTCGGGCCTGAAGAGCACCATCGGATTGTCCAGACCAAACGGAGCGAGCTCGACCAGGGGCAGCGAGCGCTGCCGCAAACGCACCGTCACGTCACCAATGTCGGCATATGACGACAGCACGACATCGGCCATGGCGTGGGCGGTGTGCTCGGCAGACCGGCTCGGCTGCTGGACGAACGCTTCAATCAGCAGCTGGCGCACGCCCTGAAAGTACGGGCCGAACGCGATCTCGTCGTGCAGATACGTCCAGCGCGCGTCGGCCGACACGGCCAGCACGCGGTCGCTGGCGGCTTCGAGCGTTGTGAACTGATCGGCGAGATAGCCCTCGAACGCGGCGCCAGAGGTTTTCATGATGGCGAAGTCCTGAATGCCGGCGACAACCGAGTTCTGGATGCCATTGCTGGTGACCGTCGCCGAACGCCGCTCGCCGTTCGATGCCGTGAAGGCCTGGCCCTGCGCGCGTCCGGCCACCGGCAGCCGCGTCCATAGGTGCTCCGACACGTCGATGCGCACGCGCGTGAACTGCGGCTGGTGCTCCATGAAGTGGCGGGCCAGCGCGAGTCCGAGCTGTTCCACTTCCGCGAGCGACTCGTCGCGCGCGATGGCGTTGACGGTGTTGCGCAGCGAATCGGCCGGCAGGAGCAGCTCGTTGTCGCCTTTCGTAAACGCGTCGGCGACTTCGCCTTCGACGGTGACCGAGATGGTGAGATCGCGCAGATCGTGGCGATCGCCGCGGCGCGTCACGCGAAGCAGCCGGATCTCGGAAGCGCCATAACTGTGGCTGGTCAAGGTGGTCATGAAGGCTCCAGGCTCCCGAGTATAATCGTCCGGTTTTGCTCACCGCGCGGCGCTATCACGTGAGAGGCCGGGTCCAGGGGGTCGGCTTTCGCTTCTACATCCGGGAACGAGCGGCCCTGGAAGGCCTGGCCGGCTGGGTGCGCAACCACGAGGACGACAGCGTCGAAGTTGAAGTCGAAGGGGAGCTCGAAGCGGTGGACCGGCTCGAGCGCGTGCTGCGACATGGCCCCGCCGGCGCTCGGGTCGACGCCGTCGATGTGGTCGACGTCACGCCAGAAGGGCGCCGCGGATTCGAGGTTCGAAGGTAGATGGACGAACTCAAGCAGAAGATTCGAAGCATTCCCGATTTTCCGAAGCCCGGCATTCTTTTTTACGATGTCACGACGCTGCTGCGCGACCCGGAGGGCTTCCGCCAGGCCATCGATGCGATGTGCGCGCCCTACACGAAAGACAGCATCGATCTGATCGTCGGGATCGAAAGCCGGGGATTCATTCTGGGCGCGGCGATGGCCGATCGCCTGGGCGCCGGATTCGTTCCGGTGCGCAAGCTGGGCAAGCTGCCCGGGAAGACCGTGAGGGTATCGTATTCGCTCGAGTACGGCGCCGACAGCCTCGAGATGCATGAAGATGCGATCGAAGCCGGCCAGCGTGTGCTGGTCGTCGATGACCTGCTCGCGACCGGCGGAACCGCGGCGGCGGTGCGCAAGCTCGTCACGAAACTCGGCGGCACGATGGTGGGCATGGCGTTTCTCGTGGAGCTCGATTTTTTGCCGGGCCGTCAGAAGCTGGAAGGCGAGAATCTGCACGTCGTCCTGCACTATGCGGTCGGGTAGGAGTGGTGCGCCCGGCACGATTCGAACGTGCGGCCCCCGCCTTAGGAGGGCGGTGCTCTATCCATCTGAGCTACGGGCGCGCTATGAGAAATGCTACCACCCCTGTAAGATCGACGATTCAATCATGAAGCGAGAAGAGCGGCATCGGCTGAAAGAGAACGACTTCGCGAACCTGGTGTCGCGCACGGGCCAGGGGGTGCGCTCGCACGGGCGCGCGGTGGGCGTTGCGGCGGTGCTCGTCGTGCTCGCGCTTGCGTTGGTGGGCGGCTATTTCCTCTGGCGGAACAATCGCGAGGAAAAGGCGGGCGCGAGGTTGGCCGAGGCCATGGCCACCGCACAGGCGCCCGTGATGCCGCCGGCGATTGGCACGCCGCCGACGGTGGGAACGTATCCGACGGAGCGCGCGCGCGCTGATGCGGCGCTGCCGCAGCTGCTTGCCGCCGCCGACGCCTATCCGTCATCCGACGCCGGCATCGAGGCGCGCTATCAGGCGGCCGCGCTGCTCGCGGAGCTCGGCCGCTACTCCGAAGCCATCCAGCGGTATCAGGAAGTGATCGACCGCGATCGCAACGGTATTCATGGGCGCACGGCGCGCCTGGGTCTGGCGGCCGCCGCGTCGCTCGGCGGCGAGCACGATCGCGCGATTGAGCAGCTGCAGACCATGGCCGCCGAAGACCCGGGCGCTATTCCTGTCGACGCAATCCTCGCGCAGCTCGCGCGCGCCTACGAGCGCGCCAACAAGACCTCCGACGCCACTGCCACCTGGAAGCGCATCAAGGACGAATTCCCGGAATCGGTCTACATGCAAGAAGCGACGCAAAAGGCGGGCTAGCGCTTCGCTTGTAAATAGCATTGCCTATGGGCTCATTGCTGCCGCTTCAGTGCGGGCAATAGCTCGATAGCCAATGCTATTTACAACTTACCATTTACACTTCGCGAGCTCGCTAGCGTGAGCTAGCGAGCTCTTTCACGGCCGCGATGAGCATCTGGACCTTGGCCTTGTCGGTGGACGAGGCCACATCCCGACTAAGGCGCGTCGCGATGGCGTTGAGCGCGCGGGCGCGGGCGGTGCCGGTGGCTTTCTCCGCGGCATCGAGCTCGCCGTAGAGCGCCTCGAGGCGCGCGTCAGGCAGGCCGTTCGACCGGTTCAGCTGATCGACGAAGGCGCGCGCCTTCGCGAAGCTCGGCGGCCACACGAACTTCCGCTGTTCCTGCGCGTTGAATTCCGGGAACGTGACGGTCTTCGCGGCATCGATTTCGTTCTGGGTGACGAGCGGGCCCGGCACGAGCTCGAGAATGTCGAGGCCGCGCGTGATCTCGGAGCTGATGATCAGGCCGTTGTACCAGTACACCGACCACGATCCGCCGGTCATCAGGCGCGTGGGATTCACGGGGCCGCGATCGAAGAACGCGATCTCGAACGGCTTCGCCGGGTCCGTCCAGTCGAACACCGTGAGCCCGCCCTGATAGAAGCCTTGCACCATCACCTCACGCCCGGGAATTGGAATCATCGATCCGTTGTGCGCCACGCAGTTCTCGAACTCTGTCTGCGGCGCGGGCATCTTGTAATAGCTGTGGAACTTCAGCTTGTTGTTTTCGATCGTGAAGATCGCGTTGGCGCCCCACTCGTACTTGTCCGTATCGCGGCAGCGCGGTGACGAACCGCCGCCCCACTCATCCGAGAACAGCACTTTCTTGCCGTCGTTGCTGAACGTCGCCGAGTGCCAGAACGCCATGTTGATGTCGGCCGCGGCGTCGATCCGCACCGGATTCACGCCTTCGCGGATGTCGAGCAGCAGGCCATAGCCCCCGCATGCGCCACCGGCCAGACCGGCCTCCGGATAGTTCGTGATGTCGTGGCACTGACCGGGACCGGTCGGCGTCCGCGGCGGTCCGCCGCGGCCACCACGGCCCGCCGTCGTCGGCGCGCCGGCGGGCGGCGTTGCCGGAGGCGGCGGCGTCGGGCGTCCTTCCATGGCCGGGGTGCGGCGCGGCGGCGGCGCGAGTCCCTGGAAGATGCGCGGGTTCGTCACAATCGCGGCGGCCTGCGGATTCGCGATCGGCACTTTGACCACGTCGATCCGGTAGTTCGACGTGTTCGGATCGCCGTACGGCAGGTTCTGGCAGCCCGGAAGTTCCTCCTCAGAGCGAATCCCCGAGGATCCCGAGATGTAGATGTACACATTCTCTTTGTCATTCGGATCCGTGTACAGACTGTGCGTGTGCGAGCCGCGGCAGTTCTGCACGTTCGCCACGTACTTCGGATTGCGGATGTCGCTGATGTCGAAGATCCGAATGCCGAGGATCCGATCCTTGCTGATCGGCTCGGGAACGCCCTGCGTGCCGCAGTCGAGACGGCTCGCACGGCCCTCCGCCGATACGAACAGCAGGTGCTTGTACACCGAGACGTCGCTCTGGGAGGCAGGACACAGAACCTTCGCAACGCGCTCGGGCTTCGCCGGGTTCGTAATGTCGAAGATCTGGAACCCGTTGTAGCTGCCCTGAACGACGTAGTTGCCGGTGAACGCCAGATCGGAGTTCGTCACGCCGATGAAGTTGTCGCCGGCGGGCGTGCTCGAGATCAGTTTCATGTTCCACTGAGCGATCTCCGCATCCCAGTAGCCGGGCCCCAGGCCGACGCGCGGATCCGGCGTCGGGACCTTATCCGAGATGATCGGTGCAGGCCCGAGCGGAATCGTGGCCGGAACGGGCGGAGGCGGTGGCGGAGGCGTGCCACGGCCACGACCCGCCGGCGGAGTCGCCGGCGCAGCCGGCGCAGCTGCCTGCGCTGCGGCGGGCGGCGCGGCAGGCGGCGGAGGAGGCGGCGGTGGCGGTGTCACCTCCGCTACCGCCGCAGGCGGAGGGGGTGGCGGCGTCGAAGGCGTCGTCCTTGACGCACACGCCGCGGCGGTCAGGCCGATCGCCAACGACCAGATGATGAACGTTTTTCTCATTTGCCCTCCTGGAGCATCCTCGTCATGAAGTCGATCTCGGTGGTCTGATCCGCGTAGACATCGGTCGCGAAGCGGAACACCGTATCATCCTGCGCGGCGCCGTACGACTTGAACAGCTGTTCGACCATCGTAATGGCGCCCTGATGGTGCTTGATCATGTATTCGAGGAAGAGGCGGTCGAACGCGGCGCCGCGCGCCGCCTTCAGCTTCGCCAGCTCCTCGTCGGACAGCATTCCCGGCATGAGCATCTTGTGCTCCATGTCGCCATGCTTCATCACGTGATGCGTCGCGTCGGCCGCGGGCACGTCGAGCCCGCGATCGCTCAGCCACGTCTGCATCAGCGCAATCTCGTCCTTCTGCGCGACGACGATGCGCTCGGCAAGGACGCGGACGTCACGGCGCTGGGTGCGCTCGGGCACCCAGCCCGCAATCACCACCGCCTGCGCGTGGTGCGGAATCATGCCCGACATGAACTGCACGTCCGCGTCGCTGTGCGGGTACTGGCCCGGCGGCAGCGGCGCGGCGGGCGGTTGCTGCGCCCCGACCGTCAGGGCCACGACCATGAGAGCGAAGCAAGGCACCTGAGAAAGCATGCTGGATGGTATCGCAGGCCTAAAGGCCTGCGCCACCGCATCTTTGCCTGCCCGCCGCAGCTTTAGCCGAGGCGGGCCGCTCGAAACAGCGGATCGGCCGACGCCAGCAGCACCCACTTCAGGCGAGGCGGATAGTCCGCCGGCAAGGCGTCGATGAACGCCCGCACCTCGGCGGCGACCTTTGCGGACTGGTAGCCGCTCAAGGTCGCATCAGCCCAGCGTTTGGGAAAGAAGATATCGCCCGTGCGCTGGATTTCCCACAGGAGCTCGAGCGCGGGGCGAACGAAGCGCGCGGAGTCTTCGGCGCGCAGCGGGTGATGCAGGTAGCGCGCGGCGTCGAGCACCCAGGCCTCGCGCCGGCGGTTGTTCAGATCCTTCAGGCTCTCGAAGAACCGCGCGCGCTCGGCGGGATCGCGAGAGACCGCCGGCATCACGAACGCAAAGCGCGCTTTCCGATCGGGATTCATGAAGCGTCCGAGTTGGGTGCTCAGAATCTCTCCGGCATTGCCGACATCGCGCACGGTGAGATCCAGCGCGAGATTAGCCTCATCGGCCTCGGCCAGCGGCACGCCGGGAATCTTCACCTCACGGCGCCAGACGCGCTCGAGCCACGCAACTGTCTCAGATGTCGTCGCGACGCTTCGCAGCGCGTTGAACCACGCGGTCTTGATACTGGTGGACGGCGCGCGATCGAGGCCTTCTCGCAGCATCCGTTCCACGCGCGGGGCGAGCGCCGGACGATCCGCAGCGGGCGTGTATCTCCAGAACGCCTCGCGCAGATAACCGAGCATCTGACTGATGTTGAGCTCGTTCGCCTCGACCGGCAGCGCCGTCAGGAGCTGCTCGATCACTCGCCGGGATGCGACACGGCCTTCGAGCATCGATTCCCAGAGCGTGACAAGGGCCGCGCCGCGCGTCAGCGGATCCTGGATCTCATGAAGCGATCGCGTCAGGTAGTCGAGCGTGCCGGCGTCGAGCACGAAGTCGCCGTATCCGAGTCCGCCGCCGGTGGGCAGCAGAAACGCGGAATTGTCGAGGGGCACCGGCCTGATCACCTGAGGCCAGACCAGGCCGCGTCCGCGAGGATCAACGGTTTCCAGCCGGACGTGGTCACTCGAATCGCGCCGCATGTGGATGGTCGGCCGGCCCGGCTCCTCAACCCACGCGCGGCTCCACGCGGCGAGATCTTCCGGCGACTTCGCGTCGAGCAGCGCGATGAGGTCTGGCCACGTGGCATTGCCATAGGTGTGTTGGCGCAGATACTCGCGCAGGCCTTCACGCATCGTCTCGGCCCCGATCAACAGCTCGAGCTGCCGCATGACGATGGGGGCTTTCTGATAAATGATGGCGCCGTACAGCGATCCGGCCTCGTTCAGATTGGCGAGATCCTGGCGAATCGGATTCGCGCCGTCGGTTCGGTCCACGTCGTAGGCCGCGGGGTAATGCGAGTACAGAAAGCGGAGGTCGTGGTTGACCTCAGGGAACGACGGATTCACGATCTTCGCCGCCATGAAGTTGGCGAAGACCTCCTTCATCCAGACGTCGTTGAACCATCGCATCGTGACGAGATCGCCAAACCACATGTGCGAGGTCTCGTGCGCGATGAGACTTGCGCGGCCCAGCAGCTGTCCCTGAGTGACGGCCTCGTCGAGCAACAGGCTCGAGGCGTTGTAGAAGACTGAGCCCGGGTGCTCCATGCCGCCGAACTGGAACGACGGGATCAGCACGAAATCGAATTTGCCGAACGGATAGGGAATGCCGGTGTAGTCCTCGAGCCAGGCCAGCGCGCGCGCGTGCAGGTCGAAGACGGCGTCGCGGTTGCGCGCCAGCTTCGCCTCGTCGGTCTCGCGATGGAACATGCGGAACGCACGGCCGCCGCGCTCCGCCCCCTCGATGCTGAACTTCCCGGCGGCGAAGGTGAAGAGATACGTCGATATCGGCTGCGTCTCTTCGAACGTCAACGTGTCGCGCGCGCCTCCGGCACGACTCAACTCGCGGCCGTTCGAGATCGCCTGCCATTCCGGCGGCACGTTGAGCGTCAGCTTCCAGCGCGCCTTCAGATTCGGCTGATCGAACACCGGCATCGCCTGCGACGCGCGGGCCGGCACGAAGAGCGCGTACAGAAACTCGTCGTTTCGATTGAGTGGCTCATTGCCGGCGTCGAACTCGAAGGTGACCGTGTTGGCGCCCTCGTCGAGCTCCCGCGAGGGAATCACGATGTGGTCATTCTCGTGGTGCGGCGTCAGCGACGTTCCGTTGGCCGTCACGGCGCGGAGCTTCTCGGAAGGCTGGGCGAAGTCGAAGGCCAGCGCATCGCCGGCATCGCGAAGCGAAAACGTCGCCACGAGCTTCGCTGCGATCGGTTGATCTTTCTCTGCGGGAATGTCGAACGTGACGTCGTACCGCAGATCGGACACGCGAGCCGCTCGATCATCGGCGAGCGCGTGCGGAATACCCGCGGCCGGCGCAGCGGGCTTTCGCCGTTTGGTGAGGAAGACTGCCAGGGCGAATCCCAGGCAGCCGACTACAAACAGCAGCAGAATGCGTCGTGTCATAAAAAACCAGGGACGGGTCTGAGTTTCACGCTTTTGGTAAAACTCAGACCCGTCCCTGGTTTTTTCCGCCGGCGAATTTGTAACTGAGCATCTTGTACACCAGCTTGGCACAGACAAAGTTCGGCGAGGCCATCCCGGGCAACGGGCAGAGCTCAACGAGATCGGCCGCGACGACGTCGCGGGCCGTGAAGACCCTGCGCAGCAGTTTCGTGAGCTCCGGCCACGTCAGACCACCAGGCTCGGGCGTGCCAACCGCCGGCATCAGCGAGGGGTCGATGCCGTCGGCATCAATGGTGATGTAGACCTTCGGCCCGAGCGCCTCGACCACCGCGTCCATCCACCGCGGATCGTCGCGCATGTTCCAGTCATAGAAGAGGCGTGCGTTGAGCGACGGCAGCGCGTCGACTTCACTTTCCGAGATGTTCCGGATGCCGACTTGCACGGTCGGCGCATGCTCCAGCACGCGCCGCATGGCGCAGGCGTGACTGTTGGGCATGTCCATGTAGCTGTCGCGCAGGTCCGCGTGCGCGTCAATCTGCAGCACCGTGAGCTTCCCGAACTTTGCGACTGCCGCCTGCACCAGCGGCGGCGTGAGCGAGTGCTCGCCGCCCAGCGTCACCAGGAACTTGTCGTGTGACATCACCGCAGTCGCCACGCGATGCACTTCGGCGAGACATTCATCCATGGAGGCGTAATGCATCTCCATCTCGGGCAGCGTCACGATGCCGTGGACGTGCGGATCGGCCTGAAGTTCCTCGTCCCAGAGCTCAACCTGGGCCGAAGCCGAGAGGATCTCGCGCGGTCCGTTCCGCGTGCCCGGCACGTACGACGTCGTGCGGTCGAGCGGCACGGGCAGGATGACGGCCCGCGCCTCATCGAACGTCTTCGTGACGGGCAGTGCTCCGCCAAACGACAGAGGAGGGCTGTGGAAATAGTCGAATGGGAAATTCATGATTCTGGTGCGATTGACGGCACGCGGAGCCGGGACCTAGTTCGTGGATCCCACAGCGCGATGCACGTGGCGCAGGAAAGTGTAGTCCGCGATTGGCGACAACGTCACGCCTTCCAGCGAGGGCTGATAGACGGCGACGTTGGTCTTGTACCAGAGGCCGACGTAGGGCGCGTCTCTGGCCACGATGCGCTGGACCTCGGTAAACAGCTGCTTCCGTTCCGCATCATTCGTGGATCGGGTCGCCCGGTCGATCAGGGCATCCACCTGGGAGTTCTTGTAGTGCCCGCGATTGACGCCGGCGGGCGAGACCTCGCGCGAGTGGAAGACCCGTCGCAGCATATCGGGATCGGTGACGCCGACCCACTGCAGCGTATAGAGCTGCACATTGCCGCCGATGATGTCGCCGAAAAGAGTCGCCAGCTCCATCGATCTGAGCTCGAGATCGATGCCGACATTCGCCAGATCGCGCTGAATGACTGCTGCCTGCACGCGGTAGATCTCCGACGTCGATGTCTTGAGGGTCAGCCGCATGCGCGGCTGCGGGCCGTCGCCATCGGGATCGCGATAGCCCGCCTCGTCGAGCAGCTGGCGGGCGCGGGCCGGGTCGAAGGTGAACTTGAACGTGTCGTCGGCGTAGGCCCATGAGAGCGGTGGGATGACGCCCGACGCAATGCTGGCCATGCCGCGCCGGAGATACTCAACGATGGCCTGGCGATCGACGGCAAATCCGATCGCCTGCCGCACTCGCACGTCCTGCAAAAGCGGATCGCGCAGATTGAAGCCGATGTACGCGTAATCGACGCCCGGAGATGTCTTCACCGCAACTTTGCCTTCTTGGACCATCGTATGAATGATGTCGGGCGCCAGGTCGTTGACGACGATGTCCGCTGATCCTTTCCGCAGCTCCAGACCACGCATCGTCTCGTCAGGTACGACCTTGAGTACCACGCCGTCGTTCGCGGGAGGACCTTCCCAGTAATCCATATTCGGCGCGAGAATCGTTCGGTCGTCTGGAAGGTACGACGTGAACTTGTACGGACCTGTGCCGATTGGCTGTCTCGCAATAGAGGCGGGCGACCCGTCGGGCACAATTCCCATGACCAGGTTGATCGGGAACGATCCAAACGGCTCCTTCAGCGTGAATTCGACGGTGTAGTCGTCAACGGCACGCACCGAGGCCAGCAGCCGGTACGCGCCCTTTTTCGGCGATGTAAAGTTTGGATCCAGGAAGCTGTTAAACGTGAACGCGACATCGCGCGCGGTCAGCGCGCGTCCGTCGTGAAATCGCACGCCTTTGCGGATCGTCGCGACATATTTCGTGGGCTCCGGGTTCGTGAGCGTTTCGGCAAGCTCCGGCACCACCTGCAGCTGATCGTCGATTTTGACCACGCTGTTGTAGAGCATCTGATGGATTTTCTGATCGGCTTCGAGACTGCCGGTGCGTGGATCGAAATTCGACGGAGCATTCAGGGTCGCGACGACAATGACACCGAGCGGATAGGCCCGGCCCTGCGAGCATGCGGCAAGAGCAAGGACCGCGAGCACCGCGAGCCGCGTGCGATACGGACGTGTCCTTCCCGACCGAGTTAAAAGATCGCAGGCGCGACCGCTCTTTGGCGCGCCCTCGCCCCGAGGGCGGGAAGGACACGTCCGTATCGCTAAGCGGCGACCACTCACGATCCCGCCTCGCCCTTCAGTTTCGCCAGCAGGTTCAGCGCCTCGAGGGGCGTCAGGGCGTCGACGTCAGCCTGACGCAGCGTCTTCAGCACGGGATGGTCCTCCGCAATCGGCTGCTGGAAAAGGCCGAGCTGTCCTTGCGATCTGCCTGCTTCGCTAATCGATGGGCGGCCGCCGCGTGAAAGTTCATCCTGCTCCAGGTTCTGCAAGATCTCGCGCGCCCGATCCACCACCGAGTCCGGAAGCCCGGCCAGGCGCGCGACCTGGATGCCGTAGCTGCGGTCCGACCGGCCCGGCACCACTTTGCGCAGGAAGACAATCTCGTCCTTGTACTCCCGCACCACGACGTGGTAGTTGACGACGCCGGGGATGGAGTCGGCGAGGTCGGTGAGCTCGTGGTAGTGCGTGGCGAAGATGGTCTTGGGCCGGGCTTTCGCGTTCGTCGCGAGATGTTCGGCAACGGCCCATGCCAGGCTGAGCCCGTCGAACGTCGCCGTGCCGCGGCCGATCTCGTCGAGGATCACGAGGCTGCGGTTCGTGGCGGCATGCAGGATGTTGGCGGTCTCCTGCATCTCGACCATGAACGTGGAGTGGCCCCGCGCGATGTTGTCAGACGCGCCGACGCGAGCGAACACGCGATCGATGATCGGCAGCTTCGCGCTCTTCGCCGGCACGAACGAGCCGGCCTGCGCCATCACCGAGATGAGGGCAGTCTGGCGCAGATACGTGGACTTGCCGCCCATGTTCGGGCCGGTGAGGATGATCAGCTGCTGGCGCGCGCCGTCGAGCGTGATGTCGTTGGGCACGAACGCGGAATCATTGCCCGCGGCGTGCCGCTCCACGACCGGATGGCGCCCGTCGACGACCAGCATGTCGTCGCCGTCGTGCACCAGCGGCTTCGTGTAGTTGCACACGGCCGCGGTTTCGGCCAGCGCCGACAGCGCGTCGAGCGCGGCGAGCGCGCGCGCGGTGTCCTGAATACGAGGCGCGTCGGCGGCGATGCGGCCTCGCAGGTTCTCGAAGATCTCCACTTCGCGGGCCAGGATGCGCTCGTCGGCGCCGAGCACCTTCTCTTCGTATTCCTTGAGCGCCGGCGTGATGAAGCGCTCGCCTCCGGCGATCGTCTGCTTGCGGTGATAGTGGGCCGGCACCGCGCCCAGATTCGACTTCGAAATCTCGATGTAATAACCGAAGACGCGGTTGAAGCGAATCTTCAGCGACGAGATGCCGGTGCGCGCCTTCTCGGCCTCTTCCATCTCGGCGATGCGCTGCTTGCCGCCGCGGCTGATGGCGCGCAGGTCGTCGATCTCGGCATCGACGCCGTCGCGCACGTAGCCGCCGTCGCGGGCGAACGCGGCCGGCTCCTGGATGAGCGCCGACTCGACCGCGTCGCGCACGTCGGTAAGGTCGTCGATCTCGGCGATGAGGCTCCTGACGAGCGGCGCCTGCAGATCGCTGACGATGGTGCGGACGCGGGGGATGGCTGAGAGGGATTGCTGAAGCGCGACGAGATCGCGTGGCCCCGCGGTGCCAAGCGCAGCGCGGGCGGTGAGCCGCTCGAGATCGTGGATGCCTTTCAGCGCGTCGCGGAGCTTGGTTCGGCCGGGTGCGCGAAACGCGAAATCCTCGACCGCGTCGAGCCGATCCTGAATGCGCGGCAGCGCGATGAGCGGGCGCAGAATCCAGGCGCGCAGCATGCGGCTGCCCATGGCGGTGACGCTGCGGTCGATCTCGTGCAGCAGCGATCCGGCGCGTCCGCCGTCCGTGCCTTCGGCCATCTCCATGTGCTTGATCGTGGAGGGATCGAGCACCATGCAGTCGGCCGCGCCGCGCATCGAGATGGCGCGCACGTGCGCCAGGTCGGCCTTCTGGGTGTCGCGCAGATGCTGCACGAGCGCGCCGGCGGCCGCAATCGCGGCAGGCTTGTCGTCGAGGCCGAACGCCGTCAGCGAATGCGTCTTGAACTGATCGAGCAGCACGCGCCGCGCGCCATCGACCTCGAACGACCAGCCTTCGATGCGCGTCAGCCGCGGTCCGTGGCCGTTCAACTGCAGCGGCGCCATGTCGACGCCGTCGGCCACGACAATCTCGCGCGGCCGCAGCAGCGCAAGCTCGCGGCCGGCCGCCGCGCGGCAGTCGGCGCCTTCGAACTCGGCGGCCGCGAACTCACCGGTCGACAAATCGAGCAGCGCCACGCCCAGTTTTTCCGGCGCGCCTGGCGACGCCGCCGCCGGCGCCACCGACGCGATGAACGCCGGCTCCTTCGCGTCGAGGTACGCCGCGTCGGTCAGCGTGCCGGGCGACAGCACGCGCACGACTTCGCGCTTGACGACGCCCTTCGCCTTCTTCGGATCTTCAACCTGCTCGCAGATCGCGACGCGAAATCCCTGGCGCACGAGCCGCGCGACATACCCGTCGGCCGCATGGTAGGGCAGGCCGCACATCGGGATGGCCGTGCCGTTGGCATCTTTCGATCGCGACGTCAGCGTCAACTCGAGCGCCCGCGCGGCAACCAGGGCGTCTTCATAGAACATCTCGTAGAAGTCGCCCATGCGGAAAAACAGAATCGCATCGCGATGCTGCCGCTTCGCGTCGAAATACTGCTTCATGGCGGGTGTGAGGGTGGACATCTGGAAAAGAGCATTATCGCACCCGGCGGTGCGGCACGCTCGCTAGGCCGTCGCACGCATCGGCCTCCCGCAAGCGTTCTTAGGCCTCGCGGGGCACGCTCGGCCTCAGAAACTTGCTCACGGCCGCTGCTCCAGCGGCGACTCTGAGCGCGGCAGCGGCGCCCGCAAATAGCTCGATAGACAATGCTATTTACGATCTACCCTTTACAATTCGCATACGATCCCCTCGTGCGCATCTTGGCCGTCGAGACGGCGACGCGGACGGGCAGCTGGGCGCTCATCGACGACACCGGCATCGCCGGCGCGGCCGAGGGCGACGGAACGGTTCCGCACGACGTGCGGCTGCCGCAGGCGCTCATCGACCTGCTCGCCTTGCACGGCCTGTCGTTGCGCGACGTCGATCTGTTTGCCGTCGCAACCGGCCCCGGCTCATTCACGGGCCTGCGCGTCGGCATCGCCGGCGTGCAGGGACTCGCGATGGCCACGGGAACACAGGTGGTCCCGATTCCCACGCTCGATGCGATCGCGCACGACGCCGCGTCGGATCCCGCCGCGAACGGCCTCGACTACGTCGCCGCCTGGCTCGACGGCCAGCGCGGCGAGATCTTCGCCGCCCTTTATGCCGTGCGGCGGCAGCCCGGAGGAGACGCGGCCGGCGCGGCCGTGCCCGGCCTGCTCATGCCGCCTCAGGTCGGTTTACCTTCCGTGCTCGGCGCAGAAATCGCGGATCTCATCGGCGACGCGCGCGCCGGATTCGCCGGCGACGGCGCGCATCGCTATCGTGACGTGATCGACACGCTCGGCCTGCGCGAAGCCAGGCTGTTTCCGATTCGGCCCATCGCCCCCGCGCTGGCCCGCCTGGCCTGGCAGCGTCGCGACGCCGCGGTGGCGCCGCACGCGGTCGTGCCGGTGTATGTGCGCCGGCCTGATGCCGAGCTCGCCCGCGACCGCGCCAGGTCTGACCCGCGCGAGCCCTCTGCGCAATGACCGGAGCATGGCGGGTCGAGCGGGTCCGCGATGTCGAGGGGCTGCGTCCCGTTCTCGAACTGCAGACCACGTCGTTTTCAAATCCCTGGAGCGCGGATGCGCTGAAGTGGGAATTGGAACACTCGCCTGTATCCCGGCTTTACACATTAAAAGATGACGCGGGGCGCGCCGCCGCGTTTTGCGCCTGCTGGCTCCTGGTCGATGAGTTGCACATCAACAGTCTGGCCGTCGCGCCCGGGCTCAGGAGGCAGGGGCTAGGCTCGGAGCTCATGCGAGCCGTGCTGATGGCCGCCAGGCAGGAAGGGGCCGTCCGGGCGACCCTCGAAGTGCGGCGGTCGAATGAGGCCGCGCGCGCGCTGTACGAGCGGCTGGGCTTCCAGGTGGAAGCCATTCGTCCGGATTACTACACGAATCCGCGGGAAGACGCCCTCATCCTGTGGCTGCGTGATTTAGACACGCGTGTCGACGATCCGGATCGGTCTTGAAGGACACCCGAGGCTATGGTAGGGTGCGCATGAACAGACGTTCCGGATTTCCGAAAAGGAGGCGGAGCAGCATGCCAGCAGAATTGCAGGAATTGAAAGACCAGCTGCTGCGAACGGATGAAACGTTCCGGCAGATGGTCACCGAGCACCACGATCTCGACGAACGCGTCAGGCACCTCTCGAACCAGGCTTTTCTCAGCACTCCCGAACAAATCGAAGAAATCTCACTGAAGAAGCGCAAGCTGCGCCTGAAGGATCAAATCGAAGAAGCCCTGCGGCGCTATCTCGGGCAACACCAGCAGGTCCAGAGCCACTAACAACAGGGATTTGCGCACGGAGCGCGGACTTGTCCGCGCTCCGGGCCTGCCTACGGGTCATCCTCCGTACCCCGCCGCCCTTCCTTCAGCCGTAGTAACCTTCACTCCTTACATGCGCATCGATCGGTCGGGCTATCCGTTTGTCTTGGGCGCGCTTCTGCCGGCGATCCTGCTGCTCGCGCTCGGCTACCGGGTCGCGTCGCTGCCGTTCTTCATCCTCACGGCCTTTTTTCTGTTCTTCTTTCGCGATCCGGAACGGGAGATTCGAGCGGGCGGCGATCTGGTGCTCTCGCCGGCCGATGGGCGCGTGCTCGTCGCCGGTGACGCCGATCCCGCCATCGCGCCGCCCGGGCAATGGCAGCAAATCAGCATCTTTCTGTCGCCCGCAGACGTGCACATTAACCGCATTCCGGCGACCGGCCGCGTGACGAAGGTCGAATACATTCCCGGAAAATTCCTGCCGGCGTATCACCACGACGCGACGCTCAACGAGCGCACCGAAATCTGGCTCGATGCCGCGGGCCGCACGGTGGTCTTCCGGCAAGTCGTCGGCATGCTCGCCCGCCGCATCGTCTGCCGCGTGGCGGTGGGACAGGACGTGAAGGCGGGCGATCGGTTCGGCGTGATGAAGTTCGGATCGCGAATGGATGTGTTCGTGCCGCCCGACGCCACGCTGCGCGTGAAGACAGGCGATGCCGTGAGGGCGGGCGATACCGTGCTCGCTGAATTGAGGCCGTATGTTCGGTGAGCCTCTGCGGCGCCGCTCCGAAGACAAGGAGCGCGCGGCGCACTTCCGCCGCGGCGCCTACCTGCTGCCGAGCATGTTCACCATCGGCAACCTGTTCTGCGGCTATGCGTGCATCGTCTTCGCGATGCGCGGCGAGTTCCATACCGCCGCGCCGTTTATCGGCATCGCCTTCATCATGGATGCGCTCGACGGCCGCATCGCGCGCATGACGGGAGCGACCAGCGCCTTCGGCCTGCAGCTCGATTCGCTCGCCGACGTGATCTCGTTCGGAATGGCGCCGGCCATTCTCAGCTTTGCGTGGGGTCTCCACGAGCTGGGGCGATGGGGTTGGGCTGTCGGATTTCTCTTCGTCGCGGCCGCCGCGCTACGCCTGGCGCGCTTCAATATCCAGACGACGGTGGCACCTGACAAGCGATATTTCGTCGGCATGCCGAGCCCGGCGGCGGCCGCTGTGCCGGCGGCGACGGTCTTCGCCTGGCCTTATCGGATCGAGGATTGGTGGACGGCCTGGCTCGTCATACCGGTCGTTGTCGTACCGGCCGTGCTGATGGTGAGCACCGTGCGCTTCCGCAGCTTCAAGGACCTGAATCTGGGATGGCGCCGCTCCTACATGCCGCTCTTCCTGATTGTGCTGGTGATTGTGGCGGTCGCCGCCGAGCCGCGCATCATGCTCGCGGTGTGCGCGTATGCCTATCTGCTTTCGGCATTCCTCGGTCTCGGCCTGGCGCGCGTCAGGCGGAAACCGCCGGCATCCGCACCGTTACCGTAGTGCCGCGGCCGCGGGCGCTGTCGACGGCAATCGTTCCACCGTTCAACTCCACATTTCTGCGCGCAATCGGCAGGCCGAGCCCGGTGCCGGTCGCTTTGGTGGAGAAGTAGGGTTCGAACGCGCGCTCCATGGCTTCCTGATCCATCCCAACGCCCGTGTCGGCGATCGTAAGGACGACATGAACGCGGTCACGGTGTACGGCAATCGATAACCGGCCGCCGTCGGGCATGGCGTGCAGGCCGTTCTCGATGAGATTCGTGACCGCGCGGCCGAGCAGGGTGCGGTCGGCGCGCACTTTCGGAAGTCCGGGCTCGATGTCGAGCGCGATCTGCACACGCGCAGGCAGCCCGGCCCGGTACGGGGCCACCATCTCGCCCGCGAGCTCGCCAAGATCCACATCGGCCGGCCTTACGGTTGGCGAAGAGGCGAACGCCGAAAATTCGGAGGAGATCTGCCGCAGCAGTTTCACCTGCGAGAGGATCGAATCGACGCACTGCTGCAGCACGGGGCTCATGGGCTCGCCGCGATCAATGTGCACGCGGCGCAGGTGCTCGGCCGACAGCTGGATGGGCGTCAGCGGATTCTTGATTTCGTGCGCCACCTGCCGCGCCATCTCGGCCCATGCCGCGAGCCGATGCGTGCGCTTCAGCTCGTCGCGCTGCGTCTTGAGCTCTTCGCCCATCCGGTTGAAGTCGTCGACCAGACGCCGCAACTCGTCGGCGGTGCGGATCGCGATGCGCGCGTCGAGATCGCCCGAGGCAATGCGCCGCGTCGCGCGCGTCAGCCGCCGGATCGGGTCGGCGATCCGTTCGGCCATGTAGAGTCCCAGTGCAGACCCGAGCAGGATGAACACCACCGCGGCGAGATGAATGCCGCGCTCGAGATCCTCGATCTCGCGCTCGATCTCGTTCCGCCGCGTGAGGAGCGGCACGCTCAGAATGACCTCACGGCCCGCGGCGCGCGCCTGGGTCGCGGCGAGCAGATACGGAAAGTCGCCAATGCGCTCTTCACCCACGAACGACGGCAGACGCTCGAGCGCGATCTTGCGATACACCTGCGCCGGCGTGCGCGTGGGCAGCAGGCCCGACGCGAACAAATCGCGCTCGCTCGTGGCGATCAGATCGGGCCCTTCGAAGAGATTGATGTCCTGATTGAGAATCTGACTGAGCTGCACCATCAAGTCGTCTGTGATGGACACGTCGGCGCCCTGCTGACCGGCGGCATAGCTCTCAATCGATCGCTGCGCGACCGCGACCGTGCGCGACGCCTCGTCTTCGACGTCTTCGCGCAGGAGGCTGACGGTGTACGCGCGCAGCACGAGGGCCAGCACGATGACCGGAATGATCGAGGCGGCCACGAACGCGAGCAGCAGCTTGCGATAAAAGCTGGTGCGGATCTCGCGGAGCATCACGCGGCCGACGTTCATCCTGCGCCGCGCCAGCGGCAGGAAGATGGCGGCGCCGGTCAGCATCACGATCCACGCGATGCCCGCCAGCGTGGCAAGCTCTGCGGCATCCACCAGGTAATCGAACGCCGTCAGGCGCGGATATCCGAGCGCGTAGATGCCGGCGCGATCGTTCGTGAAATACACATGCCATCGGCCGTCGTCCCCTGACATCGTGGTCCAGAACGCGTCGCGGGACCGGTAGAGACGATCGAATACCTCCGGTGTGATCGGCCAGGCCGACGTGCCCGACGTGAAGATCGGCAACAGGCCCCATCCATAAATCGCCACCTGCAGCTTTTCGACGCCCTGGCGTCCGGCCCCATCCGAGCCGCGCAGGACCTCGAGGTACGGATTCGCCGCTGCGATGAACGGCAGCGTGTGATAGTCGGGCATGACGTGCACGACGATCGTGCCCTGCGGTGTGCCTGTCGCATCGCACAGCCCGCGCTCGGCGTGCAGCATGCGTCGCTCGTCTGACCCGAAGCGGTTCACTTCGCCGAACACTTCCCATGTGCACGACGAACTCGTCTTGCGCTGAGAGATCGCCTCGACCTCCGGCAGGTTGAGCGCAAACGGGCTGACGAGTGTGCCATCCGGGGCGTACAGCTCCACCGCCGACGTCAGGCGCGCGTCGCCGAGCGGCGTGCTGTTCCACACGAAGAAGGCGGCCTGGGGGCCCGGCGCTTCCTGCCCCGCGACGAGCTGCGAGAGGTTGGGCAGCGCATCGATTCGCGCGAGCGATGCCGACAGTTGCGCCTGCAGCGCCTCGGTGTGTCCCGACGTCTTCGGCGCATAATCGCGCGCGATGAGCTCGCGCTTGGCGCGCTCGGCGTAGTACGCCGAGAGCGGATACAACGCGAGGGCCGGCAGAATCAGCAGGATCCAGATCGACAACAGGCGCATCGCGTGTGAGGCATGACCGTAATAGCGCCGCGCGCGCGGCGCCAGCAGCGCGCCGGCCGCGGCGGCGGCGGCGGCGATGAGCACCTGTGCGTGCGGAGATCCGTCCGGCCAGAAGTCACCCGTGTCGACGTCGAAGACGATGATCGCGGGAATGAGCCAGCCGGCGGCAGCGGACCAGCGTCCCCACGGCACCGGCGACCGGCGGACGACCGCACGCGAGGCCACCAGCACGAGCACGGCTGCCCACATCGTCGCGGCCGCGAGCAGAATCAACCCGACCAGCAGGAACATCCGGCCCGGCACCACGGGATAGAGCGCGAAGTCGAGCAGGTCGATGCGAGGCGCCCGGGACAAATGTGACAGGAGCCCCGCGTAGGACCGTATCGCCAGGGCGACGATGGTGCCGGCCACGAGGGGGACGGCGAGACCCGTGAAGAAACTGAACCGCCGGCGCCGGCGGCGTAGTGCGATCGGCATCTGTCCGGCGAGTGGCGCAATCACGGCGACGATCGCCAGCAGCATTGCGCCCGTCGCGAACACGTCGAACGACGGTCCATTCTTCCAGAATGCCGGCACCGACCAGCTGACAACCCAGCGCGCGGCTGCAATGGCCGCGACGGCGAGTCCCGTCAGCGCGACGGCGCGGCCCACGCCCCAGGCGCGCTGGCGGCTGTCAAGGATCGGTCCCACGAACAGCGCGAGCGTGAAGGCAAGCGCAAGGCCTGCGATGGCGAGGACGCCGCGCCGGTACCGATCGCGCGCGCGCGCGAGCGCCGCCGGATCGACATATCCCTGCAGCAATACTTCGCCAGTGCGGGCATGCAGCACGAACGTGTTCGGTCCGGCCGATTCTCCGGCGCCCTCGTAGCGCGTTCGCAGCTGCACCGGCGCCAGCGTCGCCGGCAGGACGCGCACCGATGCGCCGCGTTCGACGCCAAGCGCGGGCACGAGAATGCGTTCCGTGGCCACGGCGCCCACGCGCACGCGGTCGGGTCCGACGACGGGGGTGACGTACACGAGACGCAGGCCAAGCGTTCCGTCAGCCACGAACAGCGCTTCGGCGCCTTCCACACGATCGGGCGGAAGGTCTTCGGCGGGGCCGTCGCTCCACGCGAGCGCCCTGGAGACGCGGCCGTGTGTGGGACCGTACACCGTCAGCGCGACGCGATCGTCGTGCCTGCCATGCTGCGCTTCGATATCGGCGAAGAGGGTGGTGGCTGCTGTCTGATCGCCGCGCGCGGCCTCGGCGATGCGCTGTGCATCGGCGGCGATTGCAGCCGCCCGCGCCTGCAGTTCGTCCGACATCGTCTCGAGCGATCGTCTGACTTCCGCTTCGACGCGACTGAACGCGGCGGCGTCGGTACGGCCGAAGCGGGCGAGCTCCAGCATGTAGCCGGCGGCGGCGACCGTAACCGCAAGCGCGGCGGTCGATAGTAGACAGATTAGACGCACCTGGCGCGGCAATGTCGAGGGTAAACGCACGTGTTCTGGCAGAATAGCGCAGATGGCGCAGCCGCTGCCCCTTCGTATCGCCCTCAAACGAGGGGCACTCGTCGCCGCCGCGAACTGGCCGGTGATCCTCGTGCAGTTCGTGGCCGAGACGCTGCTGAAGGTGGCGATTGCCATCCCCGTGCTTGCCGGCGTCTTCCTGGTCGCCGTCGATCTGGGCGCCGACGCCGTCGATCTGCTGCAGGGCGATCTCTTCAACAGCGTGCGCGTCGTCTATGCCTCGCTCGGCGCGTCGCCTGTCGCGTTCGCGTCATTTCTTGTGGCCGCCGGTCTGTCGACGGTTGGCGCGGCGGTGTTTACGTTCGTGACGAAGGGCGGCATCGTGCGCGTGATCGTGCAGGGCGAATCGCAGGCCGGCGCGATCGAACAGCCACCGCTCGGAGCCGCAGCCGTACGCCGGGCGGCCGCGTGGTCGATCGAGCGGTTTCTCGACGGATGCCGTCAGATGGCGCGCAGGTACGTGCGGCTGGGACTACTGCTGCTCGCCGTGTACGGCATCACGGCCGCGTCGTATCTTTCGTTTCTCTACGCCGGCATGCGCGTCATGTCGGAGGGCGGCGTGATCGCGGGATGGCCCTTCATCGCGCTCGCGGCCTCCAGTGCGCTCATCGTCTGGATCACGCTCGTGAATCTCGTGTACATCCTCGTGCAGATGATCATGGCCGCCGATGATGTCGGCGTGCGCGCCGCCGCCGGGCGGCTCGCGCGCTTCGCGCATGACGATGCGCGACAGGTCGCAGGGATTTTCGGCGTCGTGCTGTTATTGATTCTGATGGCCGCCGCGGCATCGCTGCTGGCGACCGCGGGGCTGGGTCTGATTGCCTTCATTCCGGTCGTGGGTGTTGCCGTCCTGCCATTGCAGTTCGCGGCATGGCTGCTGCGCGGCCTTCTGTTTCAGTTCCTCGGCCTGACGGCGTTCACGGCCTATCTGACGCACTATCGGCGCTACGGAGAGGGAGCAGGCGCGGCACGCGCCGGCCTGCGTTCGGCATGACTGATTACAATCGTTTCCTGTCGCGCGCCGCGATGTCGCTGCGCGAATCGGCCATCAGGAAGATGGGCACGGTGCTCGCGTCGAGCCGTGAGGTCATTTCGTTCGCGCCCGGCTATCCGGCGCAGGAGAGCTTCGCGTGGGATGAGTTCCGCGCCATTGCCGACGATCTGCTGACGCGCCGGGGTCCCGATCTGCTGCAGTACGGGCCCACACGCGGCTTCAAGCCGCTCGTCGAGGTCATTCAGGGCATTCAGAAGTCACGCGGCATGGAGGTCGGCCCGGCGCAGGTCGTCGTGACGACCGGATCGCAGCAGGGCCTGTATCTCGTCGCGCGGGCCCTGTTCGATCCCGGCGACGTCGTGCTGGTGGAGCTGCCGTCCTACACCGGCGCGATTACGGCATTCAGTGGATTCGGCGCCGAGCTCGCGGGCGTGAAGCAGGACGCCGACGGCATCAATCTCGAGGATCTCGATCGCGTCACCAGCCGCCTGCGCGCGCAGGGCAAGCGCGTCAAGGCGGTGTATGTCGTGCCGAATTTTCAGAACCCCACAGGGCTGCTGATTTCACTCGAGAAGCGCCGCGGCCTTGTGGCCTGGGCAGAGCGGCGGGACGTGCTCATCATCGAAGACGATCCGTACCGGGATTTGTACTTCACCGACACGACCACCGAGGCTGACACGCGGCCGATTGCGGCGGACGATCCCTCGGGCCGGACGATGTATCTGAGCAGCTTCTCGAAGACCCTCGCGCCCGGCTTTCGCACGGCCTGGATTGTGGCGCCCGCGCCGATCGCGTCGAAGATCGAGCTGGCCAAGCAGGCCGTGGATCTGTGCACCAGCGGCTTCGACCAGCAGATGGTGTACGAGGCCTGCGTGCGCGGCGTGCTGGCCGCGCAGGCGCCGAAGCTGCGCGCGCTCTACCAGCGCAAACGCGACGCGATGGTTGCGGCGATCCACGAGCACGCGAGCGAGCTGTCGGGACCGGATCCGCGCGGCGGATTTTTCCTGTGGGCGAAGCTGCCCCCGCGACTCGACGCCGACACGCTCCTCGAACGTGCCACCGCCCAAGGTGTGATCTACGTGACTGGCACCGCGTTCTTCGTCGATGGCTCGGGCGGCGAATTCATCCGGCTGTCGTTTTCAGCACCGTCCGAAGATCGGATTCGCGAAGGTGTCAGGAGGCTGGCAAAGGCGATGACGGAGGAACCGGAAACGATGGTTCCACAGGTTCCCCTGGTTCCGCAGGTTCCTTAGGTTCGGTTCAACAGGTTCACGGGTTCTGAGGGTTCAGGGGTTCTGGCACGGCGCGTGCGATACGCGGCGCATGGCTGGAGCGAAACATTTTCGCGAGCTGGTCGCGTGGCAGCTCGCGCGGCGGGTTCGAGCAGGGGTTTATGCCCTGTGCGATCGGCCCGGCGTTCGACGAGACTTCGATTTCAACCGGCAACTGCGTGACGCCGCCCGCGGTCCGGCGCGTAATATTGCTGAGGGTTTTGGGCGATTTCGTCCACGCGACTTCTCACGCTTCCTGACGATCGCAACTGCAAGTCTCAACGAGACCGAGAACCGTCTCGAGGACGGTGTAGACCAGGGATACTGGTCAAGCGACGAATTGAAGGATCTTCTCGTCTTGTGCAGGCGCACAGGATCTGCAATCGGCGGGCTTCAGAGATATCTCAGTAACTGCGATCCCAGGTTCGACACCGGAAGGGTTCCCGACCCCCGCAACCGCGGCAGAACCAAAGGAACCAGAACCAGAACCAGAACTAGAACCGAACCCGTGGAACCTGTGGAACCCGAGGAACCAGAGGAACCTGTGGACTCAGAGGGACCTTGATCCCCCAGAGCAGTGGACCGTGGCGGATGTCGAGGCGCCACCTCACGTCGTAACGCTTGCCCCAGGTCATGGGCGCCGCCCTGGCAATGAAGAAGGTCTGGCGGTAGCCGTGCATCTGCCAGTCGCCTGAGGTCGTAGCGGTGGTGATGATCGCGAGCGCCGAAGGGCTTGTCGCGATGGCGACGGGATATTGCGCGCGCGTGGTGGCATCGACTTTCGGCAGCGGCGGCGTCTTGCCCGCGGCCGCGCCTGTCGCGGCATTGATGTAGGTGAGACCGGGCGCGCCCATGTCGCCGCTCGTGATCACGAGCAGCCCTTCGATTAATTGAGGACCCGCAAGCGGGCGCGTCGGCAGCTCAAACGACCACTTCTCGTTGCCGCTGCCGCGATTGAAGGCGCGCACGACGTTGTCGAGAAAGACCGCATAGACGCGGTCGGCGTCGGCCGCCGCGGCGCCAATCAGATGCGCGCCCCGTGTCAAATGCCAGTCGGCGTCGCCATCACTCGCCTCCAGCGACCAGAAATATCCATTGTCCGTCCCGGCAAAGATGCGATCGCCCGAGACGGTGATGCTTCCCACGGTCTTCCCAAGCGATCGTTGCCATCGCAGTTGACCGCTGGTGAGGTCGATCGCCCTGATGCGGCCGTCGGTGAGCGCGGCCACGAGCAGGTTGCCGTCGAGCGCCGGCGGAGATGCGAGCGGCGCGCCCGTCGCGTGAGCCCAGATCACGACGCCGTCCACTGCGCGCACACCCTGAAGCGCGCCGTCGGCGAGCGCGACAATCAGCCAGCCCGCGCGATATGTGAGCGGCACGGAAAGCGGACCGGCCGGCAGACGCCACGCGACCGCGCCCGTTGCGGCGTTGAGGACGTGAATCGCGTCGGCCGCCACGACGAAGAGGCGGCCGTCGGCCACGACCGGCGGTCGGTCGACAGCGAGCTCGACCGACCACACCACGGCGCTCGTGCGCGGATCGAGCGCGATGAGCTGGCCGGTGCGAAGCGGCACGTACACGCGCAGGCTGTCGGCGGCGGGCGCGGCCGCGAACGGCGTATCGAACGCGTGGGTCCAGAAATGATCGAGCGGAAAGACCGCCGGCGCCTGCGCGGCGGCAGGCGCGACGAAGGCAGAGAAAGCCAACGCAGTCAAGAGATTAGATAAACACCGAGAGACCGGCACGCCGTTTATAATAGCGGCTAATCAACTCCGCAATTTCCGTGGCCCATCAAACCATTCTTGTTCTCGATTTCGGCTCTCAGTACACACAGTTGATTGCCCGGCGGCTGCGCGAGCTCGCCGTGTACTCGGAAGTCGTGCCGTTCAGCACGCCGATCGAAGAGATTGCCGCGCGCAAACCCGTGGGCATCGTTCTGTCGGGCGGTCCGCGCAGCGTGAGCGATCCTGACGCGCCGATCTCCGATGCGGGCATCTACGAGCTCGGCGTCCCGACCCTTGGCATCTGCTACGGGATGCAGCTGATGACCCATCAGCTCGGCGGCACCGTCGGCGCGGCATCGGCGCATCGCGAGTTTGGACACGCCGTCGTGAGTGTCGGGCCCGATACCGCCGCCGCGCGCGCCGTAGCGGGACGCTCGAAAATGTTCGCGGGGGTGCCCGACAGCTTCCGGGCGTGGGCGAGCCACGGCGATTACGTCGCGACCACACCGCCCGGATTTTCCGTCGTGGCCACGAGCGCCAATGTGCCGGTCGCGGCGATGGAAGACCCCACGCGCGGCTGTTACGCGCTGTTGTTCCATCCCGAAGTCGTGCACACCGAACAGGGCGCCGAGATTCTGCGGAACTTCGCGTTCAACGTGTGCGGCTGCGCCGGCGACTGGACGATGAAGTCGTTCATCGAGGAGTCGATTGCGCGCATCCGGCAGAAGGTGGGCGACGGCAAGGTCGTGTGCGGTCTGAGCGGGGGAGTCGACTCCACCGTCGCCGCGCTGCTCGTGCACAAGGCCATCGGCGATCGGCTCACATGCATCTTCGTCGACAACGGCCTGCTGCGGCTGAACGAAGCCGCCCAGATTAACGACCGGTTCGCCAGGCGCATGAAGCTGCCGCTCGACTTCGTCGACGCCAGCGATCTGTTTCTGGATCGCCTCGAGGGCGTCACGGACCCCGAGAAGAAGCGCAAAATCATCGGCGCCACGTTCATCGACGTGTTTCAGACGCGCGCGACCGAGCTTGGCGGCTTCGACTTCCTGGCGCAGGGCACGCTCTATCCCGACGTGATTGAAAGCGTGTCGGTGAAGGGACCATCGGTCACCATCAAGAGCCACCATAACGTCGGCGGACTCCCTGACACCATGACGTTCACGCTCGTGGAACCGCTCCGCGAGCTCTTCAAGGACGAAGTGCGGCTGGTGGGCAAGGAGCTCGGGCTCGACGACGAGTTCGTGTGGCGGCAGCCGTTCCCGGGGCCCGGCCTGGCGGTGCGGCTGCTGGGACCGATTACTCGCGAGCGTCTCGATCTGCTTCGGCGAGCCGACGATGTGGTGTCGTCGGAGATCAAGAAGGCCGGCCTCTATCGCCAGATCTGGCAGTCGTTCGCCGTGCTGCTGCCGGTACAGACCGTCGGCGTCATGGGTGACGAACGCACCTACGAATTCACGGTCGCCGTCCGCGCGGTCGAGAGCCGCGACGGCATGACGGCCGACTGGGCACGCCTGCCGCACGACGTGCTCGCCGCCATCTCGTCCCGGATCGTGAACGAGGTGCGCGGCATCAATCGCGTCGTCTACGACATCAGCTCGAAACCGCCGTCAACCATAGAATGGGAGTGATGCTGAGTTGTGGATTTGGTGATCTGGTGATCTGGTGATCTGGCGATCTGGTGATATGCAGTGACGGAGTTCGTACACTTACACCTGCACACCGAGTTCTCCTTGCTCGATGGCGCGTGCCGAATCGAGGAGCTGCTCGATCGCGCAGCGGAGCTCCGGATGCCGGCGCTTGCCGTCACCGACCACGGCAACATGTTCTCGGCGGTCGCGTTCCATGATGCGGCGCGCAAGCGCGGCATCAAGCCGATTCTCGGGTGCGAGGTCTACGTCGCGCCGGGCGATCGACGCACGAAGAGCGGCACGCCCGGCGAGACCGCGAATCACCTGGTCCTGCTCGCCGAGACGAACGAAGGCTTCCACAATCTGATCAAGCTCGTGTCGTCGGGCTATACCGAAGGCTTCTATTACAAGCCGCGCATCGACAAAGCGCTGCTCGCCCGTCACGCGGCCGGCCTCATCGGTCTCAGCAGCTGCCTGAAGGGCGAAGTGGCGACGGGCATCCGCACGGACCAGACACGCAAAGCGCTCGAGGCCGCGGCGGCGTATCGCGACATTCTCGGGCCGAACCATTTCTTCCTCGAAATGCAGTACCAGGGCATCGACGATCAGCAGGTCGTCAACACCGGCCTGGGCCCCATCGCGCGCGATCTCGATTTGCCGCTGGTCGTCACCAACGACGTGCATTACCTGCATCAGACCGACCATCAGCCCCACGACGTGCTGCTGTGCATCGGCACCGGCAAGAACGTCACCGACGAGAAGCGGCTGAAGTATCACGGCGATCAGTTCTTCCTCAAGACCGGCGACGACATGGCGCAGGTCTTTCCCGGCTTTCCGGACGCGATCGCCAACACGGTGCGCATCGCCGAGCGCTGCAACGTCACCCTGCCGAAGGACGAGTACCACCTTCCGAGCTTCGCGGTGCCCGACGGATTCACGGCCGACAGCTACTTCGAGCACATCGTGCGCGAGGGATACCGCGCTCGGCTGACGCGCCTCGAGGATCTGAGCGCCCGCGGGCTGCTGCGGCATGCGCTCGATGTGTATGCCACGCGTCTCGATTACGAGATCGCGATGATCAAGCAGATGAAGTACGCCGGGTACTTCCTCATCGTCTGGGACTTCATCCGCTACGCGCGCGAACAGGGCATCCCGGTTGGCCCGGGCCGCGGGTCGGCGGCGGGCAGCCTGGTGGCGTTCGCGCTGAAGATTACCGATGTCGATCCGCTGCACTTCGATCTGATCTTCGAGCGCTTCCTGAATCCTGAGCGCGTCTCGCTGCCTGACATCGATATCGACTTCTGCGAGCGCCGGCGCGGCGAGGTCATCGAGTACGTCACGCGCAAGTACGGCCGCGAGAACGTCGCGCAGATCATCACGTTCGGCACGATGAAGGCGAAGGCGGTGGTCCGCGACGTCGGCCGCGTCATGGGCCTGTCGGTCGCCGATGCCGACCGCGTCGCGAAGCTGATTCCCAATCAGCTCGAGATGACGCTCGACAAGGCCGTGGAAGACAATCCCGCGCTCAAAGACCTCGAGGCGCGCGATCCCACGGTGGGCCAGCTGATGAAGACGGCCCGCCGCCTCGAAGGCATGACGCGCCATGCCTCGGTCCACGCCGCCGGCGTGGTCATCGCACCCAGGCCAATCGTCGAGTTCGCGCCGCTCTACAAGAGCGCGAAAGACGAGATCACGACGCAGTGGGCGATGAAGGAAATCGAGCGGGTCGGTCTGCTCAAGATGGACTTCCTCGGGCTCAGCACGCTCACGCTGCTGACCGACGCCGTCGCCGAGATCGAGCGTACGGAAGGCGTGAAAGTCGATCTCGACGACCTGCCGCTCGACGATGCGAGGACGTATCAGCTGTTCTCGGAGGGGCAGACGGCCGGCGTCTTTCAATTCGAGAGCTCGGGCATGCGCGACACGCTGCGCAAGGCCAAGCCGCAGGTGCTCGAGGACCTCATCGCGCTCAACGCGCTGTACCGGCCCGGGCCGCTGAGAGGCGGGGTCGTCGACGACTACATCAAGCGCAAGCACGGCACCATCGAAGTAAAGTACGAGCTCCCGCAGATGGAGCCCGTGCTGAAAGAGACGTACGGCGTCATCGCATACCAGGAACAGGTCATGCGCCTCGCGAGCGACCTCGCGGGATTCACGATGGGGGAGTCGGATCTGCTGCGCAAGGCCATGGGCAAGAAAGACGCCGCGGTCATGGCCAGGCAGCGCGACCGGTTCATGGACGGTTGCCGGGCGCGCGGCATCAACGAGAAGAAGGCCGCGAAGATATTCGATCTGATGGAATTCTTCGCCGGGTACGGCTTCAACAAGTCGCACTCGACGACCTATGCGTACCTCGCATATCAGACGGCCTATCTCAAGGCGAACTATCCGCGCCATTTCATGGCCGCGCTGCTGACGATCGAAGCGCAGAATACCGAGAAGCTCGCGATGTATCTCGCCGAGGCGCGCGATCTGGGCGTGCCCGTGCTGCCGCCCGACATCAACAGAAGCAACCTGGCGTTTACGGTGCAGCCCGAAGGCGTGCGCTATGGCCTCGCCGCGGTCAAGGGAGCCGGCGACGGCGCCATCCAGTCATTGCTGGCGGCGCGCACGGAGCTCGGCGGCCGCGTCACGTCCCTGTACTCGCTCGCGGAGCACCTCGACCTGCGGCTGGTGAACAAGCGCGTGCTCGAGAGCCTCGTGAAGGGCGGCGCGTTCGATTCGCTGCTCGAAGGCAGGGTGCCCGAGCCCGCGAACCTGCGCGCGCGTCTGTTTGCCGCGATCGACCGCGCGCTCGAACATGGCAGCCGACGGCAGAGAGACCGCGACGGCGGCCAGGCGTCGATCTTCGGCGGAGAGATCCTCGAGGACGGCGGCGGCGGCGCCGAACGCGACGTCTTGAGCGAGCTGCCGGATGCGGCCGCGTGGACCAACGCGCAGCAGCTCGCGTTCGAGAAGGAAGCGCTCGGCCTCTATATGAGCGGCCACCCGATCGAACAGTACAAGCCGGATCTGGCCGCCTACGGCGCGAAGGGCCTCGCCGAGCTGACAGGATCGGTCGAGAACTGCGCCATCGGCGGCATCGTCACCGGCCTTCGCAGCGTGCGCACGCGCCGCGGCGATCCCATGGCCGTCTTCATGCTCGAAGACGAATCAGGCACGGTCGAAACTGTCGTGTTTCCGGAAGCCTTCGCCAGGGCGCAGCAGCTGATTCGCGCCGACGCCATGCTCGTCGTCCGCGGCCGGTTCGAGAAGGACGATGACACGTGCCGGCTGGTGGCGAGCGATGTCACCAGCATCGAGCTGATGCGCGAGAAGGTGGCGCGCGAGGTCCGGATTCGCGTGTCGATGCCGCCGCACACCCGCGGCACACTCGAGGCGCTCGCCGACATCCTCTCGCGGCACCGCGGCGATCGAAAGGTGTCGCTCGAGATCGAGAGCAAGGACAACGGCCGTTCCTACCGCGTCAGGGCCTCGACGCCGCAGCGGGTGAGACCGTCGGACCGCCTCGTGTCCGAGGTCGAAGCTCTGGTCGGCGCTGGAACGGTAGTGATACGGTGACCCATGCCTGACTTGCTGGAATTCGAGGAGCCCGTTGGCGTGCTCGTGAAAGAGATTGAGGCGCTCAGCATGCTGCCGCAGACTCCCGAGCGGCAGCGCTCGATCCAGAGCCTGCGCGAGCGCGCCGAAACGATCCGCGCCGAGATCTTCCAGCACCTGACGCCGTGGCAGCGCGTGCTGGTAGCCCGCCACACCGCGCGGCCCACGACCCTCGATTACATCGATCGTCTCTGCACCGGCTTTACGCCGCTGCACGGAGACCGGCGGTTCGCCGACGACAAGGCGATCGTCTGCGGTCTCGCGTTTTTCAGAAACGAGCCGGTGTTCGTCGTCGGGCATCAGAAGGGCGGCGCCGACACCAAAGAAAAAATCATCCGCAACTTCGGCTACGCGCGGCCCGAGGGCTATCGCAAGGCGCTGCGCGTCATGGAGCTGGCGGCGAAGTTCAAGCGCCCCATCATCGTCTTCGTCGATACGCCGGCGGCGTATCCGGGGATCGAGTCCGAAGAACGTGGCGTCGCCGAAGCCATTGCCGTGAACCTGCGCGACATGATCATGCTCGACACGCCCGTGATCGTGACGGTGTGCGGCGAGGGCGGATCGGGCGGCGCGCTCGGCCTGGCCATTGGCGATCGCGTGCTGATGCAGGAGTTTGCGGTCTACAGCGTCATCCCGCCTGAAGGATGTGCCGCGATTCTGTGGCGGGATGCGGGCAGGAAAGTCGAAGCGGCGGCCGCATTGAAGATCACCGCGCCCGATTTGCTCGAGCTCGGCGTGATCGACGAAATCATCCCGGAGCCGGTCGGCGGCGCGCACAACGATCCCGTCGCGGCGACGTCGCTGGTGGGCGACGCCATCGCGCGCCATCTGGCCGACGTGCGCTCGCTCACCAGCGAGGCCCGCCTCAACGCGCGCTACGAGAAATTCCGCCGGATGGGCGTGGAAGGGCAGGCGTTCGTCGACGACGCGCGCCTGGAGCCCATCGAACCAACCGAACCAAGCGAACCGATCGAACCTGCATGAGTCGGTCCTATATCTGGGATGTCGCGCCCTGTGATGACGTGGCAATCGGTTCTCTTTCCGCCGCGCT
This sequence comes from Vicinamibacterales bacterium, assembly GCA_040902895.1. GTDB lineage: Bacteria > Acidobacteriota > Vicinamibacteria > Vicinamibacterales > SCN-69-37 > JALYRV01. Next base: position 1,762 of record JBBDWL010000032.1, on the reverse strand, counting down.
GAAGATTCCGCCGGTCGTTGCTCAATTGCTGTGCCTGCGCGGTCTGGGCGACCCTGAAGCGGCCGAGCGGTTCCTCCGGCCGTCTCTCGACCATCTGAACGATCCCTTTCTGCTCGCCGGCATGACCGAGGCCGTCGAGCGGCTCATGGCCGCGATCGCGCGCAAAGAGCGCATCGTGATCCATGGGGATTACGACGTCGACGGCGTGACATCGACCGTCATCATGCGCAGGGCGATCGAGATGCTGGGCGGCAACGTCGCGCACTTCATTCCGGAGCGGCTGACCGACGGCTACGGGCTGCAGCCGGCAACGGTCGAGCGTCTGCACGCCGCCGGCGCGGCCGTGATCGTCTCTGTCGATTGCGGCATCCGTGGAGAAGACGCGGCGCGGCGCGCGCGAGAGCTCGGGATCGATCTGATCATTACCGATCACCACGAGCCCGACACGACGCTGCCGCCGGCTTTCGCCATCATCAATCCCAAGCGCCGTGACTGCCGGTATCCCGACAAGCACCTCGCGGGCGTGGGCGTAGCCCTGAAGCTCGTGCAGGCGTTGTGCGCGCGGAGCGGCCGTGACCGGTGGGTGCCCGCGTTCGTCAAGATCGCGGCGATCGGCACGCTGGCCGATGTCGTGCCGCTCGTCGGCGAGAACCGCGTGATTGCGAAGCTCGGGCTCGAGATGCTGTCGACGGGCCGCCACACGGTCGGCCTGCGGTCGCTGCTCGAGGCCTCGGGGCTCACGAACAAAACGATCGACGGGTTTCACGTCGCGTTTCTGATGGCGCCGCGGATCAACGCGGCGGGCCGGATGAGCAGCCCCGACATCGCGACGCGGCTGTTGCTGGCGATCGATGAGGGGCAGCTTGCGGAAGCCCGGGCGCTGGCCCAGCAGCTCAACGACGAGAACGCGAAACGTCAAACCGAAGAAGCCGCGATCGTCACCGAGGCGCGGAAAGCGGTCGAGAGCGATCCGGCGGTCGGGGCGCACAACATCCTGGTCGTGGCAGGCCAGGGCTGGCATCGCGGCGTCATTGGGATCGTGGCCTCAAAGCTGGTCGATCACTTCAACAAACCGGCCGTCGTGCTGTCGATCGAAGACGGCGTGGCCCACGGATCCTGCCGCAGCATCGCCGCCTTCGACATGCTCGGCGCGCTCGAGCGCTGCGCCGACCTGTTTCAGCGGTTCGGCGGCCACAAGCAGGCCGCGGGCCTGACCATGGCAGCCGACAACGTGGCGGAGTTCCGGCGCCGGATCAACGCATGGGCCGACGACGCGCTCGACCCGCGCGATTTGATGCGGCGGCTGCGGATCGACGCCGCGCTGCCGCTGCGGGCGATCGATGCCGGCGTGATCGAAGCGCTCGCGCAGCTTGGGCCCTACGGCGCCGCGAATGCCAAGCCGGTATTTCATGCCGGCCCCGTGCAGCTGGTGAACGGGCCCCGCACGATCAAGGAGCGGCATCTGAAGATGTCGGTGCGGCAGGAAGGCCGCACATTTCCGGCGATCGCGTGGCGCTTCGCCGAACGGCTGCCGATGTTCGAGGAGCATCGCGGCAGCCTCGAGGTGGCGTTCTCGCTCGACAAGAACGAATTCAATGGCGAGGCGTACGTCGAGCTCACGCTCGCCGACGCCCGCGGGTATGACGCGGACCGCGCCACCCTGAGCGAGGCCGCAGAGCCCAAGGGCCGAGTCGAAGGGCGCGGCTAGATGGCCTGGCAGAAGCGGCTGCGCGCGCTGCTCGGAGTCGTCGTGCTGCTGCTC
>JBBDWL010000031.1:0-1112 GCA_040902895.1 Vicinamibacterales bacterium | reverse complement strand
AGCTTGCGCCAGTAGTCGGCGAGCTGCTGGTAGGTGGTGAGCTGGTAGTCGTCGCCAAAATTGAAGCCGAACTGTTCCTTCGGCGTGGTGACGCGGGGCGCCTGCCCGCCGACGCTGCCGAAGGCAGCTCCGGCGCGGTCGCGCCGCAGCTCGCTGTGAGGCGCGCGAGCGGAGGTGGACGCCGACAGCGCGGCCGTCAGCAGCAGCGGGAGGACGAGGAAGGCGGCACGGGCGAGTTTCATGGCCGGGATATTACGCCTGGCCGCCCTCGCGAATGTCAGCAGATCTCACCGCTCCCGGATCGCGTCGCGCGCCGCAGGCGGCGGGCCGGCTTGCGGAATGTGCTTAGCGGTAAGTATAATGGCACATGGACACCCGCAAGATGGCGCAGGCGTTGGGACGCCGCGGCGGGCGCGCACGCGCTCGGAACCTCACCCCCGACGAGCGCCGGCACATTGCCGCCTTGGGCGGTGACGCGCGCCGGCGCTCCTTGGAAGCGGCGCGGCGGCTAGCCGCCAATTTCCTGTATGCCGCAATGGTCCGGGAACTGCGGCCGCCGCCCACCGTCGAACGCATGAAGTCGTTCAGTGGCCGATTGCCTGGCCTTTATCCCGACCGGGACTAGGCATGGAACCGGAGCTGTCAGCTTTCGACGAGGTCGCCGGCCTGGCGAGCGGCTTGGAAGGACTAGGTCTCCGGCCCGTGCTCGCCGGCGGCATGGCGTTGGTGTTGCTCGGATCGCAACGGGTGACGCAGGACTTCGACTTTGTCGTCACCCACCCCGGCGAGCAGATCGAACCTATGGTCGACCTGTTCTACAGCCGCGGCCTGGAGCTGGTGTCGAAGTTGAACGCCGCCGGCGAAGTCACTGCGACGATCGACAATCGCAAGGTGGCCGCCGTTCGATTGCGGCTTGACGCGCCGTCCAGCGCCTTCTTCTTCAATCGCAAGACGCTCCTGCGGGTTGACCTGCTGTTCGACTTCCCCATCGCCGCCGCCGAACTCGCCGCCAACGCCGTCAGGACCAGAATCCGTGGCCGGGTCCTGAACGTCGCGTCGGCCGCAGATCTGCTGCGCCTGAAGGAGATCGCCGCAAGAAGGCGATCATTCGC
>JBBDWL010000030.1:0-7050 GCA_040902895.1 Vicinamibacterales bacterium | reverse complement strand
CCGTTGGCGCCGGCCGACAGCACCCACACGGCGCTTTTCGGCGTGCCGCCGATCGTGAGTCCGCCCGACGTGGAGTCGAGCAGGCCGACGTTCACGGCGTAGCGATTGCTCCAGGGATCGGCATCGATGGCGGAACTGAGATACGGGCCGTTCCAACCGAGGCTGGCGGTTGCCGTGCGAATCGTGTAGGCCGGCGTGTTGTAGATCAGCGATTCGGTCAGGCCCGCGGTTGTGCCGGTCGTCCAGAGGCTCGACGTCGCCGCCGCGGGGATGGTGCCGCGGCTCACCAATAGATCGACCTTGTTGGCCGTGGTGCCGGCGCCGCCGTTCTGCGCCTGCGACCATAGCGGATAGAGGCCGGTGTCGCGGTTGAATTGAATGATGGCCGACGCGATCGTCTTCACGTCGTTCCGCGAACGCGACACACGGGCGTCACTCAGATAGTTGGTGATTGACGGCGTGAGCACCAGCGCCAGCGTCACGATGACGCCGAGCACGATGGTCAGTTCGATGAGCGTGAAGCCAGGAGCGCCGGAGGAGTTCGCTGAATCGTCAAACGAGGCTGTGCCCGACGCTGAGGGTGCTTGCACGCGCGGGATTATAGTACGGTCCCAAACTGAGCGCTACCACAATTTCACAGGGCTGCGCGCTGTGGCGCGAAGGATGGCGCGGCCCTTCAGGGCCCGCGATGTTTTACTGGATGCGGAACGGAATGTCGTCGCCGCCGGTGACTACGGTCAGGGCCGGCTGTGCGTAGGTCGTTTCGATCGTGCCGTTGGATCCCGCCGAGATCACCCAGACCGCGCTCTTGGCCGCGCCGGCCGACGTCTGCTGTCCAATGGTTGCGTCGAGCAGTCCGACGTTGACCATGTAACGGTTGCCCCACGCGTCGGCGCCGAAATCCGATGACAGATACGGACCGTTCCATCCGAACTGGTTCGTTACCGTCCGAATCGCATAGCCAGGCGTATTCGACAGGAGCTGATTGGTGAGCGTGTCGGACTTGCCGGTAATCCAGAGCGTCTGCTGCGCGGAGGCCGGCACGTTGCCTGGTGACACGAGCAGATCGACTTTATTGGCCGCGAGTCCCGCGCCGCCGTTGTTGGAGGCGGACCACTGCGGAAAGAATCCGGTGTCTTTGTAGAACTGCGTGACGGCCGAGGCGATCGTCTGCACGTCGTTGCGGGTGCGCGACGTACGCGCGTCGTTGATGAAGTTCGTGATCGCCGGCGTCAGAATCAGCGCCAGCGTGACAATGACCGCAAGCACGACCGTCAGCTCGATGAGCGTGAAGCCGTGAGAACCGCGCGCCGTGTGCGCGGGACTGTTACTACGCATTGTCAAATCTCCTGCGATCGGACGTTTCAAAGCCGGGGGCCGTTCCGCGATGCGGACGCCTCTCGAGCGCGGGGAAGCGCTCGAGAGGGCAGCCGCGAAGAACAGCATGAAACCAATGGCGTTGGCAATCAGCCTGCGCCAGCGATGAGTCTGACGTTAGCGCGTAGAGCCCTGAATCACGAAGACGATGTCGTCGACCCCGGCCGCGAAGCCGGCTTGCGCGAAGGTGCTGTTCATCACTGAGTTCGAACCCGCCGAAATCACCACTGTGTCAGTGTTCCAGCCCAAATCCACGCTATCTGAGCCGACTCCGATCATCACGGAATTGACCTCGTAGCGGTTACCCCAAGGATCGGCAGACAGCGCGCTCAAATACGCGCCACGCCAGCCGATGCCGAATCGAGGTCCGCCGGAGCCGGCGAGCGCAGCCTCAGTCAACAGGGGCGGCGCGTATGCAGGCGTATTCAAAACAAGGTGCGCTTCGAGCGACTCGATTCCCGCACCGGCAGCCCTTCCCCAGTTGATGGGACTAGTGGTCGCCGAAGCTGCACCCGGTGCGAACACCGGATTGTCGGCGACGACGATTGAGGCAGCGTTGCCCGGCCCGAAGAGGAGATCGACGCGGTTGTTGATCTTGTAACGATCGGCAATGTCAACACTGCCACTCCGCAACGGAAATGGTGCGCCGGTATCCTTGAGCATCCGGACCAAGCTGACGCCGATGGCCTCAACATCTTCCTTCGCCTTCACCTGCCGTGCGTCCTTGATGTAATCGTCGATTGATGGCGCGATTACAGCCGTGAGGAGCGCGAGCACCATCAGGATGATGGTGACCTCCACCAGCGACATGCCCCGTTCCCCGTTCATCTTCCGATTCATGCTGTCCTCCAAATGGGGGAGTTCCCGCCCCCGTGTTTCTTCACGGCCCCGCGTTCGGCGCACGATTCCCGGTGACTGCGCCGGCGCGCCGGGATGACGCCGCCGTTGGTGCATCCCCGTATGTGCGTTGACTGAGGCCTGAAGGCTGGCTTTATAGCAACCGTGATGCCAAAAGACTAAGCCCTTTGTTGTGTTACACTTACACGAAACTACGCCGCCGCCGCCGCCGAATCCTACACATTGCGATGCCCCAATGGGGGGTTCGCCCACACAAACTGCAGTGTCCTCAGCGGGTGCCGCCTGACACCACGAAGATGAGGTCGTCTCCCCCGGCCGTGACGCCATCCGTGTCGAACCGCGTTTCGAGCCTGCGGTTGGCCCCCGCGGATACCACGAACACGTCGTTGACGTTCCCGGAGGGCCCGGCGCCGAGCGCTTTCGCCAGGAATTCCACATTGACCGCGTATCGGTTGCCCCAGGGATCCGGCCCGATCGGTCCTGGCAGGTATGCGCCGCGCCACCCGAAATCGGAGCTCTGGAACCCGCCCGGTACGTTTTCCGCCGTGCGGTAACCGTTCGCCGAGCTTCCGCTCGGTGTGTTCTCGACGAGGAAGTACTCGAGCCGCTGCACCTCATCGATGCCAACGGGGTCATCCCAATCGGTCGTCCCGCTCAACCGGGTGACCGCAACCGCAGGCGTCGCCCCATTCGATGCGAGCAGGTCGACCCGGTTGGCCGCATCGCGCGTAGGCGCAACCGTGGGGCCGCCCCCATTGCCATTTCTCAGCACCCATGGCTCGCCGGTGTCGACCAGCATGCGTGAAAGCGCCGAGCCGATCGCTTCAACATCGGCCTTTGCTTTCGCCGCCGCGGCGTCATTCATGTAGCCGCCGATCGACGGAGCTGCGACGGCCGTGAGCACCGCGAACACCGCGAGGATGATCGTCACTTCGACGAGCGACATGCCTGCCTGCGCGCGGACGCTGCGGCGGGCACGCCTAGGGCTACTTCGCATTGCTGCTCACCAGGAAGATGAAGTCGTCGTCGCCCGGCACGGCGCCGTCCTGGGCCGACTTCGTGTCGATCTCCTTGTCGCCGCCGGCCGAGAGCACGAACACGTCGAGGCGCGCGTAATCGGCGACGAGAAACCCGGTTGTGATGATGCCCGCGCCGAACGCGTCGACGGGCGACGGGTCCATGAACGCGACGTTGACGGCATAACGGTTGCCCCACGGATCGGCGCGCACCGGCCCGCGCAGATACGCGCCGCGCCACGAGTAGGGCGCGTTGAAGCCGCTGGACTCCGCGCGCGCGAAGTCGATGTTCGTGCCGCCAGGCGTTGTCGTCGTGATGTTCGTCGGGTTGCGGTACCCCGGATCGTTCACGATCACGTGATTCGAAAGCGTATCGACGGTTCCGCCGTTGACCGCCTGCGTCCAGAACGTCTCGGTGAGCGCAGTCGACGTGGTCGGGATATCACCGTCGCTGACGAGCAGATTCACCCGGTTCGTGTCTCCGCGGGTCGGTGGAACCATGCCACCGCCGCTGGCCGTGATCAGGAACTGATGTTCCGCGTTGTCTGCAACGAAATCGAGGATGGCTTCCGCAATGACCTGCGTGTCCTGGCGCGCCCGTGCCTGCCGCGCCTGGTCGACGTACCCGTTGACGGAAGGCGCCAGAATCGACGCGAGCATCGCAACCACCGCCAGAATGATGGTGACTTCGACGAGCGACACACCCCGCTGACTGCCAAGACTGCGCTTCACTGCGGCACCGTCTTTCCAAGATCCCGCCGCACGACGGCGTGGATGTCGTCGCCCCCTGGTGTGATGCCGTTCACGGTGAACGCCGTGTTCACCGCTTCATCGGGACCGGCCGAGAGGACGATGACGTCGTTGGTGGTGAGCGTGCGGAGGTAGAGCACGTTCACCGCATACCGATTGCCCCACGGATCCGGGTCGACGGGCCCGTTCAGATAGGCTCCGCGCCACGCGCTCGCGGTCGCATAGGCGCCTGTGCCGCCAGGTGCGTTTCTCACGAGATGCCGCTCGAGAAAATCCACGGCCGGTGACGCCGCGACGTTGACCACGTCTCGCCACGACGCGCTGCCGCCTGTGCCCGCCTCGGGAATGTCGCCATCTCCGACGAGCATGCCGACCGTCGTCCCGCCGGTAAGACCGGTGATTGTGAACGGCGAGAAGGCCGTGTGTTCCGAGAGAAGGTTGTGGATGGCCGTGGAAATCGCCAGCGCGTCGGTCTGCGCGCGCGACAGACGCGTGCGATCGATCGTGCGCGACGTGGCCGGCGCCACGGCCGCCGCAAGAACGGCCGCCACCGCGAGCATGATCGTCGCTTCGATCAGTGTGACTCCGGCCTGCGAGCGAAGGTTCATGCGCGTCTTCATGGCACGATCCTGTTGTTGTCGGCGAGCACGATGATCACGATATCGTCACCGCCGGGCGTGATGATGCTGCTCTCCCATGCGGTCTGGATGATTTCATCCGGGCCGGCCGAAAAGACGACGACGTCGTTCGACTTCGGCGCGTCCTTGAGCCATCGCGTGTTGCTCGCGTAACGGTTTCCCCAGGGGTCGGCATCGATGGGTCCTGCGAGATAGGGCCCGCGCCAGGGATTCTGGATGTCGGTCGGATACCCATTCGCGGGATTGCCGCCCGGGTTGTTGGTGACGAGATGCCGCTCGAGAAAATCCACGATGCCCGTCACGTTATCGACAGGATCCTGCCAGCGCGCGTCACCGCCGATGCCGACCTCGACCGGAATGTCGCCGTCGCCTACCAGCATGTAAACAACCGGCCCGTTGTTGGCGCCGTTGGTCGTGAACAGATTGAACTGGGTCATGTCGTCGCGGATGGCGAACAGGCCGTTCTTGATCTCGACGGCATCTGTGCGTGCGCGTACGAGCCGGGCACGGTCGAGCGTGCGCGAGGCGACCGGCGCGGCCGCCGCGCTCAGCACCGCGATCACGGCCAGAATGATCGTCGTTTCGACCAGCGTGATCCCCGCCTCCGCACGCACGAACCGGCGCGTGCTATGGCGGGCAAGCCCCCCGATGAGGAAGAGCACCCGCATGCTCATGCCTCCACCAGGACGATGATGTCGTCGCCGGCAGCGGTCAGCGGATTGGCAGCAAATGCCGTGTTGATGACTTCGTCGGGGCCGGCCGAGAGGACCACGACGTCATTCGTGCTGCCGCCGAGGAACTGGACGTTGATCATGTAGCGGGTGCCCCATGGGTCTGGATCGTTCGGGGAGTTGAGATACGGGCCTTTCCAGCTGTCGACGGTGGGGTAATCGTTCGCGGCGCTGCCTCTCGGATTGTTGGTCACGAGGTGGCGCTCGATGAAATCAACGAGGCCGCCCGTGTTGTCCACGGCGCGCTGCCATGATGCACAGGCCGTCGCAATCGCCGTGCACTCGAGCGGCATGTCGCCGTCGCTGACCAGTAGCTGTACTTGGGTGCCGTTACCGACGCCGTTGATTGTGAAGAAGCTCATCTGGACGTCGTCCAGCATCTTGAGCGCCTGGTTCCTGATGTCGGTCATTGCCGCGGTCGCCGCAACTGTCTCAGCGCGACGGATTGTCGCGGCCACCGCCGGCGCGAGCGCGCCGAGGATCGCCATGCTGACAATCAGCATCAGCGTCACTTCGATGAGCGTCAAGCCGGCGTCCGACGTCAAACGGCGTCGGGTCACTGAATCCTCACGACGATGTCGTCACCGAAGGGACGCGCATCGGTGATGGGCTGCTCGAACGGCGTTTCGATGGTGCCGTTGGCGCCGGCAGAGACCACGAACACGGCCTTGCGCTGATTGCCGCGGCGGTCGGTGGCGCTGCTGCCGCCGTCGAGGAAGGCGGCGTTGATCATGTACTGGTTGCCCCAGGGATCGCCTTTGAGCTCGGCGCTGATATACGGCCCGTTCCACCCGCCGTACTCGCCGGGCTGACGGAAGCGATAGCCGCGGCGGTTCGATCTCAGATGGTCGTCGAGCGTGTCCGTCGCCATCTCGAGCCACTTCCGGCACTTCTCGCGGATGATGTCGTTGCCGCCGCGGCCGTAGCCGCCATTACCGTTGCCTTTGGCCTGACCCGGGCGGGCGAACAGGGTGAACGAGCTGGCTGCTGTGTCTTCCGCGGATTCGATCGAGGGCTGACTGCCGGCGCTGGCGAGCACATCGGCAAGGCCGATCGGCTGTGCCGCGATTGCCGCCCCGCCCATTGACAGGGCGTCCGCACCGAGGTCCTTCTGAAAATTCACGAGGCCCATGGCGATCATCTGGGCGTCGCTCTTGGCCTTGACGGCGCGGGCCGTCGTGATCGACTCGCCGACGATCGGCGACATCACGCCAGCCAGGATGAACAGCACCGACAGGATGACTGTCGTCTCGATGATGGTCATGCCCGCGTCATTCCGAATCGGTCGTCTCACGTTTTCCGCTCCTCGCTGCCGCACACCGCCCTTTGCCGCGTCACGCGACATGGCCGGCTGTGAAGTCCTGTGAAGTGTCAGCCCGGATGGACCTTGGCTGCGAAACGTCACAGCAAGGCAGATGCCGAGCAGGCCTACGTCGATAAGTCGTTTATAATATGGTAGTTACAGACACCATGCCATGGTGAGACAGCATAGCCGACACTTTTTGATGCCTGTCGTGTGCGGACCTGCCGGGGGGCCGCTACAAATTATGCGGTGGGGTAGCTGCGGTCGCGACCGAGGCTGCCGCAGGCAATTTCAGATATGACCTCTCGTGACTATAATGTAGTCATGGTGCGTCGTGACGATGCGGGCGTGAAAGCGTCCGTGTCACGCTGTTCGTC
>JBBDWL010000029.1:0-43550 GCA_040902895.1 Vicinamibacterales bacterium | reverse complement strand
TCGGTCACGGCCGCGTCAATCTGATCGGCGACCACACCGACTACAACCTCGGGCTGGCGCTGCCGATGACGCTGCCGCTGCATGTGACCGTCGACGCGCAGCTGCGAAGCGACTGGCAGGTCGCGGTGCGCTCCGGCGCGTTTCCGGAAGACGGGCTCGTGCAGTTCGAGGTCGGTGCATGGCGGTGCGAGGGGCGCTGGACCGATTACGTCCGCGGCGCCTCGGCCCTGCTCGCGCGTGAAGGAATCTTCGAGCATGGCGCCGCGATCGCCATTCAATCGGACATTCCGCCGGGCGCGGGGCTGGCGTCGAGCGCCGCGCTGTGCGTGGCGCTCGTGCAGGCCCTGTCGCGTCTCGGCGGCGTCACGCTCGATGCGTTGCGCATCGCGAGGCTCGCGCGCGCGATCGAGACTGATTTCGTCGGGGCGCCGGTCGGGATGATGGATCAAATCGCCGCCCAGGGCGCGCCGGGGCGCGCGCAGATGATCGACTTTCGCGACGAATCAAGCCGGCCGGTGTCGCTGCCGGCCTCACTGGACGTGGACGTGATCGACTCGGGCATCGCGCACGAGCACCGCAGCAGCGGCTATGCCGACCGCCGGCGCGAATGCGCCGAGGCCTGCGCGCTGCTTGGCGTCGCATCATTGCGCGACGTGGGCGACGATGCCTCGGCGGCGGCGCATCTTCCCGATCCGCTGCCCCGGCGCGTGCGACATGTCGTGTCAGAGAACCAGCGCGTCCGCGACGCCGTGACGGCGCTCCAGCGCGGCGAGGTGGCCGCCTTCGGCGCACTGATGTCGGCGTCGCACGCGTCGCTGCGCGACGACTTCGACGTCTCGCTGCCCGAAATCGATGCCATTGTCGATCAGGCCAGTCACTCGCCGGGTGTGCTCGGGGCCCGGTTGACCGGCGGAGGTTTCGGCGGCAGTGTCGTCATCGCGAAGCAGCTTCGGGAGCCGCCGGCTATTTCGCCAGCGCGGCCAGCGCCGCCGTGAGCTCGTCGGCGTCGAGCGGTTTCGTGAGATGAATCTGGTAGCCGGCCTCCAGTGACCGCGCGCGATCCTCGGCGCGCGCATAGGCGGTGAGCGCAATCGCCGGAAGATCCGCCAGCGCCGGATCGCGCCGTACCTGTTCCACCAGCCAGTATCCATCTTCGCCCGGCATGCCGATGTCGGCGACGAGCACGTCGGGCCGCGCATCGCGCAGCGCCTGCAGCGCATGGCGCGCCGACGGCGCCGTGCGCACCGACGCGCCGCGCGTCTCGAGCAGCAGCCGCGTCATCTCGAGCGCATCGAGCTGATCGTCCACGAGCACGACCGACAGCCTCGCGATGTCGCCGGCGTGACGGTCGGCCGCGCGGACGGCTTCGGCGGCCTGCATCGCCGCGGCGGTGTCGAGCGGCAGGCGCACCGTGAAGGTCGCGCCGCGATTCTCGCCCTCGCTGAAGGCCTCGACCGATCCGCCATGCATTTCCACCACATGCCGCACAATCGCGAGGCCGACGCCGAGTCCACCATGCGTGCGCGTGATCGTGGAGTCGGCCTGGCGGAACCGGTCGAAGACATACGGCAGAAACGCCGGGGGAATGCCGATGCCGCGATCGCTCACCGAGAGCGACGCCTGCCCGGCGTCGCTCGTCAGCGTCACCACCACGCGCCCCTGCTCGGGGCTGAACTTGATGGCGTTCGAGAGCAGGTTCCAGACCACCTGCTGCAGTCGCGCGGGATCGCCCACGACGGCGCCCTGCGGCATGTCGAGCTGCAGATCGAGCGACACCCCGCGGCTGTCGGCCACGGGCTGCACCGTCGTGAGCGCCGCCCGGACAATCTCGGTGAGATCGACCGGCCGCTTCTGCAGTCGCAGCTTGCCGGTGACGATGCGCGAGACGTCGAGGAGATCTTCGATGAGTTGCGCCTGCGCCAGCGTGTTGCGCTCGATCGTTTCGAGGGCCGACGCCATCCGGTCCGCATCGAGTCGTCCCGACCGCAGCAGCTTCGTCCAGCCGAGCATCGCATTCAGGGGCGTGCGCAGCTCGTGCGACACGGTCGCGAGGAACTCGTCCTTCATGCGGCTCGCCTGCTCGGTCTGCCAGTACAGCCGCGCGTTGTCGAGCGCCACCGCCGATCGGCGCGCATAGTCGATCGCAAGCCCGAGATCGGTGCGATCGTACGGCCGGCCTTGCAGGCCTGCCAGCGTGATCGCGCCCAGCGTGCGGCCGCGCGCGACGAGCGGCACGGTGATCGACGACTGCGCGCCAAGGCCCCGCAGTGTCTCATCCGCCTCGGTTGCCTCGGGCGTTTCGGCGAGCTCCGGGCGTCCGGTTCGCGCCACGCGCGCGGCCGCGACCGTGGCGCTCTCCCTGAAGTCGGGCATGTCCCGCATCCGCCGGCCATCGTTCGACGCGCGCGCGTCGGCGTGCGCGACGGCCACCCAGCGCAAGCCTTCGTCGCCGAGCTCGGCAACGGCGGCGAAGTCGGCGAAGCGGCCGATCGGGAGCTCGGCAACAAGACGCGTCGTGTCTTCGTGTCCGAGCGCGGCGCTCAGCGTGGTGCCCACCTGCGCCAGAATGCGCTGCGACTCGGCGGCGCGCTTCTGATCCTCGATGTCGGTGAACGTGCCGAACCATTGCGTCGCGACGTCATCGCGCGACGGGATCGCAACAACGAGGTGCCAATGCCAGCGGCCGTCGGCGAACCGCAGCCGTGCCTCGAGCCGCAGCGGTTCGACGTGCTCCACGGCGGCGCGCCAGGCGTCGCGCACCTTGGGCAGATCGTCCGGATGGACCGCGGCCTGCCACGCGAAGCCGAGACTGTCGGCCGTGCCGAGTCCCGTGGCGTCGTGCCACCGCGCGCTGAGCGAGTCGATGGCGCCATCCGCGCCGGCCGTCCACACAATCTGCGGGATCGCCTCGACGAGCCGCCGATTGAATCGCGCGCGCGCCTCGGCGTCGGCTTCGGCGCCGGCGCGCTGAATGAACTGTCCGATCTGCACGCCAAGCGCGGCGAGCACGTCGCGCAGAATCCCGTCGAGCGAAAACCGGCGCGCCTCGGTGACTTCGATGACGCCGAGCAGATCGTCACCGGCGCTGATCGGCACGGCGCCGGTGGCGCGCTCGGGATCGCGGCTCTCGGTATGGATCGCGCGATCGCGCCAGGCCTTCGTGACGAACGAACCTGGCGCCGGTGTGTCGGCCGCAGCGCCGGGCGGCCAGGCCGCCTCGAGCCGCAGCGAATCCTGTTCCGGCATCCAGAGCCGCGCCGATTCGGCGAGCAGTCCGGTGGCCACCACTTCCATGAGACGCGGAAGCTGCTCGAGCGAGCGCGCATCGGCAATGAATTGCGCGAGCCGGTTCTGCAGGGCGAGGCCGGCCTGCACGCGTTTCCGATCGGTGACGTCGGACAGCATCGCCACAAACCCTCGGACGGCGCCGTGGGTGTCGAGATCCGGCACGAACACGCCCTCGACCTCGCGAAGCGTGCCGCTCTCGCGTTTGAGCGTGAGCTCGAAATCGGTCTGGCGTCCTTCGAGGGCGTTGCCTGCGTGAATCGCGAGCGCGCGTGCGGTCGCGGCCGGCAGCGCCGACTCGAGCGTGCCTGCCTTCGCGCCGGCGCCGAACCACTCCACCCACGCGCGATTGACGAATGTGAGGCGCCGATCGGCATCGACATGCGCGATCAGCACGGGCACCGCATTCGCAATCAGGTCGAGTTGTTTCTCATGGCCTTCGAGCGCGCGCTCCACGCGCTGCCGCGCGGCCAGCTCGCGCGCCGCCTGACGATGCAGCTCCTCGGCGCGCGTGCGCATCGTCCACAGCGTGTCGGTGAGATAGACGACGATGATGGCGACAACCGCGAAGACCGATGCGCGCGGGACGGTTCCGGGCGCGATGTCGAGAAGCGCGTAGGCGGATGCGGCGCAGGCGACCGAGAACAGACCCGGGCCGCGGCCGCCGAACCACGAGCTGAAGATGACGGGAAGAATGAGCGGCGACGGCGCAAGCGCGCCCTCGCTCAGGCCGGTGACTGGCGCGAGAAACCGCGCGAGCGGAACGATAATCGCGGTAGCAATGCCCGCGATGGCGTACCGCGTGAAGCCCTGCCTGGCCCCCTTCGCCCCGCTACGCTGCTCGGCGCTCCTGCTTCTGAGTGAGAAAGTCACGTGCCGTTCGTGGGCGAGTGTACCGCAGTGATTCCGAGAGCTAGCTCGAGCAGAGAGCGCGGTTTGCTAAGCTGCCACACGTGAAGGAAAGCGCCGGCCTGTTGTTGTACCGGCGGGTGAAGGGCCGGCTCGAGGTACTGCTCGTGCACCCGGGCGGTCCGTTCTGGCGCAGCAAGGACGCCGGTGCGTGGACCATCCCGAAAGGCGAAGTCGGTGCGGGGGAAGATGCGCTCGCGTGCGCGCGGCGCGAGCTGCGCGAGGAAATCGGACTGATCTTCGACGGCCCCGCGAGGGCGCTGCCGCCGGTGCGTCAGAAAGGCGGCAAGCTCGTTCGCGCCTGGGCAGCCGAAGCCGACTTCGATCCCGCGACACTCAGGAGCAACACATTCGAGATGGAATGGCCGCCGAAATCCGGAAAGCGTGCGAGCTTTCCAGAAGTCGATCGCGCAGAGTGGTGTGATCTGGAGACCGCGCGGACGAGAATCAACCCTGCGCAAATCGAACTGTTGAACGCCTTAACAGCAATTCTGAATTCTTAATTCACCAACTTTCAATCTCTTCCTATCCGACGTGAATCTTCGGTCGCCGTGAGGGCACCGGTTCTGCCTGCCGAAGCACTTCGCGCGTGACCGGCGCCGTGTCCCCCTCGCCGAATGCGAGGAAGCGCAGCAGATAGGTAATCGGATTGCCTTCGGTCCAGCCGAAGTACGCGTGCGGGATCTGGCCCGTGCGATCGCGCAGGTCCAGCAGCAGCGCGGCAATCGCATTGGGAATCGCCGGGCTCCTCACCGACAGCACTTCGAACGAACCGACGCGGCGTCCCCTCACGTGGAGCTCCTCGGAGAACTCCGACGCGTCCCCGGGCTGAATCTCCAGAAAGAGCACCTTCGCATCCGGCGGTAGGTGATGCGCGTCGGTCGCCTCACGAAGCTTTGACGCATATTCACTCGGCTGACCGGTGTCGGGCCTGTTCGCGATGATGCGAATCGGCTGCCCGGCCGCCGTCTTCACGAACACCTGGGCAAAGTCGTCGTAGTCGATGCCTTGCGTCCGGAGCTCCGTCGAGCGCCACACCCGTGAGAACAGGGACGAGCCGATGATGACCGCGATGAACCACGCCGCGATCTTGATGCCCTCGGGACGCTCCACGATGTTCACGACCGTTGTGTAGAGAAACACGATCGTGATGATCCCGAAGTACAGCCGGCGCGACGGCGTGCCGATCATCGCGGCAAGCGCGGTGGATGCCATCAGCACGAGCACGCCTGTCGCATAGGCGCCGGCCTGGGACTCGACGCCGGCGTCGAAGATGACCGTCACCAGCAGGGCAATCGCCGTGATGAGCAGCACCAGCGGTCGCGTGGCGCGCGCCCACTCGGGCGCCATGCCGTAGCGGGGCAGATACCGCGGGACGAGATTGAGCAGGCCCGTCAACGCCGACGCGCCCGCAAACCACAGGATCATGATCGTCGAGATGTCGTAGAGGGTGCCGAAGACGACGCCGAGATCGCGATGCGCCAGGTACGCGAGCGCGCGGCCGTAGGCCTGTCCGCCCAGCAGAAACTCGTGTCTCGGGATCAGCAGCGTGGTCACGATGCTGCTCGTGACCAGATACACGCTCATGATGAGCGCCGCGGCCGCCAGCAGCTTTCTCGTGTTCTTGATACGTCCCGCGAGCTCTTCTTCCCGCGTGGCGCCGTAGCCGGCCACGAGCGGCATCACCGCAACCCCGGTTTCGAAGCCCGAGAGACCCAGCGCGAGACGCGGAAACAGCATCAGCGCGACAGCGATCATCGCGAGGAAGCTCGTATGGTCACCGTACAGTCCCAGCTTCCAGCCGCTGAGAAGTTCGGTGTGTGTCGCGATGTGCAGAAGGCCGTTGCCGATGACGACCAGATTCAGCAGCAGGTAGACGGCCACCACGATCACCGCGACCCAGATGGCCTCTTTGAATCCTTTGAGGAGCACCGCTCCAAGCAACAGGAGCAACGCGATCGTGACGCCGATCCTGTGATGCAGCCAGGCGGGCGCGAGGGGATTCTCGATGATATGCGCCGTGGCATCGGCCGCCGACAAGGTAATCGTGACGATGAAGCCGGTGGCGGCGAAGCCGAGCAGACACAGCACCGCGAGCTTGCCGCGCCAGCGCGGCAGGCGTTCTTCGAGCACGGCGATGCTGCCCTGCCCGTGAGGGCTCAGCGCCGCGACGCGCGCGTACATCGGCAGCGCGCCAAAGAGCGTCACGAGCACGAGAATCAGGGTGGCGACGGGTGCGAGATAACCGGCCGCGAGAAAGGCAATGCCCGGTTGATAGCCGAGCGTGGAGAAGTAGTCGACGCCCGTGAGGCACATGACCTGCCACCACGGCGCCGCATGTGTCTTGGGTGACGTGGCATGCGGCCCGGAGGCCTCAATGCCTTTGTACATCCACGAGGAAAAGCGTCCGCGCGCCACGAAACTCCCAATGCGCCGGCGAGGTTAGCTGTCGGGCTCGGAGTTGGAAGTCTCCGGACCGAAATTCTACCCGGTTGATTATTCCCGGTCACCAACCGGGAATAATCAACCGGGTAGAATTTCGGCCTTCGCCCCTGGCGCGCGGCATGCGCGCCGCTGGGTCCCCCGCGCCGCCGAAAGGCGGCTTAGGCGTCTCAGGTCACTATACGCCGGTCAGCGGGCCAGCGCCGATTCGAGCTCCTCCGGGTGCACCGCGCGCGCCTGCGCCTCCTGCCGCTCGACGAGCCCTTCTTTGACCAGACGCGCAAGCGATTCCTCGAAGGTGAACGAACCGTCACGCCGCGTAATCGTGATCTCCTGGTGCAGATGCTGCAGCGCATTTTTGCGAATGTGCTGCCGCGCGCCGTATCCCACCATTAATAACTCGCAGGCGGGGACGATCCCACCCCCGATCCTCGGCAGCATCGTCTGCGTCAGCACCGCGGCGAGCGCCAGCGACAGCTCCTGACGGATCGTGGTCTGCCGCTCCGGAGGAAAGGCGTCAGCGATGCGGGCAACGGTCGACGAGACATCGGGCGTATGCAGCGTCGACAGCACGAGATGGCCCGTCTCGGCGGCGGCAACGGCCGTGGCCATGGTCTCGGGATCGCGCATCTCGCCGACGACAATCACATCCGGCGCCTGCCGGACCGCGGCGCGAAGAGCGGTTGGAAAATCGGGCGCGTCGACGCCAACTTCGACCTGCTCGACGATGCTCAGGTTGTGGCGATGCTCGTACTCGATCGGATCTTCGATCGTGACGATGTGACGGCGGTCCCGGGCGTTGATGGCGTCGACAATGCCGGCGAGTGTTGTGGTCTTGCCCGAACCGGTGGGACCGCCCACAAGCACGAGTCCGCGAGGAAGGCGTGTCAGGAGCTCGATCGTCGGGGGAAGACCGAGCGAATCGAGCCGCGGTGGATGCGCCGGAAGCGCGCGGATCGCGGCTGCCGCGCGGCCGCGTTCGCGATGCAGGTTGACACGAAAGCGGCCGAGGCCCTGAACGCGAAAGGATGCGTCGGCGATGCCGCCGTCGCGATACTGGCGCTGCGCATGCGCCGGCAGCGCCGGCAGCACAGCTTCTTCGATCGCGAGACCGTCGAGCGGCGGGCTGTCGATGGGACGGAGCAGGCCGTCGACGCGCACCGACGGCGCGGCGCCCGCGACCAGCAGCAAATCGACGCCGTCCCACGCGCGCACGCGTTCGAGCCAGCTGATTAAACGAATCGCCTCGTCGGGAGCGGGCGCGCCGGCGACCGATGCGTGCAGCTCCTCGACGAGGCGATCGAGATCCGACAACTGCCTCAGTGTCCCTTGCCGACCGTCCAGAAGTAGATCTGCCGGCCGTCGACCGTCTCGGTCACTTCGGGCTCCCAGTCGCCCATGTCAAAGCTGTGCGAGACGATGCGCGTACCCGGCTTCAGCTTCCAGAGCGTCGGGCGCAGCTTCAGGTTGAGCGAGGGCAGCAGGTACAGCGTGATGACGGTGGCCTCGCCGAGATCCTGCTCGAACAAATCGCCCTGCACGAACCGCACGCGATTGCCGACGCCGGCCTGCGCGAGGTTGGCGTTCGCTTCGGCAATCCGCTGCGGATCGATATCGAAGCCGATGCCGCGCGCGCCGTACTTCTGCGCCGCGGCGATGACGATGCGCCCATCCCCGGATCCGAGGTCGTAGACGACATCGTTCGGTCCGACCTTCGCCAGCCGCAGCATCGCGTCGACCACCTCGGGAGGCGTCGGCACATAGATGACATCCGGCTGTCGGGGAGCTTGTTCCTGCGCCGGCGCCGCACTCTGAGCAGGCGGAGTGACCGTCGCTGCGGCCGACGGCGTCGAGGCAGCCGCCGTCGACTCGTGATTGGCGCAGGCGTATGTGGCGCCAAAGACAAACAGTAGAGAGGCAATCGAGACACGTTTCAGCATCGGTATCACTCCAAGGGATTTCTGCGGCCGATTATGTCTTAAATCCGCGCGCGATAGCTCAGCCGCCCGGCCTCAGTCAATTGCCACGACGATCAGCGTCGCATCGTCGGCGAACTGTCCGCGGGCAAAGTCCGACACGTCGGCGAACAGGGCATCGAGCAGCTCCTGGGGGCCAAGCCCGCTATGGGCCGCGGCGACCCCGGCGAGCCGGCCCTCGCCATAATCGGCGCCCGATGCGTCTTCGGCTTCGATGATCCCATCCGTATAGAGGATGAGTCTGTCGCCAGGGGCAACGGCCATTTCGTGTTGATCGTAGGTGGTGTCAGGCATGACACCAAGGACCATGCCGCCCGAGAACAGACGGGTAATCCCGCCTCCCGCGCCGCGGACGAGGAGCGGAGGATTGTGTCCGGCGTTGGCGAACGTCAATTTTCCGCGCTCGCGGTCGACGACCAGATAGCAGAAGCTCACGAACTTGCCCACGGCGATGTTGCGGCAGAGCAGGCGATTGACGCTCGTCGCCACCTGCTGCGGCGTCGCTTCTTCCGACGCGAACGCGCGCACCGCAGCCTGCAGGTTCGACATGAGCAGCGCGGCCGGCAGGCCTTTGCCGGCGACATCGGCCACCGTGACGCCCACACGGTCGTCGGCGAAGCGAATCACGTCGTAGCAATCGCCGCCGAAGCCGCTTGCCGGATTCCACATTGCTGCGATCCGGATGCCCTTCAGCGTGGGCAGCGACGAGGGCAGCAGCGTGCGCTGAATGAGGCGCGCCTCGTCCTGCTCGCGCTGCTGGCGCGCATCAGCGCGCCGCGAGGCCGTGCCTTCTTCGATCTCGCGCTTGACGACCTCGACCAGCGTGACATCGTCCCACGGCTTCTGCACGAAGCTGCGCGCGCCCCGGCGCATCGCCTCGACGGCCGTATCGATGCTGCCCCATCCGGTCATCACGACGATCGGCAGATGGCGATCGCGCGCGCGCACTTCGGTGATGAGATCGAGCCCTTCCTTCCCCGAGGTGGTATCGCGCGTGTAGTTGAGATCCATGAGCAGCAGATCGAACGGCGACTTGCCGACGCGATCGCGAATGCCGTCGACCGAGTTGACCAGCTCGGGCTCGATGCCTGCATCGACGAGCAGCAGCCGCAGGGCCTGGAGGATGTCGGTTTGATCGTCGGCGACGAGCACGCGCGGCGGGGCCGGAGCGGGGGTCTGGTACATGAGCGGCGTCATCGAAAGAGCACGGGACGTGCCAAAGGAGGCCTCAGGCGCTAGGCCCTAGGCGCTAGGCCCGAACACCCTCTGGCATGTATCTTCCTAGGTTGGTGCGGATTCACTTGAAAGCAGCCAGATTTCGCGGAAACGTCCCGGAAGTGGGAACTGCAAGTTGCGCGTGCGCGAACACCGCGCGCCTTGTCTCGCCTAGGGCCTATGGCCCAGGGCCAAGGGCCTGATCCGTGACCGAGACCAAAGGCCGCATCCTCATCGCCGACGATCAGGCGGACATCCGGAATGCGCTGCAGCTGCTGCTCGGCGAAGAAGGCTATGACGTCGGGGCCGCGGCCTCTCCGCGCGAGCTGCTCGCGCTGCTCGAGCGGCGCGACTTCGACGTCGCGATGATCGATCTCAACTACACGCGCGACACGACGTCGGGCCAGGAAGGCTTCGAGCTGCTCGAGCGCATGCGCGCCGTCGACCCGACGCTGCCCGTGCTGGTCATCACAGGCTGGGGCAGTGTATCGGGCGCGGTCGAAGCCATGCGCCGCGGCGCGCGCGATTACATCGAAAAGCCGTGGGACGATGACAAGCTCCTGGCGGCCGTGGCGACACAGCTCGAGCTGCGGCGCGCGCTGCGCAAGAGCCGCCGGCTCCAGGAAGAGAACACACGCCGGCAGAGCCAGCGGCTGCCCGACTTCATCGCCGAATCACCGTCGATGCAGGACGTGCGCGAATCGATTCGGCGCGTCGCGCCGTCTGACGCCAGCGTGCTGATCACAGGCGAGCACGGCACGGGCAAGGAAGTCGTCGCGAGCCTGCTGCACGCCTGGTCGAAGCGCGCCAATCGCCCGCAGGTGACGATGAACGCCGGCGGGCTGTCGGAGGGCGTCGCGGAATCGGAGCTGTTCGGCCACGTCAAAGGCGCGTTCACTGACGCGCGCGCCGACCGCATCGGCTGTTTCGAGCTCGCCGACGAGGGCACGCTGTTTCTCGACGAGATCGCCAACATGCCGGTGAAGCTGCAGGCGAAGCTGCTGCGCGTGCTCCAGACCGGCGAGGTGCAGCGCGTGGGATCGTCGCGCACGGTCTTCGTCGAGGTGCGCGTGATTTCGGCGACGAATGCCGATCTCGGTACCGAGCTCAAGGAAGGACGGTTCCGCGAGGACCTGCTGTACCGGCTGAACACCGTCGAGATCAAGCTGCCGCCGCTGCGCGAGCGGAAGGAAGACATTCTTCCGCTGGCGCAGCATTATCTGGGGCACTACCGCGCGCGCTACCAGAAGGAGATTGCGGGCTTCGATCGCTCGGCCGAGCAGGCGCTGCTCACGCATATCTGGCCGGGCAACGTGCGCGAGCTCGCGCACAGCATCGAGCGCGGCATGCTGATGGCCACAACGAACATGATGTCGGCGCGCGATCTCGGACTGCAGTCGGCGCCCGCGCCGGCGCTGACGCCCGACGACATGACGCTCGATCAGGCCGAGCGCGTGTTCATCCAGAAAGTGCTCGCGCGCCACGGCGGCGATGTGCGCAAGGCCGCGGATCAACTCGGCATGAGCCGCAGCGCGCTCTATCGGCGGCTCCAGCAGCACGGGCTCTAAAATGGTTGCTGGTAAACGTCCTGCGCGCAGTCTCGAAGCCAGCGTCACGCTGCTGGTGCTGGTCGGCGGATTTCCCGCCGTGGTGCTGCTGCTCTACATCATCTGGTTCCCGTGGCCAGCGGACTTTGTGTCCTGGTGGGCATCGTCCGGATCGCAGTGGCCGCTGACGTTGACGGTGGTGGTCGTCGCCGCCTACTTCGGTGCGGCCGCCGCCGCGCATCAGATGGTGGTGCGCTCGCTGCAGGTGGTGACGAACCTGCTCGGCGCGCTGCGCGAGGGCGACTATTCGATTCGCGGCACCGGCGCGAAAAGCGGCAGCTCGGTCGGCCTCGTGATGAACGAGGTGAACGATCTCGGTCACACGCTGCAGCGGCAGCGCACCGAAGCCATTGAATCCACCACGCTGCTCACGCATGTGATGGAGGAGATTGACGTCGCGGTGTTTGCCTTCGATCCGGGCCACCGCCTGCTGCTCGTGAACCGCGCGGGCGAGCGCATGGCCGGAAAGCCCTCGGCGCAGCTGGCCGGCGCGCCCGCCGACGATCTCGGCTTCACGCCCTTCCTGTCGGGCGAATCGCGGCAGATGGTCGACCGGGTGTTCTCGCACCGGCACGGCCGCTACGAGGTGCGGCGCGCGGTGTTCTATCGCGACGGCCGGCCGCATCACCTGGTGGTCGTCGCGGATCTGAGTCAGGCGCTGCGGGAAGAAGAAAAACTCGCGTGGCAGCGCATCGTGCGCGTGCTCTCGCACGAGATCAACAACTCGCTCACGCCCATCAAGTCGCTCGCGCACAGCCTGCGCCGCATCATCGATCGGGCGCCGTCATTTCCACGCCGCGACGAGGTGCAGCAGGGGCTGTCGCTGATTGAGGAGCGATCCGGCGCGCTCGGCCGCTTCCTGCGCGCCTACGCACAGCTCGCGCGCCTGCCCAAGCCGCAGCGCCGCCAGATTCACGTCGCGCCGCTCGTGGCGCGCATCGCGGAGCTCGAAAAACGCCTGCCGGTAGCGCTGCGGGCGATCGGCGCGGCCGACGTGCCGCTCATCGCCGATCAGGATCAGGTCGAGCAGGCCCTGATCAACATCGTGCGCAACGCGGTCGACGCGTCGCTCGAAACGGGCGGCGGCGTCGCCGTCGCCTGGCGCACGTCGGGGCCGTTCGTGGAGATCCTGGTCGAAGACGAGGGACGCGGCCTGCCCGACACGGCCAACCTGTTCGTGCCGTTCTTCACGACGAAGCCGAATGGATCGGGCATCGGTCTCGCCCTCAGCCGCCAGATCGCGGAAGCCCACGGCGGCACGATCATGCTCGAAAACCGCGCCGATCGCTCCGGCTGCCGCGCCACCCTTCGGCTGCCGCTTCAATAGCTCCGTCGCTCGAGGCCGCGCAACTGGAACGTGCTTGGGCTGTCTCTACCGGCGCGTCTCGCAAGTCGGTCTCCGCAATCGCCGCGACGGCCGCGCGGCCGCTGTGCCGATCGCCGATCGCGGCCCCCGCCGCGGCGGCTGCGCGGCCGATCCCGGGCCGGTCCTGGCCCGCCGCGCGGAAGGTCTTGACACGCCATCTACGTATCCACTAACGTGTATCTCGCGTCGCGTTTACACGGCGGCGCGTTTATCGAGAGTGGCTGAGGGAACAGGCCCTGAGACGCCACAGCAACCTGGCCGCAACGGCCGTGGTGCTAACTCCTGCCCCACAGGGGAGAGATAAGGAACAGCCCGCTCCTTCAGGGCGGCCATTCCCACTCCCGGTTGTTGACGAAGGGACGGCGGTGCAGACCGGCCGATCCAGGAAAGGTGACGGCGATGGACGTGGCGATGGCCACCGTCTCGAGTCCCGGCGCGGATCGCGCGCTGGGGGCCGGGCGGGGGCTGCGGGTGATTCATGTGGGCGTGCTGGGGCTCGGCAACGTCGGACAGGCGGTGGTGCGCGCCGCGGCCGCCTCGGCAGACGTGCTGCGCCGGCGCGGACTGGCGCTGTCGATCGACAGCGCGCTCGTCCGTGACGTGACGAAGCCGCGCCGGTGCCCGAGAGCCGGGCGTCTGACCAGCAACGTCGAGGCGTTCATGCGGGGCCGGTTCGACGTCGTGATCGACGCGCTGCCGGGACGCGAACCGGCCGCGGCGATTGCCGGCCGGCTGCTCGGCAAAGGCATTCCCGTGGTCTCGGCCAACAAGGTGCTGATTGCGGCCGACGGACGCCGCCTGCGGCGTCTTGCGGCGCGCGCGGGCACGTCGCTTCGCATCGAGGCCGCCGTCATGGCGGGAGTGCCGTTCGTCGGGGCCTTCGAGCGGCGGCCGCTCGCGGCGCATGTCACGCGCGTTGCCGGCATTCTCAACGGCACCTCTCACTTCATCCTGTCGCGCATTGCGGCTGGTGCGCCGTTCGACGTGGCGCTCGCCGAAGCACAGGCACTGGGGTACGCGGAGCCGAATCCAGACGCGGATGTGTCGGGCCGCGACGCGCGCGAGAAACTGGTCGTGCTCGCCGACGTGTTGTTCGGCTGCGCGGTCCGCTCCGCGTCGATTGTGGCCGAGGGCATCGCGGGTATCACGCCCGATGCGCTGGCGTCGGCCGCATCCCTCGGCGGCGCGCTCAAACCCATCGTCTTCGCGGCACGCGCCGCCGCGTGTGCGCAGGAGGACGGCCTGCCCGCGAGCAGCACCGCCGCGCGCGCGCTTACGGCGTTTGCGGCGCCCGCGTGGGTGCCGGCGTCGCATCCGCTGGCCGCCATCACAGGCCGCGACAATGCCGTCGTGATCGACAGCCGCTTCAGCGGCCGGCTGGTCTTCGCTGGTCCCGGCGCCGGGCCAGATGTCACGGCAGCCACGCTGCTCGACGATGCGATTGAGGCGGCGGGGGACGAGACGAAGGGCGAGAGCCGCATCAGGACATCTCACAGCGTGTCCGTGCGCGCGCCGGAAACAGGCTGGTTCGTTCGCATCACCGGCGAGCGCGCGCCGGTGAAGACCGCGTTCGTCGATCTGCAGATCAGGGCCGCGGACCTTACCGTCGAGAAACACAGAGCCGATTCGCGGGGCATCTCGCTGCTGATCTCACCGGCGGCGGCCGATCGCGTGCGTGCCGTGCGGTCCGCGTTGGCGGCGCAGGGTCTGACGGCACGTGTCTGGAGGGCGCTGCATGACTAGGCGCCCTTCTCCTGTGGTCGTGAAAATCGGCGGGTCCGTGCTGACGGGACCGAAAGCCTATTCGCGCGCGGCGCGGTGGCTGCGCGCGCGCGTGTTTGGTCCGCCGCTGCTCGTCGTTGTCTCGGCCGAGAACGGCGTGACGGATCGGCTGCTCGCCGAGGCGCGAACGATCTCGCCGCACCCGGATACGCGCGCGCTCGATTTGCTGTGGGCGACCGGCGAACAGCGATCGGCGGCGCTGCTGACGCTGCACCTGCAGACGCTTGGTGTGCCCGCCTGCGCGCTCAACGCGCACGAGACGGGGCTCTACCAGCGCGGAGATGCGCTCGCCGTCCGCACGCGGCATCTGCGCCGCGCGCTCGAAACTCACGCCGTCGTCGTCGTCCCCGGCTTTCTCGCGACGTCACCGTCGCGCGCGATTGTCTCGCTCGGCCGCGGCGGATCCGATCTGTCGGCGGTGGCACTTGCCGCGGCGCTCGGAGCCGGACGCTGCGAGCTGATCAAGGACGTGCCCGGATATTTCACGGCGGATCCGGCGCGCGATCCGGCCGCACGTCATATCCCGCGGCTCGACGTCGACACCGCGATCCGGATGGCCGATGCGGGATGCGATCTCGTGCAGGGCCGCGCGCTGGGGGCCGCGCGCCTCGCGGGCCTCGAGCTGCTCATCAGAACGACCGGCGCGGACACGCGCCACACCACTGTATTCACACAGGAGCCAATTCATGCGATTCGCCACGAAGACGATTCACGCCGCGCAGCCGTCGGAGCCTGAAACGGGCGCGCTCATCGCGCCGATCTTTCAGACGTCGACCTACGAACAGGACGCGCCCGCGGTCAATCGCGGGTTCGACTATTCGCGCACGAACAATCCCACGCGCAAGCGGCTCGAGGACGTGCTCGCGGAGCTCGAAGGCGTGCGCTCCTGCGCGGCGTTCGCCTCGGGCCTTGCCGCCGAGAACGCCATCCTGCAGGCGTATCTGAAGCCGGGCGATGAGGTCGTCGTGCCGCTCGATGTCTACGGCGGCACGTTCCGTCTGCTGAATACGGTCTTCGCGCCGCTGGGCTGCCTCGTGAAGCCGACGGACCTCTCGGATCTCGACGCCGTGCGGCAGGCCGTGACGCCGCGCACGCGACTGGTGTGGATCGAATCGCCGACGAATCCGCGGCTGCTGATTGCCGACATCGACGCGGTCGCGGCCATCGCGCACGCCCAGACCGCGCTCGTCGTGGTCGACAACACCTTCGCCACGCCCTGCTTCCAGCGGCCGTTCGAGCTCGGCGCCGATCTGGTCGTGCACAGCGTGACGAAGTATCTGGCAGGGCATTCGGATCTCATCCAGGGCGCCGTGCTCGCGAAGGATGCGGCGGTCTTCGATCCCGTGAAATTCCTGCAGAACGCCACCGGCGCGGTGCCCGCGCCGCTCGACTGCTGGCTGACGCTGCGCGGGCTGAAGACGCTCGAATTGCGCATGGAGCGCCACGCGCAGAACGCGGCCGCGATCGCCTCGGTGCTGGCCGCGCACCCGGCCGTTCGCCGCGTGTATTACCCGGGACTTCCCGATCATCCGGGGCACGCCGTGGCAAAGCGTCAGATGTCGGGCTTCGGCGGGATGGTGTCGTGCGAGCTCGAGGGCTCGATCGATGACGTCGTAGCGTTCGTCTCGGGCCGCAAATACTTCGCGCTCGGCGAAAGCCTCGGCGGCGTGAAGTCGCTCATCTGCCATCCCGCGCGCATGACGCACGCGTCGATCCCGGCCCCCGAGCGCGCGCGACTCGGTCTGTCCGACACGCTCGTCAGACTCTCACCGGGGTGCGAGCATCCCGAGGATCTGATCGAAGACATCGCCGAGGGACTGCACGAGCTCGCCGAACGAGGCGCCGGTACCGCGGTGGCCGCAGGGGGCGCAACGCGGTGATATCGTTCCCGCGTGCGGGTCATTGTGCTTCTCGCGGCCGCATGTGTGGCCGCACAGACGGATCCGGCCGCCGATCTGCAGCGGATGATCGCCGCCGAGCGCGCCTTCGCGGCCGCGACGAAGGAGATCGGCGTTCGCGACGGCTTCCTGACCTTCTTCACCGGCGATGCGATTGATGTTGCGCCGGTCGGACGCCGGCTCGAGCTCGTCAACGCGACGGATCGGCTGCGCGCCCAGCCTCCGCCGCGCCTGCCGCTCGTCATCGAGCTGGCCTGGGAGCCGCGATGGGGCGCCATTTCCAGCGCGGGCGATCTCGGCTGGCTGACCGGTCCCTCCCGCATTCATTCGCGAGGCGGCAGCGATCAGGATCGTCACGGCGCGTACTTCAGCATCTGGCGGCGCCAGCCCGATCGCACCTACAAAGTCCGCCTCGATATCGGCATTGCGACCGCGCGTCCCGTGATCTTTCCCGACGGCTTCACTCCAGCGACGCGCCCCGTCGCGCCGGCGCACGCGGCGCCGGCGACAGCCGCGGCGGCGAGCGAGATCCGGCTGATTGAAGCCCGCTTCGCGGAGTCGGCCTCCAACGATCTGGGCGGCGCCTACCGATCGCATCTGCTGCCCGATGCGCGCCTGCATCGCAACGAACGATCCCCTTTCGTCGGCGTTGAGGCCGCCGCCGGTTTCATGACGGAGACCTTCGATCGCATGACGTGGGCCGTGCTGCATGACGAGATGGCGGCGTCGGGCGACGTCGCGTTCACCGCCGGCGCGTACGCCGCCGCCGCGAAGGCATCAGAGGGCCGCCCAGGTTCGCACGAACGCGGATTTTTCGTACGGGTCTGGCACCGCATCGCAGACGGGGCATGGAAGGTCGCCTTCGAAACGAACGGCATACGATGACGGTTCCTTTGGTTCCACAGGTTCCTTTCGTTCTAGGGGTTCGGTTCCTGGTGCTCGGGTTCGTGGTTCTCGGGTTCGTCCCGGCCTGCGCGCCGCGGGCGGTGTCGCTCGAGCCGGCGGATCTGGCGACGAGCGTGACGATCGAGCGCGACACGCACGGCGTGCCGCACATACGGGCGACGTCCGAAGAAGCGGCGGCATTCGGATTCGGCTACGCGCAAGCCGAGGACCACGCCGAGGAGCTGGCCAGACGGCTGATTGAGGCGCGCGGCGAGTCGGCGAAGTACTTCGGAGACGCCGACGGAGCGATCGCCAACGATCTCGCGATGGCCCGGTTCGACAATCTCGAGGCGTCACGGCGCGACCTTGGCGAGGTCGGCCCCATGTATCGCCGCATGCTCGAGGCCTTCGCAGCCGGCGTGAATCTGTACGTCAGCCAGCACCGCGCCGGGCTGCCGTCATGGATTCCCACATTCACCGCGGCCGATGTGCAGGCCAACGCGCGCGGCGGTGCCGCCAGCAGTCTCGGCGGTGATGGGATCGCGCGACAGCTCGAACGCCGGTACCGCACGGGTTCTGACACCGTTGAGACCGAAGACATTCTCACCGACCTGCCAGGTTCCAACGCCCTTGCCATCGCGGGCTCGCGCACCACGACGGGCAAACCGATCCTGCTCGGCAACCCGCACCTCGCGTGGTCGCGACGCTACTGGGAAGCGCATGTGATCGTTCCGGGCCGCATCAACTTCTATGGCTCGACGCTCGTGGGCATTCCCGTGCTGCGCGCCGGCTTCAACGACCGGCTCGGGTTCGTGCAGACGAACAACAGACCCGATTTGGAAGACATCTACGCGCTGCCGATGGTCGAGGGCCAGGCCGATACCTACAGCTTCGAGGGCCGGCCGCGGAAGCTCGAACGTGTCGATGTCTCGATTGACGTCCGCAATCCGGGCGGCACCTTCCGCAAAGTCACGGGCACGTACTGGAACTCGCATGTCGGACCGATCGTGCATCGCACCCCGCAGCGCGCCTTTGCCGCGCGGTCCATCCGTCTCGAGTCGCCCCGGTACTTCGAAGGCTTCTATCACGCGAGCAAGGCCCGCTCGCTGCGCGAGTTCCTGCAGGCGATGCGCCAGGCGCAGGTGCCGACGTCGAACTTCACGTACGCCGACGCCGACGGCAACATCCTCTATCTCTGGAACGCGCGCCTGCCGCGGCGGGTCGATCCTTCCGCCGACTATGCGCTGGACGTGCCGGGCGACACGGGCCGGCTCTTCTGGCGCGGCCTGCACGCGCTCGGCGAGCTGCCGCAGCTGCTGAATCCCGCCGGCGGCTACATCCAGAATGCCAACAACCCTCCCTGGTTCGTGTCGCTGCGTGATCCGCTCGACGCCGCGCGCTATCCGGCGTATGTCGAGCGCGGCACGCTCGCGCTGCGTCCGCAGCTCGCGCTGCAGCTGCTGGAATCGCGCGATCGGTTTTCGGTGGACGATGTGGTGGCGCTGAAGTACGAGACGCGGCTGCTGCTCGCCGATCGCGTGAAGCCGGCGCTCATCGCCGCGCTCGAGGGTGCTGCCGCGCTGTCTGCTGACGCCGCCGCCGGTCTTGCCGCGCTCGAGGCCTGGGACAATCGCGCGTCGGCAGCGAGCCGCGGCACCGCGGTGTTCCTGCGCTTCTGGGACGGCTATGCGGCGGCCGTGAACGCGCCATATGCCGTGCCCTGGGACCCCGCGCGGCCCGCGTCGACGCCGGAAGGCTTGTCGAACCCGGCCGAGGCGGTCCGGCAGTTCGAGCGCGCCGCCCTCGCCATCCGCGACGCGCACGGCAAGGTCGATGTGGCGTGGGGCGAGATCTCGCGGTTTCGTGCGGGGGATCTGGATCTGCCGGGTGAGGGCGCGCCCGGCACGTACGGCGCGTACCGCGTCGTGCGCTTCGATCCGTTGCCCGATGCGAATGGACGGCCGCGTGACGGAACAACCCGGCAGGGCAGACAGCCGCCGAGCGTGGCGGGCAACATTGGCGGGCGCCTTCAGGGTTTCGGCGACGCGTGGGTGCTGGTGGTCGACTTCTCGAATCCTGTCGCCGGCCATTCCGTGCTCGCGTACGGGCAGACACCAAATCCCGCATCGCCGCACAGCCGCAATCAGCTGCGCACGTTTGCGGAACGGCGCCTGCGCCGCGCCTGGTACACCGATGCCGAGATTCGCGCGAACCTCGAACGCGCGTATGCACCCGGAAAGTGATCGTGTCGTTCCTGGCGGCGCGCTGAGTCGCCCGCGCGACAAACCTCGGCGTCCGACTATGGCATTGGGTGTATGGTGAGAAGTTGAACATGGCCACACCTCTGCCTGTGCGCGTCCTGTTCGTCGAAGACGCCGCCGACGATGTGGGGCTGCTGGTGCGGACGCTGCAGGCGGGCGGCTTCAGCGTCGACTGGACCAGGGTCGAGGATGCCGCCGGTTTTTGCGCCGCGCTCGGATCGGCTGCGTGGGACGTCATCCTCTGCGACTTTTCGATGCGGCGGTTCGATCCCCATCAGGCGCTGGCCGCACTCCGCGAGCGGGGCCTCGATATTCCGCTGCTCGTCGTCTCGGGCGTCATTCCCGAAAGCACCGCCGTCGCCCTGATGAAGGAAGGCGCGCGCGACTACGTGCTCAAAGACAATCTGCCGCGCCTCGTGCCGGCCGTCACGCGCGAGCTGCGCGACGCGATTGCGCGCCGCGAGGCACGCGACGCGCATCGCGTGATGCGGCGCAGCGAATCGTTCTTCCGGACGGTCATCGAACATGTGTCAGACCTCATTGCCGTCACCGATCTCAACGGCACCATCCTGCACATCGCGCCGTCAGTCGAGCGCATCGTCGGCCGCAATCCCGAGGATCTCGTCGGCACGTACTTCCTCGACCTGATCGTCGAGGCGGATCGGGAAGCGTCCGCGGCGAAACTGCAGGCGCTCGGCGCCGGCCCTGGCGTTCGCGCCGTGTCGGAGGTCCGGTTCGCGCGCGGCGACGCATCGGAACGGCTGCTCGAGTGCGCGGCCACCAGTTTCGTGACGCCGGCGGGCGACGCCGCGATTGTCGTCAACGCGCGCGACGTGACCGACCGCCGCGCCCAGGAGCGGCAGCTGCGCGAAACCAGCTCGCGCGAAGAAGCGGCCCAGCGCGAACGGCTCGAGGCAGAATCGGCGCTGCAGCAGTCCGAAGCCCGGCTGCGGCAGGCGCAGAAGATGGAAGCGATCGGGCGGCTGGCAGGCGGGATCGCGCACGACTTCAACAACCTGCTCATGGCCATCCTCGGCTACGGCGAAATCGTGGCGGAACAAATCGGCGATCATCCCGCCGCCGGCGACGTCGAGCAGATTCTCGAGGCCGGCCGCCGCGCGGCGGCGCTGACGCGCCAGCTGCTCGCCTTCAGCCGGCAGCAGACGCTCGCGCCTGAAATCCTCTGCCCGAACGATGTCGTCGGTGACATCGCGCAGCTGCTGGGACGCCTGCTCGGCCACGATGTCGAGCTGCGCCTCGATCTGGAACAGGACGTGGCGGATATCAAGGTCGATCGAGGGCAGCTCGAACAGGTGCTGATGAACCTTGCCGTCAACGCGCGCGATGCGATGCCCGAGGGCGGCACACTCCGGATCGCGACACGCTCGATCGTGCTGGGGGCCGAGACCGCGGCCGCTGCTGGAACCACACCAGGGGCGCATGTTCTGCTCGACGTGGCCGACTCGGGCGCGGGCATGGATGCCGCAACGATGGCGCGCATTTTCGAGCCGTTTTTCACGACGAAGGAAAAGGGGCAGGGCACGGGCCTCGGCCTGGCCACCGTCTACGGCATCGTCACGCAAAGCGGCGGGGGCGTCGAGGTTGAAAGCAGTCCGGGCCTGGGCACCGTCTTCCGCGTCTATTTCCCTGCGATGCAGCGCCCGAGTCCGGCGCAGGTCGCGGACGTGGAGCCGAGCTCCGGATGAGGGAGGCCTTCCGGCGCTGGTGGCGCAACGAACCGCTTCGCGGCAAAGGCAGCCTGGTCATCGCGCTGCCGACGCTGGCGCTGTTTGCCGTGATCGCCTCGAACGCGGCGCTCGAGCGCAAGGAAGAGACGCTCAACCCCCCGGATCTGCGCGCGGCGCACCGGATGCACGGCGTCGTGATGCTGTCCGGTCTTGCGATCGGCGTCGTGGGCGGCATTGTGGCCGCGTCACTGTTTTTCTCGGGGGTCGTCGCGCGCGTGCAGGAGCTCGAGCGGGTTGCGGGCGAGCTGGCGGTGGGACGTCCGCTGCCGCCCGCGAGGCTGGCCAGCGGCGCCGATGAGATCGGACGGCTCGACGCGGCCATGCGCCGCGCGGCCCGATGGTTGTCGGTCAAGGATCGCGAGCTGCGCGACAGCGTGCGCGAGCTCGAAGCCGTGAATGCCGAGCTCGAGGCCTTCAGTTATTCGGTGTCGCACGATCTGCGCGCGCCGCTGCGCGCGATTGACGGCTTCGCGCAGGCGCTCGATGAAGAGGGGCGCGATCGGCTCGCCGTCGAAGAGCGCCATTACCTCGATCGCATCCGCGCCGGCGCGACCCGGATGGGTGAGCTCATCGACGATCTGCTGCAGCTGTCGCGCGTGAGCCGCGTCGCGATGCACCGCGTGCCGGTCGACTTGTCGCATCTGGCGCGCGCCATCGCCGATCATCTCGACAGCCGCGAGCCGGAGCGGCACGTCACGTGGGACATTCAGGACGGCGTGGCCGTCCATGCCGACCTTCCGCTCATGCGCATCGTTCTCGAGAATCTGCTCGGCAACGCGTTCAAGTTCACGGCCCAGACGCCTGACGCGCGCATCAGGCTTTCGCAGGATCCTGCGGGAACCGAGGAGGCGATCGTGATCGAGGACAATGGCGCCGGTTTCGACATGAATCACGCGGCCAAACTGTTCGGCGTGTTCCAGCGGCTCCACAACGAGTCTGATTTTCCCGGCACCGGCATCGGCCTCGCGACCGCACAGCGCATCGTCCACCGGCATGGCGGGTACGTGACCGGCGAAGGGACGCCCGGCCGCGGCGCGCGGTTCCGATTCACGCTCGGCAGCGCTGAGCGAGCCACAGCCGCAGACGGCGAGGAAGCGGAGCGGGGCGGCGGGGTCCCCGCGAGCGACCGAGCCAGGCGGGGTGCAGGGGTCCCCGCCGGAGAGCCATAGAGGACACTGCTCATGCGTGATGGCACCATCCTGCTCGTCGAAGACAACAAGGATGACGAGGCGCTGTCGCTGCGCGCGTTCCGGCGCAATAAGATCGGGAATCCGGTGGTGTGTGTCCGCGATGGACAAGAGGCGCTCGACTGGCTGTTCGGTGAGGGAACGTACGCGGGACGCAATCCGGTCGACAGGCCTGCCGTGGTGCTCCTCGATTTGAAGCTGCCGAAGATCGATGGCCTCGAAGTGCTGCGCCGGGTCCGGGCGCATCCGGCCACCAAGCTGACGCCGATCGTCATCCTGACCTCATCGCGCGAAGAGCGTGACAGGCTCGAAGGCTATTCGCTGGGCGCCAACTCATATATTCAGAAACCGGTCGATTTCGAGCAATTCGTTGAGGCAATCCGGCAACTGGGCCTCTATTGGCTGGTGCTGAACGAGCCGCCGCCGCGAACCTAGGCCAGCTTTGGAACGGCCGATGCATGTAGCTGAGCTGTGTTAAAGGTCCTCTTCATCGAAGACTCCCCGGATGACGCCGAGCTGCTGACCCGCGAGCTGCACCGGGCCGGTCTGGAGTTCACGAGCCGGCGTGTTGACGAGGTCGGACATCTCGAAGAAGCCCTGAAGGAATCAGCGTGGGACGTCGTGCTCGCGGATCATTCAGGGCCCCACATCGATTCGACTCAAGCTCTCTCGATCGTGCGCGGCGCGGATGCCGACGTGCCGTTCATCATCGTGTCGGGCACCATCGCGGAAGAGACGGCCATCGGCGCCATGAAGGCCGGCGCGTCGGACTACATCACCAAAGGCCGTCTCGCGCGACTGGTGCCCGTGATCGAACGCGAGCTCCGGCAGGCAGAGGAGCGGCGCACCCGCAGGCGCCTCGAGGCCGAAGGACGCGAGCGCGAGCAGCGCGCGGCGCTGGAGCTGGCGCTGGCGTACGACGCGACGCTGGAAGGATGGGCGCGCGCGCTGGAGCTGCGCGATTCCGAGACGGAAGGGCACAGCCGCCGCGTGGCCGCGCTCACCGATCAACTGGCGCTGGCGCTTGGCGTGCCGGATGAAGCGCGCGTCCACATTCACCGCGGCGCGCTGCTGCACGACATTGGCAAGATGGCGGTGCCCGACGGCATTCTGCTGAAGCCGGGATCCCTCAACGAAGACGAGTGGAAAATTCTGCGCCAGCACCCGGCCCATGCCGTGGAGCTGCTGTCGCCGATCGAATATCTGCAGCCGGCGCTCGAGATTCCGGCCTATCACCACGAGCGGTGGGACGGCACGGGCTACCCGAACGGGCTCAAGGGCGAGGGCATTCCCATTGCGGCGCGCATCTTTGCCGTGGCTGACGTGTGGGACGCGCTCGTGCACGCGCGGCCGTACCGCAAGGCGTGGAGCGTCACCGAGGTGACGCGGCACGTGGAATCACTCGCCGGCTCGCATCTCGATCCGAACATCGTCGAAGTGTTTCTGAAGCTCGTGCGGAGCGGAAAGATCGATGCCGGCGAGGGCGTCGAGGCCGATCCCGCAACGCTGCTGGTCGTCGACGACACTGCCAGCAACCTCGAGTTGATCAAGCGATGGCTCGAGCGCGACGGCTATCGCGTCGTCACGGCGGGCAGCGGACGCGAGGCGCTCGCGTCGCTCGACAAGGCCCTGCCGGATCTGGTGGTCGTCGATGTGTCGATGCCGGCACCGAATGGCATCCAGGTGTGCGACCGGATCAAGTCGAATCCACGCACGGCGCATCTTCCGGTGGTGCTGTTGACGGGCGCGGTGATTGCCGATGACGTCAGGGCGCGTACGCAGGCTGATGCGATTCTCGACAAGCCCGCTGCACCGGCCACGTTGAAGGCGGTGGTCAGACGGCTGCTTGCAGCGCGACCGGCGATTGTGGATGGTCGATTGAGCTGAGTCGAGATCGGGGCGCCCGGATTTGAACCGAGAGTCTCCTGCTCCCAAAGCAGGCGCCTTACCAGGTTAGGCTACGCCCCGACAAGCGTCCTATTATGACATTCACATGGTGGAATGGCCGCACAGCCATCGATCATCTTCGCGAATGGCATGACGCTCGCACTCGCGCTGACGCTGCTCGGCCTCAAGCTCCGCTATAAATAGCGAGCTTTTGATATATTGCCGTCTCCACTTCCCCAACCAGGAGTTCGTTCATGAAGCTGAAGGTCCGTCTTTTTCTCGGCATCGTGTCGCTTGTGCTCGTGTCCGCCGCGCCGCTCGCACAGCAGGCACCGGCGCCGGCGCCATCGCAGACGCAGCACACGGCGGTTGCGCCGAACTACGATCTCGCGTCGCGCTGGGCCTCGGCGAAGGTCGGCAAGATGGTGTTCAGCACCGGCGTCAGCCCGCAGTGGCTCGAGCACAGCGACCGGTTCTGGTACCAGTACGAGACGCCCTCGGGCAAGCGCTGGTGGATGGTCAATCCGGCGCGGCGCACGCGCGTGGCGCTGTGGGACAACGCCAAAATGGCCGCGCAGCTCACGACGATCCTCAGAACGCCGTACGACGCGCAGCACCTTCCGATCTCGGCCATCGAGTTCTTCGACAAGGACACCGTCATCCGTTTTGCCGTCGACCTGCCGAAGGACGCCACGGTCTCGACCGACAGCGTCCTCGACATGAAGATGGAGATGAAGACCGAGGAACAGCTGAAACAGGAGCGCGAACAGCAGCAGGAGGAGCGGCAGGACCAGCAGCAGGAGCGTCAGGGCGCCCGGCAGGCCGAGACGAAGAAGCACTGGCTCCAGTACGACGTCGCGACGGGCAGGATCGTGCTGCTGCAGAACTACGAGCCGGAGAAGGAGAAGGCCCGCTGGGCCGCGGTCTCGCCCGACAAGCAGACGGTCGTGTTCGCCCGCGGGTACAACCTGTACATGATGGACGCCGCCCAGTACGCGAAAGCGCAGAAGGAGGCCGACGACCCGGCGCTCGTGGAGACGCAGCTGACGACCGACGGCGTCGAGCACTACAGCTATGCGCGCGAGCTTCGTACCGAGGAAGATCGCCGGCGCTTCCGGCCCGGCAAGAAGGACGAGCGCGACAAGAAGATCGGTCCGCGCGTGCCCGCCATTACCGTCTACTGGTCGCAGGACTCGACGAAGTTCGCCGTCTCTCGGAACGACTCGCGCAAGGTCGGCGACCTCTGGGTGATCAACGCGCTCGCGAACCCGCGGCCCACGCTCGAGACCTACAAGTACGGGATGCCCGGTGAGGCGAACCAGCCGCAGGCAGAGCTCGCGGTCGTCGACATCCCCTCTCGCAAGCTCACGCCCGGCAAGACGGCCGCGTTCGTCGATCAGCAGATCAGCATGGTCACGGCGCCCGTCACCACGCGGCGCCGCGCGCAGGAACAGACCGAGCCGCAGTGGGCCGCGTCAGGCTCCGGCACGATCTATTTCACCCGCACGAGCCGCGATCTCAAGCGCATCGACATCGTCGCGCTCGATCCCGTCACAGGTGAGTCGAAGCCGATCATCCAGGAGCGGTCCAATACGTACGTCGAGCTGCAGCCGCTGCGGCTGATCAAGGACGGCACCGAGCTGATTCACTGGTCCGAGCGCGATGGCTGGGGCCACTACTATCTGTACGGCGCCGATGGCACGCTCAAGCGCCAGATCACGAGCGGCGAGTTCGTGTGCACCGGCATCGAGGGCTTCGACGAGAAGACGCGCACGCTGTTCTTCACGGCGGCCGGGCGCGAGGCGGGGCAGGATCCGTACTACGAGCATCTCTATCGGGTGAACATCGACACCGGCGACATCCGGCCGGTGACGTCCGGCGACGCCAGCCACACGGTCGCCATGAACGACGCGGCGACGCACTACGTGGCCAGCTGGTCGCGCGTGAACACCGTGCCCGAGGGCGCGCTGTTCGACGCGACGGGCGCGAAGGTCATGGACCTCGAGAAGACGGACGTCTCGGCGCTCGTCGAGGCGGGCTTCCGGTTCCCCGAGCCGTTCAAGGTCAAGGCCGACGATGGCATCACGGACTTGTACGGGGTCATGTACAAGCCGTTCGACTTCGATCCGGCGAAGAAGTATCCCGTCATTCTCTATGTCTATCCGGGCCCGCAGACCGAGAGCGTGACGAAGGCCTTCTCGCCGCGCAGCCAGAACGTCGCGCTCGCGCAGCTCGGGTTCCTCGTG
The DNA here is from genome assembly GCA_040902895.1 of Vicinamibacterales bacterium. GTDB lineage: Bacteria > Acidobacteriota > Vicinamibacteria > Vicinamibacterales > SCN-69-37 > JALYRV01. Next base: position 16,856 of record JBBDWL010000029.1, on the reverse strand, counting down.
GTCGAAGTGGGCAACCGCGGCGGCAATCCGAGCCGGTCGAAGTGGTACCACAACTTCGGCTACGGCAACCTGCGCGATTACGGGCTCGCCGACAAGAAGGCGGCCGTCGAGCAGCTCGCGCGGCGCCATCCGTTCGTCGACGCGAACCGCGTCGGCATCTACGGCCACTCGGGCGGCGGGTTCATGTCGACGGCGGCGATGCTGGTCTATCCCGACTTCTTCAAAGTGGCGGTCTCGTCGGCGGGCAACCACGAGAACAACATCTACAACCGCTGGTGGAGCGAGAAGCACCACGGCGTGAAGGAGTCCGAGGACAAGGACGGCAAGATCAAGTTCGAGTACGACATTGCCAGGAACTCGCAGATTGCGAAGAACCTCAAGGGCAAGCTGCTCCTGATCCACGGCGACATCGACAACAACGTGCATCCGGCCAACACGCTGCGCCTGGTCGACGCGCTCATCAAGGCGAACAAGCGGTTCGACATGCTGCTGATCCCGGGCAAGCGGCACGGGTTCGCCGACGCGGGCGACTATGTCTTCTGGGTGCGCGCCGACTATTTCGCGCGCCATCTGCTCGGCTCGGCGGCCGACGGCGTCGATATTCTCGAGTTAAATCGCGAGCGGGAAATCAAACGCTAAGCGTTGAAAGATCACGAAAGGTAAATCGTAAATTGTAAATAGCATTGCCCTCTGGGTTATTGCTGCCGCTTCAGTGCGGCCAATGGCTCGATAGACGATGCTATTTACGATTTACAATTTACATTTCCATGGACACCCGCGAGCGTCTGGCGGCGGTTCGACGCCTCCTGCCGGCGAAGATCCGCCGCTACGTCGACGCGCGCGATGTCGAGGCGCTCACGCTGTTGGCGGGCGCGCTGCTGGTGGCCATCGCCGGGATCGTGTTTCTGGCCGTCGCCGGCGTGGTGATGGAAGGCGACACGCAGAAGCTCGACGAGGCGATCGTGCAGTGGTTTCGCCGCGCCGACGATCCTGGACTCCCGCGCGGCCCAGCGTGGCTGCGGGAAGTCGGCATCGACATCACGGCGCTTGGCTCTTCGGTGGTGCTGCTGCTCCTGGTGCTGGCCGTGTCGGGGTTTCTCTGGATTCACCGCCAGCGGCGGCTCGTGCTGCTGCTGCTCGTCTCGACGGCCGGCGGGTTCATGATCAACGCGCTCATGAAAGCCGTGTTCGCGCGCCCGCGCCCCAGCGTCGTGCCGCACCTGCGTGAAGTATTCACACCCAGCTTCCCGAGCGGACATGCCGCGCTGTCAGCCATCGTGTACCTGACGATTGGCGTCCTGCTGTTCGAAGTGGTGCAAGGCCGCACCGCGCGGCTCTATTGTCTCGGCGTGGCCATGGCCGCGACTGGTCTCGTGGGGTTCAGCCGCGTCTATCTTGGCGTGCACTATCCCAGCGACGTGCTGGCCGGCTGGGTCACGGGCGTCGCGTGGGCCGCCACCTGCTGGGTCGCCGTGCAGTACATCGAGCGGCGCTCACGCTTAAAAGATCGCGAAATGTAAATTGTAGATTGTAAATAGCATTGTCTATTTGGCTATTGCTGCCGCTTTAGTGTAGCCAATGGCGCACTAGCGCGGTTTTCATGAGCCTATAGCGGCCGGATAGCCGCAGTGACGAAAATAGTTTCGGCATTCGGTGGGCGAGAACAAGGCGAGCGAGGCGCCGACGGTGGCCCAGAGATCGTCGACCGTGCGCTGACGCGCCGTGCGGAGCACCGCTTTGAGCTTCGCAAACCACAACTCGATGGGATTCAGGTCGGGGCTGTAGGGCGGCAAATACCAGAGCGCCGCGCCGACGGCTTCCACGCGGGCCCGGACCCCGTCGACGTGATGGGCGCCGAGATTGTCCATGACGACGATGTCGCCGGGATGGAGCGTGGGCACGAGGACTTGATCGAGGTAGGCGAGAAACGTCTCGCCATCCATCGGGCCGTCGAACAGGGCGGGGGCGGTGAGGCCCGTCAGACGCAGGGCCCCGACGAACGTGCTGGTGCGCCAATGCCCGTGGGGCGCATGGTCGCGTACCCGCTGGCCGCGCGGGCTGCGGCCATCGCGGCGCAGCATGTCTGTCGCGACGCCACTCTCGTCGAGAAACACGAAGCGCGCCGGGTCAATCGTCGGCGCGATCGCGCGCCAGGCGAGACGCGCGGCGACGACGTCGGCCCGATCCTGCTCGGACGCGCGTACCGTTTTTTTTGATGGTGATCGCCAGCCGCTCGAGCGCCCGCCAGATCGTCGTCACGCTCGCCGCGGTCCCCAAGGCCTCGCGCAGTTCGGCGAGCGTCCGATCCGGCTGCTCGGCGACCAGCTGCTGGAGCCGGGCGAGGTGGGGCGTCAGGATCGGGGTCCGCCACCGCGTTTGCTTCCGCGGGGCCACTTCGCCGGTCTCCCGGCGGCGCTGCTTCAGCCGATCGACCCACGCGCGACTGACCGCGTACTTCTCCGCCACCGCCCAGGACTCCATCCCGGCATCGCTATCGCGCAGGACGCGCGTCCGCAAATCCATCGAATACGGCGCCACGTTCACCTCCGTGCGCGCAGAAGTACCATGTCGCCGTACTATGTACAAGTGAAAACCGCGCTAGACAATGCTATTTACAATTTACACTTTACCTTTCAGTAGCTCTTCACGAGAGACGGAGCGCGCCATTGTCTTCTAGCCAGCGCCGGAAGGCGCGGAAGGCTTTGCCGCGGTGCACGACCGCAAGCTTCTCGGTGCCCGCGACTTCGCCGAGTGTCTTCCCGTACGGCGGATACAAGAAGATCGGGTCGTACCCGAAGCCACGATCGCCTCGCGGCGCGCCGGCAATCTCGCCTTCGACTGTCCCGCGCGATGTGAACAGCGGCGCGCCGCCGCTGTCGACACACGCAAGCTCGCACACGAAGCGGGCCGTCCACGGCCGCGGCATGTCCTGCAGCCGCGCATACAAACCGGCGAACTTGTCCGCATAGGTGCGTCCGGGATACCGCGCCGACTGAATGCCCGGCGCGCCGCCGAGCGCGTCGATCTCGAGACCGGAATCTTCCGCAACCGTCGGAAGACCAGTGCGACTCGCGTACGCGCGAGCCTTGATGAGGGCATTCTCCGCGAATGTCGTGCCCGTCTCCTCGGGCTCCGGCAGATCGGGAAACCGAGCCAGCGTGACGAGACGAACAGGCGCTCCATCGAGGAGCGCCTGAATCTCTTCCAGTTTTCCGGGGTTCGTCGTGGCGACGAGCAGCGTGGGCGGCACCGCAACAGGCTAAAGTCTGCCGCGGCGTGTCTTCAAGAGGCGGCGGCCGTGAATCGCCCAGTCAACCAGCTCGTCCTCGCGCAGGTTCGTGTAGCCGAGCGACTGCAGCTCTGTGACGAACGCGCGGCTGACGTCCATCAGCGCAAACGACAGGAGCTCGCGATCGGTAACGGTATCGCGCGTCTGCTGTTCCATGGCGCGCTCGAACTCGCGATTCGCGGTGAAGAACAGATGGCCGACGCCGCGGCCCGATTCGAACCGGCCCTGGAACAGGACCACACCCGCATCGCGGCGGAGCTCGAACTTCACGTCCTGTGCGGCGTCCAGATTCGAGGGGAGGCTAGTGAACGCAGCCAGGGGCACCGACTGGCCCCAGTTGCCCCGGTTCCGCCCGCCCTCGTCATCGTCGATCATCATCTGCAGCTGGAGCTGCGGCACTCGCTGGCCGTCAGCCTTTTCCGGCACACGCACGCGGGCCGACCAGGTGCCCTCGATGTCGGCGCGGGGCGCGGCCTGCTGCGGACCGCGCGCGACGACCCATTCCGCGGCCGATGCCGAAGCCACCGCCGCCGCCACGATTACGGCTGTAAACACACGCTTCATTTGAGAAACCTCCGGAACCTAAGTGCTTCCGGAAGGTTTAGATGCGCCCCGAGGTTAAAACGTTGAGAACCTCGCGCTGGATGCCTATCAAGGATGCAATCCCACGATCGGCCAGCGTCAGCAGGCCGTCGAGCGTGTCCCGAGGGAAGGGTGGGCCCTCGGCCGTGCCCTGCACTTCGATGAACAGGCCTTTCGAGGTCTTGACGACGTTCATGTCGACGTCGGCTTTGGAGTCTTCGTCGTAGGCCAGGTCGAGCATGGGGGTTCCGCCGACCACCCCCACGCTGGTGGCGGCGACGTAGTCCTGAATGGGGATCTGCGACAGCAGCCCGCGCTGGCGGATCTTGTCGAGGGCGATGGCCATCGCCACGAATCCGCCCGTGATTGCCGCCGTGCGCGTGCCGCCATCTGCCTGGATGACATCGCAGTCGATCCAGATCGTGCGCTCGCCCAGCTCGTTGAGCCGGGTCACCGAGCGGAGCGAGCGGCCGATCAGCCGCTGGATCTCCTGCGTGCGGCCGCCGATCTTGCCGGCGGAGGCCTCGCGCTGCGTGCGCGTGGTCGTGGCGCGCGGCAGCATCCCGTACTCCGCAGTCACCCAGCCCTTGCCCGTGCCGCGCAGAAACGGAGGCACGCGATCCTCGACGCTCGCGGTGCAGATGACTTTCGTGTGACCGACTTCGATCAGCACGGCGCCTTCGGCGTGCATCGTGAAATCGGGTGTAATGCGCGTCGGCCTGATCGTGTCGGCCGCGCGCCCGTCGGTTCGTGTCACGGTTGTTTGACCCATGTGGTGTTCTTCGGCAGAGGATGCCGCAGATCGACGTGTCCCGCCAGCGTGTCGACCTCGCGGCCGTCGATGAGAATCTGCACCGTGCGCACCGACGGCAGGCTGACGGTCACGGCATTGACGATGGAATAGATGGTGAACAGTTCGGCAAGCGATCCACCGCTGTGATTGGTGGCCGCTTCGGCGCTCAGATCGACGAAGGCCTCACCGGTCTCGGAGAGGAACACGCCGCGCAGGACGGTGCCTTTTGGAATGGCGGTGTGGAGCGATGCCGGCGGCGCGCCGAGCTGCGCCGTCACGATGTGATGGGCCTGCTCGGACGGCGTCGCCCCGTACGGCACTTCGCGAGGGACGGCAACGAGGTTCTGCGCGTCGGGCGCGACGAAGAAGAGCGTCGCGCTGATCCGGCGGCCCTGGGCCGGCGCCTGTTCTTCCGCCTGCCTGGCCGCTGGAGTGTCGCGATTGAGCCATGACGGCACGCCCCAGAAGAGCAGCCATATGAGCAGGCCCACACCCATGACGGCGGCGATGATGATGCGCTTCGACAGCCAGGCGATCACCGGCCGCCTCCGGGAGGGGACCCCTGGCCTGAGCTTGCCGAATGGCCGTCGCGATAGCGCAGGATCGCGGCGACCAGCGCCTGGGCGATCTCGTTCTGCAGTGCATCGCCCGCGAGCGCCTTTTCCTGCTCCGGGTTCGTCAGGAATCCTGCTTCGACGAGCACGGCCGGCATGTTCGCGCCAATCAGGACACGCAGCGGCGCTTTATCGAGCGCGCGGGGATGCATTGTCACGCGCGCGCCCAGTTCCGCATGCACCAGACCCGCGAGCCGCTCGGAATCGGCAAGCCAGCGGATCTGCGCGGTATCCCACGGGATGATTTCGATCGAGCGCGCTCCGCCGCCGAACACCGGCAGCGACTGCGCGGGGGCCGCACTGGGCTGCGCTTCCGGTGCATAGCCCTCGAGCGCCAGCGTGAACACGGCGGCACCGGCCGGCGCCGATGTGACGGTCGCATTCGCGTGCAGACTGATGAAGAGGTCGGCCTTGTTGTTGTTCGCGAGTGCCGTTCGCTCGTCGATGCGCATGGCGCGGTCGCCGTCGCGGGTGAGCAGCACACGCACCCCAAGCCGCGCTTCGAGCGCCGCCTTCAGGCGATGTCCGATGGCCAGCGTGATCGATTTCTCGTCGATGCCGCCGGGACCGCGCGCGCCAGGATCGTCGCCGCCGTGTCCGGGATCGACCACGATCGTGCGAATGCCGCCCACCGAAAAGTCGGGCAGCGGCGGAGGTTCGACCGGGACGGCCGGCGGCACCGGCATTTGCGGCAGCGCGCCCTGCGCGGGAACGGCGATGACTACACGCTCGGCGCCACGCTCGCCCGGCTGCACCGACATCTGAAATCCCGCGGCCTTCGGTCCCAGCTCCACGACGACCGTCTGCGGCGTATCACCCGCGCGCACGCCTGCGACAATCTCGCGATTGTCCGGTTGCGACAGCCGCAGATCGATCGCATCGGCCTCTATCCGGACGATCAGACGCTGGCCCTCCTGCGTGACTGCGCGCGGCATCGACGGCGCGATGTCGATGTTGACGCGCGCCTGCGCCGCGTCGCCTTCGACCGACACCGCAACGTCCGGCACGCGCAGATCGCCGGCGACAATCAGGTGCGACGGCTTTCGCAGGTCGAGGCGCGTATTGAGCGCGGGGCCGAGCGCGCGCGTGACGAACTCCACAGGTACGAGCCAGACACGTCCATCGCGCACCGGAGCCGAAGGCAGCGAGACCACGCGGCCGTTGACTGAGGCGAGTGCCTGTCCCGGCGTCAGCACGATCGTTCTGTTCTGTGGCGTGGTGACGATGATGCCGCCGGCGGCAACGTCTTCGCGGACGGTCACGCCGAATGCAGCCGCGAGATCGGCGAGCGTGAACATTTCCTGGCCGCCCTGAACCCGAAACGGCAGCGGCTTGCGTCCGTCACGCGACAGGATCGTGTAGACGGCCGGCTGCTGGGCGGCCATGGCGGCGGCGAGCACCAGTGAGAGCGCCGCGAACCGGAGCAGAACCTTCATCGACACCGTTGATTGTATCTGTCGAAGGCCTTCGACCAATGCTCTGTGCGATGGATAATGCACGGATGCCGGCCGATCCACACGGCGCGCAGCCGGTGCTGCATGCGGGCGTGCCGCTCGGCGACGCGCGGCTCGCGGTGATCATGGTGCACGGACGCGGCGCGGGTGCCGATGACATGCTCGGCCTCGCTGCGGCCCTGCGCGTGCCTGATGTGGCGTATCTCGCGCCGCAGGCGGCGGGCAATACCTGGTATCCGTACCCGTTCATGACGGCGATGGAGCGGAATGAGCCCGGACTGAGCTCGGGCCTGGCAAAGATCGGCGCGCTCGTTGCCGCGACCGGCGCGGAAGGCATGCCGCCCGAGCGGGTCGTGCTCCTGGGATTCTCACAGGGCGCGTGCCTGTCTCTGGAGTTCGCGGCGCGCCATGCCCGGCGCTACGCCGCCGTCGTGGCCCTCAGCGGCGGGCTGATCGGACCTCACGGCACGCCGCGCGACTATCCCGGATCGTTCGAGGGCACGCCGGCGTTTCTCGGATGCAGCGATGTCGATCCGCACATCCCGATCGATCGCGTACACGAGGCCGCCGAGGTCTTCCGCCGCATGCAGGCCGACGTCGACGAGCGCATCTACCCGCGCATGGGCCACACGGTCAACGCCGACGAAATCGCCGCGGTGCGGGCGCTGCTCAGGGGTGGCGCAGGCCTTTAGGCCCGCGGGCACTACCACGCGCCTGGGCGCGGCAGAAGGGCAGCGGTCGCAGCCGCGCATCCTGCGAGGTCCTTCGAGCGTATGATCGCCCAGGTACTCGTAGATAGGAGACCCTATGAGACTTGGCGTTGCGTTTCTGCTCGTATTGCTCCCGGCAACTTCGCAGGGACCGCCCCCGACCGGTGGCCAGCAGCGCCCAACCTTTACGACGACTACAACGCTACTGACCCTCGACGTCACGGCGCTTGATCGTGACGGCAAACCGGTGGCGGGACTGCAGCCGGACGATTTTGAGGTCAAGATCAACGGCTCCGTACAGCCGGTCCAAACGCTCGCGTTTATCCAGAACACAGTAGACGTCCCCGCCACCTCTCCCGCGGAGCCATTGCTTCCGGGACTATCGGCCCGCCGGACTGCCGTTAACGCCTCGTTGCCCAGCCAGTCACGCGTGTTCGTGGTCGTCGTCGACGATTTGTCGTTTGAACCTGGCGCGGGTAAGGCTCTGTTTGTGTCGGCTGAGGCCTTCGTGTCGCAACTGCCTTCCTCGGACTTCGTCGGATTTGCCCTCACCAGCGGCAATGGGTCCATCAACCCCACTCGGGATCGTCGCGCCGTGGTTGACGCGTTGAAACGAGCCGTCGGGGTTTTCTCGAATCCCGCAACTGTGATCGATCCGCCCATGGTCGGCATCGGCGAGGCCTTCGACATCGAAGAGGGTGGCCTCGAGTCCAAGGCGAAGGACATCATGCTGCGGGAGTGTTTCGATCCGAAACTCGCGGAGGCCATGAGGAATCGAAGCATCGATCGTTTGCGCTCGGCCAGCGACTGTGCGGATCGTGTACCCGATCGCGCGAGACAAATCGTGCAACAGGTCAGGGCGAATCGCAGAAGTCAACTAGACGCACTTGAATCGATCCTCGAATCGTTGAAAGGAGCACCCGGTATCAAGTACATCGTCCTGCTCTCCGGCGGGATCCCGGTTACGAAGACCGTCAACGATTTGCTGCCGGTGGCCAAAGCAGCGGCCCGGGCGGGCGTGCAGATCGCGACGATGGTGCAAGAGGGCGACATCGACCTCGCGGACAGGCCCAGCGGAGTAGACGGCGCGGTCCATCCGGGCCGAGCGCAGCTTCGCCGCGACGACGACCGCGTGCTGCTTCGTGGCGCGCAGACAATGACCGACATGGCGGGGGGCCAGTTCTATCGGGTGATTGGCCAGCCGCACCGCTTCTTCGATCGGGTTACTGCGTCGGCGTCGGCGGTCTACCGGCTAGGCATCGCATTGCCGGCCGAGACAAAACCTGGGCAGGACCTCTCAATTTCTGCCAAGGTGAAGCGACCCGGTGTGTTGACGTTGGCCAGTCACTACGCGGCAGCGCCGGAACCAGAAGCGACTTTGTCGGCGGCGGAACGCATGACGTCTGCGATCAAGCGCGGCGAAACACTCTATGGCGTGCCGATTTCCCTCGGCGCGATCGTTCGCCGAGGCGGAACGCCCGGACAAATTGAAATTGGCACCGTGATCAGCGTGCCCAGCTCGGTCGACGGGCCCCTCGAGGCGATCTTCGGTGTCCTGGATGGAACGGGCGAGTTGAAAAGTGGCAAGCGCACCGTGCCGGCGGTCAGCAATGCTGATTACGCGATCACATTTGCCATCCCGGTCCAGCAGGGGCCCTATCAGCTTCGCGCAGCGGTGGGAGATTCCCGCGGAAACGTCGGTGCGGTCTCGATGCCCATCAACGCGTCGCTCAACGTCTTGGGAGACTTCCAGACCAGCGACCTTCTCACCTGGACGCCGGATCCAGGCGGGCGGATGCGCCTCCTTGTCGTTGAGGATCTCCCCAGCGACGTGAAGGCGCTGACCAGCATGCTCGAACTGTATGCGTTGACCGCCTTGCCGCCGGACCTTGCTGTCCGGTTCGCGCTCGTGGACGTCAACGGCAAGAGCGTTGAAGAAAAGATCGCAAACCTGACACCCGGCGCCGGTATGCTGCGCGCCGATGCGCAATTTGCGGTTGACTCCCTCCCGCCTGGCCGCTACGCCCTTCGGGCTGAGGTCTCGATCGGCGGACGACAAATCGGCAGTCTGAGCACACCTGTCAGCAAGCACTGACGTGACTTCTGGACGACGCGCGGGATCATTCCGCTTTGCCGTCTTCGAGCGCGTCGAAATTCTACCCGGTTGATTATTCCCGGTTGCGGGGGCAGGGTTCGTGCAGGAGCTCTTCAGACATGAGCTTGTTCGAGCCAGACCTTCCGGACGGGTTCGACTATCGCGAAGACTTCATCTCGCGCGAGGAGGAAGCTGAGCTGATTCGCCACATCGAGGCGATCGAATTTGCGCTGTTCGAGATGCGCGGCGTGGTGGCGAAACGCCGGGTCGCGTTCTACGGCCAGTCGTATGACGAGGGCCCGGCGGGGCCGATTCCGGAGTTTCTGTCTTCGCTGCGCGCGCGATGCGCGGAATGGGCGGGCGTAGAGGCCGAGGCTTTCGCGATGGCGTTGATCAATGAATATCATCCCGGCGCGCCCATTGGCTGGCATCGCGACGCGCCGCAGTACGGCATGGTCGCGGGCGTATCGCTGCTGTCGGCGTGCCGGATGAAGCTGCGGCCGTACGTTTCTCCGTCAGAACTCGCGAAGTCGGCCAATCGTGCGCCGCGCAAGACGACCCACGAACTCACGCTCGCGCCGCGTTCGGCGTATCTGATCACCGGCGTAGCGCGCGGCGATTTCGAGCACAGCATCCCGGCAGTCGACGCGCTGCGGTATTCGATTACGTTCAGGACGCTGCGAAAGAAAACGTCTCGCGCACGTTAGCTACTTCTTGCGGTGGTACGTCGCGTGCGTGACGCCCGTGATCTTGCCTTCCTTGTCCATCCGGATGTACTCGTTGCTGATCGTGTTGTTGTCGGCCGACAACGTGTTGATCACCACCTGGTACACAACGCCGTTCCGTTTGTTGTAGATGCGGATGCTTTTGTCGTTGATCACCTCGACCGCGGTCTCGGAGCCCTCCTGGCCGGTAACCGGACGGAACTTGCCGTCGAAGAACGTCACGTAGCCCCACGAAGCTTCCGGTCGACTGGGGTTGCTCACGGTGAGCTTGCTGCCGCCCTTCTCGAACGGCTCGTAGGTCATCACGTTGTTGGGATTGGTGGCGTTCACCCACACGCCGAATCGCGCCTCGTTCTGAGCGGAGGCCGGACTGGTCGAGAAGAGAGCCGCGGTAAAGGCGACCGTGCAAACGAGCAGATTTCGGCAGCGCATTGGTTTCATCCTCCCTTGTATGTCCGGCAGTCTACATCCGCAATGCCCGCGAGGGGTCAACTGTCGCCGCGCGGCGAGCCGGCGCGAGCGTCGCCGCCAGCGCGACCAGCGTCACGACCAGAGCGCTGCCGCCAAGCACCATGCTGTCGGCCGCGCTGACCTGATAGACGTACCCGCTCATCAGCCGCCCCATCCACCACGCGAGGAGGGTGCCGAGGACGGCGCCGGCGAGCGCGACGCGCACGCCCTGCGCGAGCATCAGACCGAACACGCCGGCGCGTGTGGCGCCGAGGCTGAGACGTACGGCCATTTCACCGTGGCGTTGCGCGCCCACGAACGCCAGCACGCCAAACACGCCGGTGCCCGCGAGCAGCAGCGAGACGGCGCCGAACGTGCCCATCAGCAGCACGCCAAGGCGCGACCACACGAGCGACTTCGTCACCACATCATCCATCGTCTCAAACTGCAGCGGCACGCGGGGATCGAGCTGGCCCAGTGCCGAGCGAATCTGGGGAATCAGCTCTTCGGGGCGGCCGTCGGCCGACGTCACGACATAGCTTCGCCGCAGCGGAGGCTGGGGCCTCTCCACGACATAGACGACAGGTTCAGCGGCGCGATCGAGACTGGAATAGCGGACGTCGGCGGCCACCCCGATGATGGCGGACGTCCGCGCTTCGAACCTGTTTCCAACGCGGCGAAAAGAGAGGCCCGCGAGGCGCTCGCGGAGCGGATCGGTTCCCGCGGGAAGGAACTTCGCGACCCATGCTTCGTTGACAATCACGACAGGCTCGGTGTCCGACCGGTCGGCGGCGGTGAATCCGCGTCCGCGCCGGATTTGGATGTCGAGGGTCTCGAACAGTTCGTGGTTCACGGTGCGAACACGGCCGTTCGGACGGAACTCCGGAGCGACGGGGCGGCCGATGATGTCGGTGAACGACGTCGAGTCCCATTCGCGGCGAAGCGGCAGCGACGTCGCCATGCCGACCTGTGTCGCGCCAAGCTCGCGAAGCCGGCGCGTCACCTCGGAGGACCACGCCTCGGCCCTGGCAGGGTCGGTCATGTACGGAAACCGCGGCAACAGGACATCGACGACCAGCCGGCCCTCGGCGGAGAATCCCGGATCGACGTCGAGGAGATTGCGCGCGCTGAGCAGCAGGCGGCCCGCGCCGGCGACGAGAGCAATCGCGAGCGTGATCTCGCACACCACCAGCGCCGCGAGGAGCCGGCGCGTGCGGATACCGCCCGTGCCGCCGCGGCCGCCTTCGTTGGCGACGCTCATCAGGCGCACATCCGCGGTGGTCAGCGCCGGCAGCAGGCCGACGGCAATGCCGGCGAGCATCATCACGCTCGCGGCGAAGAGCGCGACCATGGGATCGAAGCGAAGACCGTCTGCGCGCGGCAACGCGTCGCCGCCGATGACGACAATCGCGCGAACGGCCGCGTACGCGAGAGGAATGCCAATCGCGGCCGCTGCGACGGCGATCACCATCGACTCGGCCAGGAGCTGTCGAACCAGGTGCCAGCGGCTGGCGCCAACCGCGACGCGCACGGCGAGCTCGCGGGCCCGTGCCGCGCCTCGCGCGAGCAGCAGGTTCGCGACGTTGGCAATCGCGAGCAGCAGCAGCAGCGCCGTTGCCGCGAACGCGATGAGCGCGATCGGTCCGAGGTCGCCGACGATCGACGAGAGCAGCGGCCGGAAGACGAAGATGCGGTTCTTCGCCATGTCGGGATATTTCTGGCCAAGCGCGTCCCACATGGGACCAAGCGATGCCTGAACGGCTGCCGGCGCGGCGCCTGGTTTCAGCCACACATACGCGTCGAACACGTGTCCGATGTTTTCCTGCCATCGGCCGGCAGCCCAGAGGTCGGTGCCATGTGGCGCGTCGAACGAGTCTGGCGCCACCCCGACGACCACGGCCGGACCGCTCGTGGCCAGCCGGATCGTCTTGCCGACTATCTGCGGATCGGCCGAGAAGAGCGTCCTCCACGCGCGCCCCGACAGCACTACCGAACGGACGGTCGTCGCCGCATGGTCGTCGGGCGTGAACGCGCGGCCCATCGCCATCGGCACGCCGAACAGATCGAAGAATCCCTCCGACACGGCATGGCCGACGATCTGTCGCGCGTTCCCGGCATCGTCGCCCCCCAGACTGTCGTCGAACCGCAACACCAGGGCGGCGTGGGTGACGACGTCAGTCGCGCGCCGCAGCGATGCCAGCTCTTCGGACGCCACGAGCCCGATCGTGAATCGTCCGTCGGTCATCGTCGTGCGTACGGTGTAGATGTCAGAGGCGTTCGGGTAGGGCAGCGGACGCAGCAGGGCGGCATGGACGACGGCAAACAGCGCCGTCGGCGCCGCGATCCCGAGCGCAAGCGCACCCACCGCCGTCGCAAGGAACGACGGCTGGCGCCACAACGAGCGCAGGGCGACTCGCAGGTGGAACATGGCGCTGATTCTACCGCCAGGGCACTTGACAACGCAGCCGCGCGGCATAGGATAGGCATAGTTAGACGATGCCTAGGGACACTGGACTTCCGCCCGGCACCCTCATGATGCTGGTGCTGCGCGTGCTGAAGACCCAGCCGCTGCACGGCTACGCGATCGCCCAGCGCATCCATCTGCTGTCGGGCGAAGAGCTCCGCGTCGAAGAGGGCTCGCTCTATCCCGCGCTTCAGAAACTGCTGATCAAAGGCTGGGTGAAAGCCGCGTGGCGCGCATCGGAATCGGGGCGGCAGGTGCGCGAATACCGCATCACGCCCGGCGGACGCCGGCAGCTCGACGCGGAGGTGGCGGAGTACCGGCGGATGGCGAGCGCGATCGATGTGTTGCTCGATGAGGCGTGAGGGTCGGTATGGCAATCATCGGTGAGTGGATTCGTCGTCTCGGCTACCTGCTCCGGCGTGGGGCGCGGGAGGACGACCTGCGCCAGGAGATGGAGGCGCACCGCGCGGAGATGGGAGAGCCGCCGGCATTCGGCAACACGCTGCGCCTGCGGGAGGAGGCGCGCGATGCCTGGGGCTGGAGGTGGCTCGACGACCTGGTGCAGGACACACGCTTCGCGTGGCGGACGCTCCTCCACAGTCCCGGCTTCGCGCTGACGGCGATCGTGACGCTCGCGCTCGGCATCGGCGTCAACATCGGCATGTTCAGCCTTATCAACGGTCTGCTGCTGCGTCCGCTGTACGCAGGGGCCGACGCCGTGGTGGAGGTGGACAGCGACAGTACGACGCCGTTCGGAGGAGGGCGGGACTTCTCCTACCCGAATTACCGCGATCTCCAGGAAGGCACGACCGACATTTTTGAGAGCATGGCGGCCTACTCGACTGGCTTCGTCGGTCTGGATGCCGGCGACCGGCCGCGACGCGCGCTGGCATCCGCGGCGACAGCAAACTACTTCGAGGTCTTCGGTGCGCCGCCGGCGCATGGACGCCCCTTCACCATGGAAGAGGAACGCCCCGGCGCCGCGATCCGTGTGGTGATCATCAGTTATCCGCTCTGGGAACAGCTCGGCGCAGGTCCGGACACGCTCGGCCGGCTCGTGCGCATCAACGGCGAACAATTCGCGGTCGTCGGTGTGGCGCGGCAGGGATTCGCGGGGACGAGCATCCCCGGACCAGAGGTCTGGCTGCCGCTCGGCGCGTACGAGACGTTCACGATGAAAAGCGGAGCGGGACGCGCGCTCGGTGCGCGCGAGGCGCACGAGCTGGACGTCGTGGGACGGCTCCGGCCTGGCATATCAGACGAGACAGCCGAGGTGGCCCTCGCCACCATTGGCCGGCGACTCGAGCAGGCGTTTCCGGCGGTCAACGCCGGCTACTCCCTCGATATGTCCAGGCCGTCGATGCGTCTCATGTTCATGCCAGGTGCGGGGAGGGGCTCCTTTGCGGGTCTGGCGGTCCTCCTCATGCTCATGCCGGTGATCGTCCTGCTCGTAGCGTGCCTCAACCTCGCGAATCTGTTGCTGGCGCGCGGTCACGTGCGCCGGCAGGAACTGGCGGTCAGGTCGTCACTCGGTGGCGGCCGATCGCGCCTCATTCGGCAACTCCTCACCGAAGGGTTACTCCTCGCGCTGGCCGGCGGCGCGGTCGGGTTGTTGCTCTCGACGTGGGCGGCCAGGACGTTGCTGGCCTCGTTGCGTCCCCTGCTCCCCGTCGCCGTAAGTCTTCCCGACGTCAGTCTCGACTGGCGAGTCCTCCTCGGCATGATGGCGTTCAGTCTGATTGCTACGCTGGTCTTTAGTGCCGGGCCCGCGCTGGCCCTGACCGGTCGTGTGGCCGCGACCGATCTCAAGCGCGACTTTTCATCGGGGGGCGACGACGGACGCCGGCGGGGAGGCCTTCGGATCGGCAATGTCCTGGTCATCGGCCAGATCGCGCTCTCGCTGCTGCTGCTCGCGTCCGGCGGTCTGTTCATGATGAGCGCGATCAAGGCGACCATGGCCGACCCCGGGTTTCGTCTCGACGGCGGATTGATCGTGGAAGTCGATCCGGCTCTGGCCGGGTACGACGAAGCGCGAGGGCGGCAGGCGCATCTCGCGCTGGTGGATCGGCTGCCAACGGTGCCGGGCGTGGAAGCCGTCACGATTGGATCGGGGTTTCCTTTCACGGGATTCGAGGACAGCCGCGAGGTGGCTCGGGCCGGCGCCGCCGATGCGCAATCGACGTCTGTGGACGCCGTGTTCACCGTCATCGGCCGCGACTACGCTCGGGTCCTGGGCCTTCCGATGGTTGGCGGCCGTGACTTCAGCGCCGCCGAACTGACACCGGGTGCCGGAGCACGGGTGGCGATCATCGACGACGTGCTCGCGGAGAAGCTGTGGCCGGGGGAGGACCCACTCGGACGGCTGATTCAGTTTCTGGACGCCGAGGGACCGGAAGCGAGGCAGCCAATCCTCGTCATCGGTGTCATGCCGGCGGTGAACCACTCGCTCGGTAATCCCCGGCCGTACCCCCATGTTTACGTGCCGCTCGGACACCATTACGAGAGCGCTATGACTCTGCAGCTTCGGGTGGCTGGACATGTGGACGAAGGCCCGATGCTGGGCACCATCGCCCGCGTCGTGCGCGACGTCGACGGCCGTCTGCCGGTCCTCGGTGTCGCGACATGGCGGGGTCATCTCGACGCGGGTCTCAACCTGTTGATCTATCGAGCCGGCGCCAGTGTGTTCTCGGCGTTCGGCGGCATCGCGCTGCTACTGGCCGTCCTCGGCGTCTACGGCGTCAAGTCGTACGTCGTCTCGCGGCGTACGCGCGAGTTCGGCATCCGGATCGCCATCGGCGCACACCCACGCGCGCTGCTGTGGCAGGTGCTGCGAGAGGGCGGCCGCATCACGGCCATCGGCATTGCGATCGGCCTGGTGTTGGCGCTTGGCGCCGGCCAGGTCCTGCAGGGCATCCTGTACGGAGTGAGCAGCATCGAACCAGTGGTGCTGGCGGCAGCGCCGCTGATCCTGCTTGCCGCGTCGCTCCTGGCCTCGTACATCCCGGCGCTTCGCGCCACGAGGGTCGATCCGACCGTCGCGCTGCGCGCCAACTAGCCGCGGCCTGCTTCGGCGCCCGGGGGTTCGCGGAACGGGTCCATCGGAATGGGTGCGTACTCGACATCGACGATCTCGACATGTCTGGTCTTCTTCGGCGCGTGCACGACGACGCGGTCGCCGGGAGTCGCTTTCATCAGCGCGCGCGCCAGCGGCGACATCCAGCTGATGTACCCGCGTTTCAGATCGACTTCATCGATGCCGACGATGCGGACGACGTGTTCGGGTCCGGCGGTGTCTTTGTAGGCGACCGTCGCCCCGAAGAACACTCGCTTCGCCGCGGCTTGCGGCCGTGGTGATGCTGGATCGATGACTTCCGCGGCGTCGATGCGTTTCGACAGGAACCGAATCCGCGAATCGATCTGGCGCAGCCGGCGTTTGTTGTATTGGTAGTCGGCGTTTTCGCTGCGGTCACCGTTGCCGGCCGCCCACGCGACGACCCGGGTCACCGCCGGCCGTTCGCGGTTCATGAGGAACTGATGTTCGTCCTTCAGGCGCTCGAAGCCGGCGGGCGTGATGTAGTTCTTCAGCTTCGGCCCCGGCGCGTCGCGCACAGGTTCTCGCAGGGGCCGTTTCGTTCGCATCGCCATGGGTAGCGGCGACCTAGGCGCCGCGCGCCGCTAGC